>CABYQR010000041.1 GCA_902521155.1 uncultured Alphaproteobacteria bacterium | reverse complement strand
GATTAAAAAAATTTCTTGGTAAAGAGTATATGGGGATTATTCGAACAACAATTTTAATAGATACTAAAGGGGTCACTCATAAGATATGGTCTAATGTGAGAGTAAAAAATCATGCCAAAGAAGTTGTGGAAGAGCTAAAAAAAATAAATAAAGCTTGAATATCCAATCCTTTAAAATTAATTAATAATCAAAAAAACTAATATAAATAATAACAAAACTAGTATTATATATCTTGAATGAGTTTAGAAATCAGAAAATTTGTTGATTACTCTGAGTTGGTCCATATTGAGGGTTTCAAAAAGACTGAAAAACCTCTGCATATCTTTGCTGTGGCCGCTGTTATTACTAATCCATGGTCAGGAAAGTTCATAGAAGACCTAAAACCTGAAATACATGCATATGCCCCTACTATAGGAGAAGAGCTCTCTAAAAGAATAATTAAACTAGCTGGTGGCCCTGATAATATTGAAGCTTATGGTAAAGCGGCTGTTGTAGGGACTGAAGGAGAAATAGAGCATGGATCGGCATTTACTCACACCCTTCGATTTGGAAATTTTTATAGAAACGCTGTAGGAGCAAAATCTTACCTTGTATTTACAAACACTAGAGCGCCCGCTAACGGCCCTATAATGATTCCTTTAATGGATAAACATGATCCTGGCAAAAGATCTCATTACCACACCATTCAATTTGCAATTTCTGATAGCCCTGCTGCTAACGAGATTGTCATTGCTCTAGGGGGAGCTAATGGTGGAAGGCCCCATCATAGAATTGGAGATCGATATCAAGATTTAAAAGAACTTGGTAATGATGTCGATGATCCTGCGAAAAAATAAATCTCCAAACGGAATTGCTTATTACAAGACTGGAAAAGGCGATCCTATCATTCTAATCCATGGTCTTGGACTTAGAGCTGAGAGCTGGATAGAACAAATTAATTTTTTTAAAAAGGAATTTACAGTTTATGCTATTGATCTTCCTGGACATGGCAAAAGCACTGTTTTATCTCAAAAGAAAATTGATTTGAAAAGTTACTCTGAAAAAGTCGTTCAATTTATTAAAGTAAAAAATATTAATAAACCTATTTTAATTGGTCATTCTTTTGGAGCTTTAATCACCATAGAAATAGCAGGTTTTAATTCAAGTATTTTAAAATCAGGAATAGCTGTAACACCTATTTATAATCGATCTAGTGAAGCTTTAAAAAATGTTCAAAAAAGAGCAAAGGAGTTAAAAGAAAATCCCTCAAAAAAAATTACTATAGATAACCTTCTTCAAAGATGGTTTGGGAATTCTCAGTCAAAGAAAATTATAGAATTTTCAAATTTTATAGAGGTCCTACTTCGATTGAATAAAAAATTTAATCTTAAAGGCTATTCAATGGCTTACGATGTTTTTTCCAAATTCAAAGGAAGTTCTTCAAAAATTATTAAAAATATAAAAGTTCCTATGTTCTATATCACAGGGGAAAAGGATTTGAATTCAACTCCATTGATGTCGAAAAACTTAGCTAAGTTAACTAAAAGTAATTATGTAATTATTAAGAATGCTAGACATATTTTACAGTTAACACATTCAACAAAATTTAATTTTCATTTAAATCAATTTATTAAGAGTTTAAAGTAAGGAAGGTACTTAAATTTATGAAATTTTCATTATTTGTTCACATGATTAGAGATAATCCTGATCAGTCCTATACAAAACTCTATGAGGACTTCATTGATCTCTGTCAAATGGCCGATCAGAGTGATATGCGAGCTATTTGGACAGGGGAACATCACGCAATGAATTATGCTATTGCTCCCAATCCCTTTATCACTATTGCTGATTTATGTCGCTATACCAAAAAAATCAAGCTAGGAACAGGAACATTAATAGTTCCTTTTTGGCATCCTATAAAACTTGCTGGGGAAGCTGCTATGACAGACGTTTTATCTAATGGTCGACTTGAATTAGGACTAGCTAGAGGCGCTTACCTATATGAATATGATAGATTGGTGCCTGGAATGGATGCTATGGAAGCTGGTCTGAGAATGAGAGTCTATCC
>CABYQR010000040.1 GCA_902521155.1 uncultured Alphaproteobacteria bacterium | reverse complement strand
TTTGTGCTAAAACCTATTCTTGATTTAAACCCCCAATTTATTGACTTAAACACGAAAAAAACTTACAAAAATCTTTTAAGTAATCTGAACGAGCGTTTTATTATTAAACAATCTCGTCAAACCCAAGACTATCGAGGATTTTTTTAAGCTTCTCTTCGTCGAGAGTATTCGATTTCTTCAATCCACTTGATATATCTATTCCAAAGGGAGAGAGAGTTCTAACTGCTTCTTTAATATTTTCAATATTAATACCTCCCCCTAGGTACAGCGGTTTTGAAAATTTTCTTAACTCATTTATTTGGGTAATACATTCGGAGAGTTCTTTTTTTTCGATTTTATCTTCGTGGTAAATATTTAAATCATAATAAAAACTACTAATCATATTCTTAATTTTTTGAAAGAAATCACAATCATGATTATTATAACTAACCGAAATAGACATTTTAATATCTGTACTATTTATTAATTGTTGTATTTCCCCGTAAGTGTATTGATTTGCTAAACATACTTCTTTAATGCCTATCTTGTTAATCACTTTAATGATTTCTGTGATTTCTAAATTACCAATAAGAAGAATTGGATTAAGTTTTAATTCATAAGATTTATTTTTTAGTTTTATAATTTCATCAACTGATAAAGTATTAGGACCATATAAGCTATCACTGACAAAGCCCACTCTGCTCACAGAGTATCTTTGTATTATCTCAAGGGATCTAATATCCGTAATACCACAAACTTTGAGTTGGATATTCCCGTAATTAAACATGAATCCTTATTTTAATTATTATTTAATTCAAATCTGTCTGAATTCATAACCTTAGTCCATGCTGCTACAAAATCCTCAATGAACTTCTCTTTATTATCGTCTTGAGCATAGACTTCCGCGTAAGATCTAAGTATGGAATTTGAGCCAAACACAAGATCCACGGAAGTAGCTGTCCATTTGACATTACCGCTGGCACGATCAATTACTTCATAATGGCCATTAGAAGGTTTCCATTTATTCTTCATATCTAATAAATTCACAAAGAAATCATTGGTTAAAGCACCAACTTGATCAGTAAATACGCCATTTTTGCTACCTCCATGGTTCACACCAAGAGCTCGCATTCCACCAATAAGAACTGTCATTTCCACACTTGTAAGCCCCATTAACTGAGATCGATCCAAGAGCATCTCCTCACCGCTGACTGCGTAATCTTCCTTTGACCAGTTTCGAAAACCATCGTGGATAGGTTCTAGTTGAGAAAATGATTCTGCGTCTGTCATCTCTTCCGTGGCATCACCTCTTCCAGGATGAAAGGGAACAGGGGCCTTAGACCCAGCTGCTTCAATAGCCATCTCCAAGCCTGCATTTCCCGCAAGCACAATTGTATCGGCAATGCTCGCACCCGCTTCAGAGGCGAGAGGTTCTAGAATTGAAAGCACTTTCGATAATCTGGCAGGCTCATTGCCTGCCCAATCTTTTTGAGGAGCCAGTCTAATACGAGCACCATTAGCACCGCCTCGAAGGTCGGAGCCACGATAAGTTCTCGCACTATCCCAAGCTGTTGAGATTAATTCTTGAATACTTAAACCGCTACTTTTAATTTTGGATTTAAGTCCCTCTACATCGTAACTGTTAGATCCGGCACTAACGGGATCTTGCCAAATTAAATCTTCTTTAGGAAGATCATGTCCGATGTATCTTGTATTAGGTCCCATGTCACGATGGGTCAGTTTAAACCACGCTCTGGCAAAGGCATCGCACAAGTAGTCATGGTCTTTGTAAAACTTCTCTGAGATCTCTCGATAGATGGGATCTTTAATCATGGCCATATCGGCATCGGTCATGATGGGGTTGTATCGAATAGAAGGATCCTCCACATCCACGGGCTTATCTTCCTCTTTGATATTGATGGGTTCGTACTGCCATGAACCAGCAGGACTTTTCTTTAACTCCCAATCATATGTAAAAAGCATATAAAAATAGCCATTATCAAACTTAGTGGGCTCTGTGGTCCACGCACCCTCAATACCAGAAGTGACCGTGTCTCTTCCAATGCCTCGGGTTGTGTTGTTCATCCAACCCAAACCTTGTTCTTTAATAGCAGCGCCTTCTGGCTCTGCTTCTAAATTAGCACCATCGCCGTTTCCATGAGTTTTTCCGATGGTGTGACCACCGGCAGTTAAAGCAACTGTCTCTTCATCGTTCATAGCCATTCTGGCAAAAGTCTCTCTGATGTGTTGAGCGGTCTTTAAAGGATCGGGGTTACCCTCGAAGCCTTCAGGGTTGACATAAATTAAGGCCATATGATTTGCTGCTAGAGGACTCTCCAAGGAGGAGGCATCATTTTTATCAGCATGTCTGTTTGTAGCCAGT
>CABYQR010000039.1 GCA_902521155.1 uncultured Alphaproteobacteria bacterium | reverse complement strand
ATCTTTTAATGAAAGCTTCGCAAAAATGGAAAATTGAAAGAATTTTATATCTAGCTCTGATTCCAATCAGTTATTGGTTTATTATTTTTTTCTTAAACTCCTATCCTGATGAAAACTCACTTCATGTTTTGTTATCCAATACATTTAATAAAATCTTTTTATTGATTTTTTTTGTAGTTGCTTTGGTTCATATAAAAATTCAATTAGCAAAAGTTTATGAGGATTACTTCACTATTTCAAAAATTAAAATCTATTCTCTTATTACTAATATTATAATTATACTTTCTCTATTAATTTTTTTACCGGCTTTATTTTTTTAAATGAATTACACTGATCACAATTTAGATGTTGTCGTTTTAGGAGCAGGTGGTGCAGGATTGAGAGCTGCTTTAGGTTGCTCAGAACAAGGTCTTAAAACAGCATGTGTTTCAAAAGTATATCCTACAAGAAGTCATACTGTTGCTGCCCAAGGTGGGATCGGAGCTGCCTTAGCTAATATGGGAGAAGATAGTTGGCAATGGCATATGTATGATACTGTCAAAGGTTCAGATTGGCTAGGTGACCAAGATAGCATTGAGTATTTATGCTCTAATGCTGTCGACTCTATTGTTGAGTTAGAGCATTATGGAATGCCTTTCTCTAGAACTGATGATGGTAAAATTTATCAAAGACCTTTTGGTGGACATATGACTAAAAATGGAAAAGGCGCCCCTGCAAGCAGAGCCTGTGCTGCTGCCGATAGAACAGGTCACGCTCTTCTACATACACTCTACCAGCAAAGCCTTAAAAATAATGTTGATTTTTATAACGAATACTTTGCAGTTGACCTTCTAAAGGACAATAACGACTCTATTTGTGGTCTTTTGGCCATTAATGTTGAAGATGGAACATTACACCGTTTCATTGCTAAAATGACTATCTTGGCCACTGGTGGTTATGGGAGAATATTTCAGTCCTCTACTAGTGCACATATTTGTACAGGTGATGGAGCCGGTATCGCTCTTAGGGCAGGACTACCCCTGTCCGATATGGAATTTATTCAATTTCACCCGACTGGTATTTACGGAGTAGGAGTTTTAATTTCAGAGGCTGCAAGAGGAGAAGGTGGAGTTTTAAAAAATAATGAAGGAAAAAGGTTTATGCTTGAATATGCCCCAAATGCAAAAGACCTGGCAGCTAGAGATGTCATTTCAAGGTTTATCAGCAAAGAGATTAGTGCAGGTAGAGGATGCGGGCCAAACAAAGATTATATAAACCTTCACCTAGAGCACCTAGATGCAGACATGCTTGCAAAAAGACTACCAGGTATTTCTGAGTCAGTGAAAGCTTTTTGTGGAAGAGATGTTTCTAAAGAACCAATTCCAGTAATACCAACTGTCCACTATTGTATGGGAGGAATACCAACTAATTTTAAGGCTGAAGTTTTAAAACCCACTGACTCAAACTCAGAGGAAATATGTGAAGGCTTAATGGCAATTGGTGAAACGGCATGCGCTTCAGTTCATGGAGCTAATCGACTGGGTACTAATGCTCTTGCTGAACTTATAGTTTTTGGCAGAGGAGCTGCAATACAAGCTGGCCAAGTTATAGATCAAAATGAATCTCTCAGAATGCCTTCTCAATCTCATACAAATTTAGTTATTGAAAGACTTCAAGCTATCAAAAGCAATAAGGGAGACATATCTGTAGGAGAGCTTCGAGAAAAAATGCAAAAGACAGTTCAAAAAAGATTTGGAGTTTATAGAGAAAGTGAAGCTTTAAAATTAGGTAATGAAGAGCTCAGCTCAATGTCACAAGATCTCAGTCACATTAATGTCAAAGATCAATCAAGTGTTTTTAATACCGATTTAATCGAAGCCCTAGAACTTCATAATTTAATGCAAGTAGCTGGAAGCGTTGGAGTTTCCGCTGAACAAAGAACAGAAAGTAGAGGGGCCCATGCAAGAGAGGATTATCCTGAAAGAGATGATGAGAACTGGCTAAAACACACACTTTTTTGGGGTAATAACACTGAAAATAAAGTCACTCATAGACCAGTAAGAATGACAACTTTGAGTAATCAAATATCTGTTATCCAGCCTCAAGTGAGAGTTTATTAATGGTTCAGCTAAATCTTCCTAAAAACTCTATTCCAGTTAAAGGCAACTCCTACTCAAATGTAGATCTAATAGATGAACAGTCACAGCAAAATCACGATATCAGAATTGTTAATGTCTACCGTTGGTCTGGACAAGAGGGGACCCCACCCCAAATTGATCGTTTTGAAATTGATGTAGCAAAAGCAGGAACAATGGTTCTAGATATTCTCAATAAAATTAAGGCTGAAATAGATCCAAGTTTAACTTTTAGAAAGTCATGTAGAGAAGGTGTTTGTGGTTC
>CABYQR010000038.1 GCA_902521155.1 uncultured Alphaproteobacteria bacterium | reverse complement strand
ATTTTCTCAAGGCTTTATCAAGAGCGTTGACGGGACCATTCCCTACCTCAACATTCATAAACTCTTCGTTATTTACAACTATTCTTACCGTTGCCTCCGACTCAGTTACTAACTCTCCTTTAGCATTCCATCTTCTATCATCTATAACCTTGAATCGAACTAACTCAAAATATTCTGGAATACCAAAAAGAGTCTTTCTTGCTAAAATTTCAAAACTAGCTAAGGCTTGGTCAAATGCATAACCCCTAAACTCATGCTCTTTGACTTTTTGAAGGAGTAAATCTAATTTATCTTTATGTTCATCTGGGTCAATACCAACAGTATTTAAAAGGGATGTAATATTTGATCTTCCAGATTGATCTGAAATAACAATTTTTCTTGTATTACCAACTATTTTTGGATCAATGTGTTCATAAGTCTTGGGATCTTTATTGATGGCAGACACATGAAGCCCACCTTTGTGGGAAAAAGCATTCTCTCCGACATATGGCTGTTGGCTGTTTGGTTGTCTATTTAAAATCTCATCCAGAAGTTGAGATGTTTTTTTTAATTTATTTAAGTTTTCTTTAGACACTGAGGTTTCAAAATTTGATTTTAAAATAATTGAAGGGATAACTGAAACTAAATTGGCATTACCACATCTTTCTCCTAGCCCGTTTATAGTGCCTTGGACCTGCCTTACACCAGCATTAACTGCCGCTAGAGAATTAGCAACAGCATTTTCTGTATCATTGTGTGCATGAATACCAAGTCTCTCTCCTGGAATTATTTTTATAACTTCTTTAATGATAGTTTCGACTTCATTGGGTAATGACCCTCCATTGGTATCGCATAATACTATCCATCTAGCATTATTATTTAAGGCTTCTTGTAAACATTCGGTGGCATATTGGGGATCACTCTTGTAACCATCAAAAAAGTGTTCAGCATCATAAATAGCCTCAATGCCTTTTGAGTTAATATGTTGAATACTTTCTCCTATCATCTTTAAATTATCAGACTTAGTAATACCCAAGGCTTTTTCTACTTGATAGGAAGATGACTTTCCAACGATACAAATATGTTTTACTTTTGTATTGATTAGATTATTCAATCCAGGGTCATTAGAGACACTAGCAGAAGGTCTTCTAGTCATTCCAAAGGCTACTAGATTTGAATTCTTAAATTTTTTAGGAGATTGAAAAAAACTATCATCAGTTGGATTAGATCCTGGCCAACCACCCTCAATATAATCAATACCTAATTCGTCTAAGGCATTGGAGATCTTAACTTTATCTTCTACACTAAAGTCGACACCAGTTGTTTGCTGACCATCTCTTAAAGTTGTATCAAAAAAATAAATTTTGTTTGTGTTTAAATCTTTTTCCATTCAGTTCCACTTTTTTTATCTTCTAAAAGGATACCTTCCCTTTGTAATTCATCTCTAATTTTATCAGCCAAATCAAAGTTTTTTTCTTCTTTTGCCTGTTTTCGGCGGGATATCATATTTTCAATATGCTCTTTATCAAGGTTTAATTCTTTTTCTTTAAAATCAGGTTTTAGGCCTAATATTTTCAATCCATTATTGAAATGAGATATTAGTTTAGGATTATCAGGGTTTTTTCGTAATTCATTCACAATTTGCTGAAGTCTTTTTAAAGCGCTAGGAGTATTTAAGTCATCGTTAAGAGCTTCAATAAATTCTTCATCCAATTCAAAATTATTTGTTTCTCTAACAAAGCCTCGCCATTTTTCAATAATATTTTGGGAATACCTAAGTAATTCATCTGAAAAGTCAATTGGTTGTCTATAATGTGTTGTCAATATTGAGTATTTAATAATAGTTGGCTCGTAAATGGTTAATAAATCATTAACAATTGTAATATTTCCAAGAGATTTTGACATTTTTTCTCCTTGGAAGTTGATAAAACCATTATGTAGCCAATAATTAGCCATTTGACATCCATGGTAGCAGGTTGATTGCGCTATTTCATTTTCGTGATGTGGAAAAATTAAATCTAATCCTCCTGCATGTATATCTATTGTAGGCCCTAAAAGTTCAGCAGTCATAGCGGAGCACTCTATATGCCAACCTGGTCTACCCTTACCCCAAGGACTATTCCATGATGGTTCATTTTCCTTTGATGGCTTCCACAAGACAAAATCTTCTGGGTTTTTTTTATAAGAAGCGACCTCAACTCTAGCACCACTAATAATATCTTTAAGAGATAGTTTTGATAGTTGACCATAATTATTAAATTTTTTGGCTTCAAATAAAACATGATCAGCAGATACGTAGGCGTATTCTTTTTCAATAAGAGAGGAAATCATTTCGACCATTTTTGAAATATAATCTGTGGCTTTGGGTTCAAATGTGGGCTGAAGTATAGATAATACTTTAAGATTTTCTTGATAAACTTTCTCAGTATTTTTAACTAGTTCTTCTGTAGGTATATTAAGTTCATTAGCCTTATTAATTATTTTGTCATCAATATCAGTGATATTTCTAGCAT
>CABYQR010000037.1 GCA_902521155.1 uncultured Alphaproteobacteria bacterium | reverse complement strand
GATGCTCTAAGTAAAAATAATCGTCGCATTGTTTTTTAAATATTTTGTAATAGTTCTCATCATGCTGGTTACAAGTTCTTTCAAGCCCTTGATGAAAATTTTTTGTTTCTTTTGCTTCAGGTATGGCGGGTGTTAGATCACATCCTCCACCAAACCATTGCTTCCCTTTAGTAGTAATATATCGAGTGTTAAAATGAGCAGCAGCAATCTTTGGATTCTTCATATGGGCTACAACAGAAATTCCAGTTGCCCAAAAACTTGGATCTTCATCAGTACCAGGCATGCTTTTTCTAAATTCTTTACTAAATTCCCCATGAACAGTAGAAATGTTTACTCCCACTTTCTCAAAAATATTACCTCTTAAAACCGACATGAGCCCACCGCCACCTCCAGGTCTTTTCCACTCTTTTTCTATAAACGTTGATTCATCTAGCTTTTGAATAGCTCCTACCATTTGATTACGAAGTTCTTGAAACCATTTCTCTGCCTTATTTTGCTGGTCTGCTAGTTTTTCGCTCATACCCAACCATGTAACTCGTTTTCTAATAACGAAGTGAGTAGGTGTATATGGTCTTCTCGATCATTAAGACAAGGAATATATCCAAATTTCTTTCCACCATTATCTATAAATATTTCTCTATTTTCTTCATTAAGTTCTTCGATAGTTTCTAAACAATCAGAAGAAAAAGCAGGACTGATAACGTGAATATTATCTATTCCATCTTTAGCTAAACTTTCAATAGTTTTGTCAGTATAGGGTTGTAGCCATTCAGCTGGACCAAACCTTGATTGAAAAGTAGTCATATAGCTATCTTCTGGAAGTTTCATTGACTCGGCTACTAGTCTAGTAGTTTTTCTACAAAAGCAGTGGTAAGGATCTCCTTTGTCTAAATATTTTTTTGGAATTCCATGATAGCTAAAAATCAATTTAGAGGGTTTTTCATTCTTACTCCAAAACTCTTCTATACTATTTTTTAAAGCTTTTATGTACAAAGGTTGATCATAATAACTCCCAATAAATCTTAGGGAAGGAACCCATCTCCATTGTTGCAATTCTTGAGCAACAGCATCAAAAGTTGAGCCTGTGGTAGCAGCACAATACTGAGGATAAAGTGGAAGAACCACAATTCGATCACAATTTTGATTACGTAAATTATTTAAACCTTTTGCTATGCTAGGGTTACCATATCTCATACCTATATCAAAAATTAGATTTGAGTATTTCTTTTCCAAATTAATTTTAATGAGCTCTTTTTGTTTTTTTGTATAAAGCAGAAGAGGCGAACCCTCATCAGTCCAAACTGATTTATAATTTTTGGCAGATTTAGCTGGCCGAGTATTTAAAATAATTCCATTTAAAATTAACCACCAAATAGCTTTGGGTGTCTCAATGACTCTTCCATCAGAAAGGAATTGTCTCAAGTATGTTTTAAGAGAGGGAGTTGTTGGTTCGTCGGGTGTGCCTAAATTAGTTAAAAGAATACCAGTCTTTAGATCTGAACCGTGAATATAGAGCTTGTTGCCTTTAAAAGATGCCATTAAGAAAAATTAACTTTTTCAAGTTATTTTAGTTCTTATATACTCAATAAATAGATGCACATTGGTCTCAGGTGTCATTTTATTTACTCCATGATCTAGACTTGCAATCCAACCAGTTCTTTCTTTTGAATCAAAATTTTGACAGTGGGAAACATACTCATTTAAGGCCGATTTAAAGTCATCTTGGTCAGATATGGTTAAAAGATCATTTGAGAAATTCCCTTGAAGACTTAAGTGTGTTTGAGATAGTTCTTGAAATAAATGATGCTGAGTCCCCAAGACAGTAAGTTTCAAAGGACTAATTTTTTTCAATTCTTGAAATTTTTTAGGTGATATATTTTTTGTAAAATAGCCTATTTGGTTTGGATATTTATTAGCTACTTGTTCAATAAAAGGCAAACTAAATTGTATAAAATCTTCATCTGAAAGATTGTTGGCTTCAGTATCAAAAATCATTAACAAGTCAATTTCACTTTGAAACTGTATCTCAATATTTTTATATAAAATTTCCTCTAGAACTGGAATAGCTGAGGAGAACAGATTATCTGCAATAGGATTGTCGCGAATAGCAAAATGATAAAGAGTGATAGGACCTCCTACAAAACCAATTAATGATTTATCTTTTGCTAAGTTTTCACGTATTAATTGAAGAGATTTATTTTGAAATTGAATATAATTTTGAAATTCTTCAATATTATATTCACTTAACATCTGCTGAGATAGATTATTTTCAAAGATAGGACCTGGGCTAAAAGATAGCTTCATCCCTAAAAAATCTAAAGGAAATAAAATATCACTAAATAAAATTGCAGCATCGAAGTCAAAATCTTTAATAGGTCCCAAGGTAACTTCGCATGCAAGTTCCGGATTACGACATAATTGTTCAAATGTGTATTTTTTTTTTAAATTTTGATAGTGTTTATGATAACGACCAGCTTGGCGCATCATCCAAATAGGAGGCGTGATTTGTTCCTTTTTTTGAAGAGCGTTATGAAATCTCTCGTTATATATATTTGACAATATCTCTAGCTCCATAGGTGATTATAAAGTCTGCTTTCGCTCTGGAAAATACATTTAAAGATTCTTTTAAGAGGTCAGGATATTTACCCAATCTATTGGCTTCTAAAAGCTTTAAGCTAGCGAATTCTCCGCTAACTTGATAAGCCCCAGTAGGAAGCAATGTTTCTTTTTTTATATCAGCTATTAAGTCAATAGAAGTCATACCAGGCTTGACCATTAAATAATTAGCCCCCTGAGCAGCATTAATTATGGAGCTATTTATAGCTTTTTTTCTATCTGTAACTGGTAGTTGATAAGAGGAACGATCGAAACCTTTGGGCGATGAATTCGCAGCATCTCTAAAGGGCCCATAAAAACCACTTTTAAATTTAGTAGAATAACTCATGATTTGAGATTGATGAAAACCATTATCATTAAAAACTTTCCTAAGATAGCGAGTAGTATTTTTCATCATATCGCTAGGAGCAATAATGTCTGCTCCAGCTTCGAGATAAGTATTAGCAGCTAGACCCAAAGCATAGTGTGTTTGCTTTAAATCAATTTTCATCTTGTGAGATATACCACAATGACCATCAGGGGTAATGGAACACAAGCAAGTATCAACTA
>CABYQR010000036.1 GCA_902521155.1 uncultured Alphaproteobacteria bacterium | reverse complement strand
TTTAATTTAAAAATAAGACCAATAAATTTTGATAGATTTAAACAGTATTTTCATTTCTACTGCTTAATATGGTGTTTGATAATTTTAAATCCTATTAAAAAAAATGATCTTAGTAAGATGAAGATTAATGCAACTATAATCAAATCTAAAAAACTATTTAATAAAATTAAAAAAAAGTATACAGATGAATATATAAATGAAATTACAAGATTTTAATCATAGGTGCAAAACAATAAGAAGGATGATTATTGAAATGATTTCTGTAAATAATAGAGGTCATTATGGATCGGCAATGTCATTAGTAGAACTATTTGTTTATTTATATGATGAATTTTTGAATTATAACCCAAAAAAAATAAATCTCAGTTCTAGAGATAGATTAATTTTAAGCAAAGGTCATGGATGCCTTGTTCTTTACTCCATATTAGCTGATAAAGGGTTTTTTCCAAAAAAAGAATTAAAAAATTTCCAAAAATTTAATTCAATGCTACCTGGTCATCCAGAAATTCATATACCGGGGGTTGAGGCATCTACAGGTTCACTTGGCCATGGCCTTAGTGTAGGTGTGGGTATGGCTAAAGCTTTAAAACTAAATAATAATAAATCAAAGGTTTTAGTAATTTTAGGTGACGGAGAGTTAAATGAGGGTTCTATATGGGAGGCTGCTCTTCATGCCTCTAAACATAAATTAGACAATCTTTTTGTTATAATAGATTACAATAGGCTTCAATCTTACGGGAAGAATAAATATGTCTGCCCTCTTGAACCATTAGGAAAAAAATGGAGTAGTTTTGGTTTTCATGTCAGTGAATTTGATGGTCATGATTATAAATCTATAAAAAAAATATTAAGAAAAAATATTGATAGTTATGAAAAACCTTGCCTGTTTATAAGTAATTCTATAAAGGGAAAAGGATACGAGGTGTCAGAAAATAACCCTCTATGGCATCACAAAAATTTTGAATCAGAGGAAATTAAACTACTAAAAAAAGAATTCCTAAAATGAGAAAGCAAGCTTTAAAAACAATTCAGAATGAAGCAAGTATGAATTCTAAAATTCTTTTTATAGGATCAGATTTAGGGGCTGGAGTGTTAGAGGATATGAAGCAAAAATATCCAAATCAATTTTTAATGGAAGGTGTTAGTGAACAATATTTGATAGGCTTTGCTGCAGGTTTGGCCTTGGAGGGTTATATACCCTTTGTAAATACAATAGGAAGCTTTTTAACTAAAAGATGTTACGAACAAATATACATAGATTTATGTTTACATAATTTACCTGTTACCTTAATTGCTAATGGAGGAGGTGCAGTTTATGCACCTTTAGGACCAACTCATTTAAATTTTGATGATTTTTCTATTCTCAGAACTCTCCCTAATATAAAAATATTTGCACCTGCAGATGCTTTAGAAATGGATAGAATTATTAAAGGTAGTTTAACTATTAATTCACCAATATACATAAGAGTTGGACGGGGTGGTGAAAAAATTGTCACAAATAAAATATCTCAAAAACTCAATATATTAAAATGTTCAACTTTAGTTGAGTGTAAAGATTTTAATATTATAACAACAGGTAGTATGCTTCAGGCAGCAATTGACATTTCTTGTGAATTTAAAAAAAAATCTAAAAAAATTGGAGTTGTTCATGTTCCTTGCATTAAACCTATTGATGAATCAAAACTTTTAAATATAATATCAAAAAGTAAAAAAGTTTTTATAATAGAAGAACATTATGCCAATGGAGGATTGGGATCTTCTATTTTAGATTTATTATCCAAGAAAAGAAAAGATGATTTAAAAAAAATCGATATATTTGGAATTGAAAATAAATTTTATCAAAAATATGGTAGTCAGAAAGAATTACTTAAATACTTCGGACTGGATAATAGGTCTTTATTTAATAGAATAAATAAATGTTTTTAAACGAATTTGAAATTAAGCAATCTCGAATTTTTTTTGAAAAGGGTTATTTAATATCTGAGATTCAAGAAAAAGAATCACTAAAATATATTTCTGATTTTTTTGTCAATGCTACTTCAAGCTATTCAACAAATATAAAAATTAATGAAAATTTTCTTGATACTTTAAATGATATACATAATTCAATTAACGTAGAAGAATTAAATAGCTTTAGACTCTTTATAATAGATAGTATGGCTAAAGATAAAAAATTTAGAGAACATTACTACTTTCTATCAAAAAATTTATTAGATATTGTTGTAGGTAATGAATTGGCAATGCAAAACAGAGTAAATTTAAGCATTCAAATGCCTAATGACGACAGCTCTTTACTACCTATTCATGCTGATACATGGTCGGGAGACTCTCCATTCGAAGCAGTAGTCTGGATGCCTTTAGTAGATTGTTATGATACTAAATCAATGTACTTACTTTCACCCGAGCATTTATCAAAAATCACTAATTTTAAATCAGGAGATGAAAAAAGTAATGATCTATTTGAGTATGTTAAAGATGATGTCGAATGGATAAAAATTGATTATGGTCAAGTAATGATTTTTAATCAATCGTTACCTCATGGCAATATTATTAATACAACAAGTGAAACAAGATGGTCAATGAATTGCAGATTTAAAAGCTTATTTTCACCTTATGGTGACAAAGGTATAGGTGAATTTTTTGAACCAATAACCACTAAACCTATGACAAAATTAGGGCTAAACTATAATTTTCCATTTTAAAATGAAACTCAGAGGTTACGTATTTAGTCGTCCTTTTATGAATGAGCGCGTTCCCCAAAATATACAAAACTTAGTATTAAGGGACTTTTGCAATAAAAATAATTTTAAATATTTTTTAAGTGCAACAGAGTATGCAATGAAAGACTCTCACATGATTCTTGAAAAAACTATTAATGAAATTGGTAACCTTGATGGAATAGTAATGTATAGTCTAAGACAATTACCAGAAAAAAAATCTTATAGGTATAATCTTATTGAGGCTTTAATTGCCAAAAAAAAAGTAATTCATTTTGCTCTAGAAAATAAATACATCGATAATTTAAGTAATATTGAGCTTATTGATGAAATTA
Source organism: uncultured Alphaproteobacteria bacterium (assembly GCA_902521155.1). Classification (GTDB taxonomy): domain Bacteria; phylum Pseudomonadota; class Alphaproteobacteria; order HIMB59; family HIMB59; genus HIMB59. The sequence continues at coordinate 259 of CABYQR010000036.1, read as the reverse complement.
TAAATATAATTTCGATTCAGAATATTCAAAATAACTTCATAGAAAAAATCGCTAATTGGCATGAATAACATTTTATCAAAAAACCATAAAAACACATCACGAAATTATTTAGAAAGAATGCGACCTGAAAAAATATCTAATATGAAAATAGCAAAAAAATATGGAAAAGAATATTGGGATGGAGATAGAAAATTTGGGTACGGCGGATTTTACTATTTGGAAAATTATCATAAGAAAACCATTAACCATTTATTTAAAA
>CABYQR010000035.1 GCA_902521155.1 uncultured Alphaproteobacteria bacterium | reverse complement strand
TTTGATCTGCATGGATTGCATTAATTATTTCAACAACAGTTAAACCTCTTTCAGGATCCATTTTTGTATTCCAAAATTTCTCGTAAGAATTTTGATTTACTTCACCGTCAACAACTAAATAATCTGGATACATCCATGGGATTAAACCCGCATCAGAAGCTCCTTGAACATTATTTTGACCTCTTAATGGATGTAATCCTGTACCTTCTCTTCCAACCTGGCCGGTAGAAAGAGCAAGAGCTATTAAACATCTTGCGTTATCAGTTCCATGAACATGTTGCGAAACACCCATTCCCCAAAAAATAATAGATTTTTCAGAATTAGCATAAATTCTAGCCACTTCTTTTAGAGTTTCAGCTTCAATACCACAAATAGCTTCCATTTTCTCGGGAGAAAAATTTTTTATACTTTTTTTAAGTTCTTCAAAACCTTCAGTCTGTCCCTGAACATATTGTTCATCGTAAAGCTTTTCCTCAACAATTGTGTGTAACATTGCATTGAGCATCGCTACATCAGTTCCAGGTTTAAATTGTAAATGGTGTTCAGCATATTTTGATAGACCTTGTTTTCTTGGGTCCATAACTATTAATTTAGAACCTCTTTTAGCAGCTCTTTTTAAGTATGTAGCTGCAACAGGATGATTTTCAGTAGGTCTTGCTCCAATGACAATAATACAATCTGCAACAGTAGCAGCGTTAAACGGAGCGGATACAGCTCCGGACTTCAAACCCTCAAATAAAGCTGCAACAGATGATGCGTGACAAAGCCTTGTACAATGATCAACATTATTTGACCCGAAGCCCACTCTAACTAATTTTTGAAATAGATAGGCCTCCTCATTAGAACATTTCGCAGATCCAAAGCCAGCAAGACCTTTAGGGCCTTTTTCTTTTAAAGTTTTTGTTAAACCATTAGCGGATACTTCAAGAGCATTTTCCCAAGATGTTTCTTCAAAATAGTCATAGATGTTTTTGTCATCTATTTGAACATTCCATTGTTTTGGAGCATCTTTTTTTCTGATCAGTGGTTTTGTAATTCTTCCTTCATGATTAATATAGTCAAATCCAAATCTACCTTTTACGCACAATCTATTTTCGTTAGCCGGCCCATTTCTTCCATCAATTTGGATAATTTTATTATCTTTTACACTGACTTCAGTTTGACACCCCACTCCACAATAAGGACAAACACTATCTACTTTCTTATCAGCGATAAGTTCATTTCGTTTTCCAGAATCTTCAACTAAAGTTGATTCTAGAAGGGCACCAGTTGGACAAGCTTGTACACACTCACCACAGGCTACGCATGTACTTTCTCCCATACGATCATCTAAATCAAATATAACTTTAGCTGTTGAACCTCTAAAAGCCATCCCAATAACATCATTTACTTGAACTTCTCTACAAGCTCTGACACACAAACCACAATTAATACAGGCATCTAAGTTTACACTCATAGCCTTGTGACTTTTATCTAAAGATATTTTTTCTTTTGCAGGAAATCTACTTTCAGAAACACCTAGATCATCTGACCATTTCCAAAACTTAGAGTCAGGATCTGGAGATTCCTCTTTCTTTGGCTGATCAGCCACTAGTAATTCAAAAACCATTGATCGAGATTTTTCTGCTCTCTTTGAATTTACTGTAATCTCCATTCCTTCAGTTGGCTTTCTGATGCAAGAAGCAGCTAGGGTTCTCTCTCCTTTAATTTCAACCATACAAGCCCTACAATTACCATCTGCCCTGTATCCTGGTTCATCTGAGTAACATAGATGAGGAATATCTATTCCATTTTTTTTAGCAACTTGCCATATGGTTTCATCTTTTTTTGCTTCATACTCTTTTCCATCAATCTTAAATAAAGTTATTTTAGACATAATTTAATTCGTTACCTCTGATGGAAAGTGTTTAATGACCGATAGAAGCGGATTGGGAGCTGCCTGTCCTAAGCCACAAATAGAGGCATCCATCATAGCAGATGATAATTCCTGGAGTAAATCTATATCCCATGAGTCTTTGTTCATAAGTTTTAAAGCTTTGTCAGTTCCATTTCTACATGGAGTGCATTGGCCACAACTTTCGTCATGAAAAAAGAACATCAAATTCTTTGCTATGTCTTTCATATTATCTTTATCAGACAAAACAACTATAGCAGCAGAACCAATAAAACATCCATATTCTTGTAATGTATCAAAATCGAGTGGAATGGCATCTAAGTTGGCTGGTAATATTCCTCCTGATGCGCCACCAGGTAAATAAGCTTTAAACTTATGACCTTCTTCAATACCACCACAATAATCATCTATTAATTGTCTTATTGTTATACCTGCAGGAGCAAGTTTAACACCTGGATTTTTTACTCTTCCTGATACAGAAAATGTTCGTAAACCACTTCTTCCATTTAAACCATGACTGCTAAACCAAACAGATCCTTTTTCTAAAATTTCTCTTACCCAGTAAACAGACTCTATATTATGAATTAAAGTTGGTCTTCCAAAAAGGCCCACTTGAGATGGGAATGGAGGCTTATGTCTTGGCAAACCACGTTTACCCTCAATGCTTTCTAACATAGACGACTCTTCACCACAAATATAAGCACCAGCTCCACGTCTAAAATGAATTCTTGTTTTTATATTAGGAATATTTTCTTCTAATATCCTAATTTCTTTTTTTAAAAATTTTATTACATCTGGGTATTCATCTCGCATATAAATATAAACATCAGTTGCTTCAACTACCCAAGCTGCAATTAACATTCCCTCTAAAAACCTATGCGGATCTTTTGATAGATAATGATGGTCTTTAAAAGTGCCTGGCTCACCTTCATCTCCATTAATTGCCATTAAACGTGGTTTTTTTTCTGCTCTAACAAATCTCCATTTTTTTCCTGTTGGGAAACCCGCTCCACCTAAACCTCTTAGTCCTGATTTTTCCATTTCCTCAATTAGTTTCATGGGATCCCTTTTTTCTTCTATACACTCTTGAAGCATTTTATATCCACCTGTGCTTGTATATGTTTGGTAATTTATATAATTCGGTATTACAGGTTTAGTATCATTTTTTTCTAGTGCCTCTTTTACGATATTAAGATTAGCATTTCCAAAATGTTTTTTTCCAACTTCTACTACTGGGGCTTGGTGGCATCTTCCCATACATGGTGCTCTCACAACTCTGATATCATCTGGCAAATTTTCTTTTAGATTTTTTTCTAAAGATTTACATCCATTGATTTCACAAGTGATACTATCACAAACACGAATAGTGGTTTTAGGTGTTTGAATGTCATCTTCTTTATAAATATCAAAGTGTGCATAAAAAGATGCTACTTCATATACTTCAGTAAGAGGCAAGTTAGTTAACTCTGATAATGCAGTTAAGTGTTTTGGTTTAAGGCATTTAAAATTATCTTGAATTAAGTGAAGACTTTCAATTAACATGTCTCTTTGTCTAAAATGGTCATTGGGAATCAAAATTTTTAGGTCATTAATCGCATCATCGCTACTTTGCCTACCTTTATTGAATTCTGGTGCTTTTCGTCTTCCAGAACCAGGGTGAATTCTTTTTGAGGAGTCTTTCATTATCAGTAATGTAGTAATTTATTATTAAGAATCAATGATCAATAAGTAATTAT
>CABYQR010000034.1 GCA_902521155.1 uncultured Alphaproteobacteria bacterium | reverse complement strand
AATTTAAAATAAATATTAAAGATGAAATAGTTACTTCAGATTTCAATTTAACAATTGATGAAATTAAAAAAGGTCAATTTATCAAACCAAAAAATTGGGAAGAATTTATAGCCCAAGATGATGTTATTGTTGTAGATACTCGAAATGATTATGAATATAAAATAGGTCATTTTAAAAATGCAATAAACCCAGGTATAAAATCATTTAGAGAATTCAAGAATTATATAGAAGCTAATAAAATAAATTTTAAAAATAAAAAAGTAGCTATTTACTGTACCGGAGGCATTCGCTGTGAAAAAGCAGGCCCTATGATGCAAAAGAATGGAATTGATACTTACCAACTCAAAGGGGGTATTTTAAAATATTTTGAGAAAACTCCAGCTTCATTATGGGACGGAGAATGCTTTGTTTTTGATTATAGAGTTTCGGTAAATAAAAATTTGCAAAAAGGAGAGATTAAGTTGTGTTATGGATGTAATATGCCTTTAACAGATGAAGAGTTCTCATCCCCTCATTATAAAGAGGGTTTCTCTTGCCCAAATTGCTACAAGCAACTCACTGACAAAAAGAAAAGATCTTTAAGTGATAAAAGAGAGCATTGGAAGCGAATTTCTTAACTTTCTTTAACAAACAATCTTGACCAAAGCATAAATTAGTTTATTTTACGCCAATGGCAAAAAAGTCAACATATCAGCTAAAACAGCTAATTCCTGAAGAAAAACCTGAAACAGGCACCAAATATATAGTTCGTAAACCTACCAAGGGTATGAAGGTTTCAGATAAATTAAGACAAAGAAAATATGATCCTGTTCTGAGACAACATGTTTGGTTTGTAGAAAAGAAAATGCCCCCTCATAGCAAATAAATTTGCTAAAATTATTCCATCGAAAATAAAACTCTATACTGGTTAAGAAGAGATCTTCGAATTGAAGATAACCCTTGCTTGCTATCCATACAAAAGGATAAATCAAAAGCCCTTATTGTTTATGTCTATGATGAAATTGAAAGAGAAGCAACTGGTGAAGCAGGTCATTGGTGGCTACACGAGTCTTTAAAAAAATTAGAGAATTCTTTTAAAAAAGAATTCAAACTTGACTTAATTGTGATGAAAGGAAGTGCTCAAGAGTCTTTATCTAAACTCATTAAAAAATACAAGATAAATAGAGTAGTATGGAACAGACTTTATTCTAAAAAATCAATTAGTCGTGACACAAAAATTAAACAAGACCTTAAAGAAAAAAATATTGAGGTAGAGACTTTTAATGCCCATCTTTTAAATGAACCTTGGGAGGTTCAAAATAATTCAGGCCTATATTTTAAAGTCTTTACTCCTTATTGGAGAAAAGCTTTTGATGTTTATAAGGCAAAAAAATATCAAATTACTTCCCTAAAATCTATCGACCCCCTTGAGCATAACGAAAAAACTCAATGGAATTTCTTACCTTCCAAAAAATGGTATCAAAAATTTTCTAACTATTGGAAGCCTGGCGAAGAAGAAGCCTTAAAAAAATTAAAATATTATATTAATAACCATATTGATAATTATAAAGAAGGAAGAGATAGACCTGACTTAGATCAAACTTCTAGACTTTCACCTCATTTACGATTTGGTGAAATATCTCCACGAATGATATTCAACCAAGTTATTAAATCAAAAAAACTTGATATATCCTCACTAACTTTTCTATCAGAAATTGGATGGAGGGAGTTTTCTTATTCACTTCTATATTACTCCAAAGATCTTTCCACTATGCCGATAAATGAAAAATTTTCTAAATTTCCATGGCGCAAAAATGAAAAAGATTTGAATTTATGGAAAAAGGGAAAAACTGGAATACCTTTAATAGATGCTGCTATGAGACAAATTTATGATAATGGATGGATGCATAATCGCTTAAGAATGGTTGTAGGAAGTTTCTTAGTAAAAAATTTATTATTAAACTGGACTTATGGAGAAAGATATTTTCAAAATACACTCTTAGACTATGATGAGGCTAGCAATGCTGCAGGATGGCAGTGGATTGCTGGATGTGGCGCGGATGCATCACCATATTTTCGAGTTTTCAACCCTGTTTTACAGTCAGAGCGATTCGATCCCCAGGCCAAATTTATATTAAAGTACTTACCTGATTTAGAAGGGTTGAAAAAACCCTCACTAATTTTTCAGCCGTATCTGAGTGAAGAGTCCCTCAACAATCTTGTCAAAAATAACCAATATTATTATCCTATAGTTGATTTAAAAGACTCAAGAAATCGGGCATTAGAAGCTTATCAACGGATAAAATCATAAATTGAAAAAGAAGATTGCAGTCATAGGTTCCGGTATTGCCGGATTATCGGCTGCTTATTTTTTGCAAAATCAATTTGATGTCACTCTATTTGAAAAAAATCATTATCTTGGTGGGCACGCAAATACACAAGAAGTCAAAGACTCAAAACAAAACAATATTGCAATAGATACAGGTTTCATTGTTTACAATGAATTGACATATCCTAATCTTACAAAGTTATTTAAAGAACTCCAAGTACCTGTTTCTAAAAGCAACATGTCTTTTAGTTTTTATAATTCAAGTAACCAATTTGAATATGGCGGAGGTAGTCTAAGAGCTTTATTTGCCAAACCTCATAATCTCATTAATTGGAAATTCTATCTAATGCTAAAAGATATCGTTAAATTTTATAAAACATTTCAAAATAAAAATATTTCTTCTTATATCTCTATTCGCCAATATCTAGAAACAAAAAAATTTTCTAAAGAGTTTGTTTATAATCATTTTTTACCATTAATTTCAAGTATCTGGTCATCTCCAGACTCTAACTCATTAGATCAACCATTAAGTAGTATTATTAGTTTTTTTCAAAATCATAAATTATTTAATTTTATAAATCGTCCTCAATGGAAAACAGTAAAAGGTGGTTCTAAAAATTACATAAATAAACTTATTCAAGCGTCACATTTTGATATTAAAAAATCATTTAAGATAGATAAGATTATTAGAGACAAGGGAGTTGAAATTCTTTCTCAAAATAAGAAATATCAATTTGATTTATTAGTATTAGCTTGCCCACCTCACCACTTTCTACCTTTGTTAAGGGATAAAAAAGAGAAAGAAGCATCTATACTAAATTCATTTAATTTTCAAAAAAATTTAGCCCAACTCCATCAAAATTCATCTTTAATGCCCCCTCATAAAGCGGCTTGGTCTAGTTGGAATTTTCACACAAATACCAATAATAAATGTACTTTAAGTTACTGGATGAATTTATTGCAACCTCTGGATACCAAGGATGAGTTCTTCGTCTCTCTCAATCAAAATCAAACTTCTAATCTATACCAAACAGTTTATGAACATCCAATTTTTTCACTTAATACACTAAACTCTCAAAAAGAAATTGGTAAAATTCAAGGATTGAGTAATACCTTTTATGTAGGCAGTTATCTAGGTTATGGTTTTCATGAGGATGGTATTCAGTCGGCTCTGAAAGTCTGTAAGAAACTTAATATTAATTTAGGCCATTTTAATGAAGCCGATACATCGAGAATTCAATGGAATTAAATAATCATCATTGTATTGGTCAAGGTAAAATTATTCATAAAAGAACTAAGGATACTGAAAACTTCTTTCAGTATAATGCACCTTATTTATGCTTAAACTTAAATCAAACTCGTAAAATTCACCCTC
>CABYQR010000033.1 GCA_902521155.1 uncultured Alphaproteobacteria bacterium | reverse complement strand
TAGCTATCGGTCTTGTGCTCCTGGGCTTGCTTTCATTTATAAGAATTGACCTCATGGGTTTACTTTTTGGGGACATTCTCTCAGTAAACTTTCAAGACATATTAATAATTTGGATTGGTGGGTGTGTTGTTTTAATTTTACTAATTCTCATTTGGAGGCCACTGTTTGCTGGCACCGTGAATTTGGAAATAGCTAAAGCTGAGGGACTTAATCCAGAATTAGCAAATACAATTTTTACACTTTTAATTGCAGGTGTTATTGCTATTTCAATAAAAATAGTAGGTATACTATTAATAACTGGTCTTCTAATTATACCCGCTGCAGCTTCAAGAAATTTATCCTCAACACCAATACAGATGGCAATAGTTTCCAGTATAATTGGATTATTATCTGTCGTCTTGGGTTTGTTTTCCTCCATAACTTGGAATACATCTACTGGGCCGACTATCTTAAGCCTTGCTTTAGTAATATTTATTTTAACCCTTCCTCCATGGAAAAAATTGATTATATCAAAAAAAGAAATAAGGTTGTTAGGTAAATAAATGATTAATTCACAAACTCGTAATAAAAAAGATCAAAAGCAAGACTTAACAAAAAACCAAAAAATTGTTCTTGATCTATTACGAAGTTCGGGTGAGCCCTTAAAAGCATACTCTATTTTAGATAGCCTTAAAAAAGAGGGGCTGAAATCACCTCTTCAAATTTATAGGGCTTTAGATAAATTGGTTGAATTAGGAAGAATTCATAAGATTGAAAGTAAAAACTCTTTTATTGTCTGTAGTAATTCTAATTGCGCTAGTAACACTATTTTTACCATTTGTGAGAGATGCGATAAAGTTAAAGAATTAAAAAATAATAATCTCGCAGAGAGTATGGGTCAGCTTATAAATAAATATGGGCAGGATGTTTCCCGATATAACTTAGAGTTTTATGCTTTGTGCAAAAACTGCAAATCAAATTAAATTCAGACCTAAAGATCTTTAAAAGCCCTAATTTATTCAACTTTTGTCTATTGACATAAATAAAGACCTATATATATTGTGCTCCTCATTATGTATGCAGTCCTAAAATCAGTTGGAAAACAGTTCAAAGTATCACCTGGTGATACTATGAAAATTGATAAAATTGAGGGAAATGTTGGCGATATGATTTCATTTAAAGATATTGTTGCTGTTGGAAATGGCGATAAATTTGAATTTGGGTCCCCTGCAGTCAAGGGCGCAGAAGTATCTGCAAAACTATTGCATCAAACAAGAGATGATAAGATTAGAGTTTTTAGAAAGAATAGAAGAAAACACTTTCAAAGAACCAAAGGTCATCGTCAATATATTTCTATTTTAAAAGTAATGTCCATAAAGTCTGCAATTGGTGAAGAAAGCTTCAAAGAGCCGGCCAAAAAAGCAGCTCCTAAGGTAGAAAAACCAAAGAAAGTTGAAACTAAAACTGAGGCACCTAAAAAGTTAGAAGCTAAAGCAAAAGCTCCAAAAAAAGTGGAAACTAAAAGTGCTCCAAAAGTGAAAGAAAAAAAGGCTGTGAAAAAAGAATCAACTGAGGTAAAAGAGTAGAAATATGGCAACAAAAAAAGCAGGTGGAAGTTCCAAAAACGGAAGAGACTCGGCTGGTAGAAGGCTGGGTGTAAAAAAGTTTGGTGGAGAACACGTAATTCCTGGAAATATTATTGTCCGTCAACGTGGTACTAAATTTTACCCCGGCGATAATGTTGGAATTGGAAAAGACCACACTCTTTTCTCCTTAGTCGAAGGCAAAGTTCTGTTCAAAAAATCACGTAACAGACAGTTTGTTTGCGTTAACTAAATTTTCCTAAAAAAATTTCAAATTAAACTGTTATGGCATTTATCGATAAAGCAAAAATTTATATTAAATCAGGAAACGGCGGTCATGGGGCTTTGAGTTTTCGAAGAGAGAAATTTATTGAATATGGTGGACCCAATGGAGGTAATGGCGGCAAAGGGGGCGATATTATTTTTAGAGGTAATAAAGGTATTAATACTTTGCAGCGTTATCGTTTTAATCAACACCATAAAGCTCAAAACGGTGTGGGAGGAGCGGGTCAATTAAAAACTGGAGCTAGTGGTAAAGATTTAATTCTAGATATTCCATGTGGCACAGAGATCTATACTGAGGATATGAGTATCAAAATACATGAGATTTTAGAAGACAATGAAACATATCATTTTTTGCGCGGAGGCCAGGGAGGTAAAGGAAATGCTCACTTTAAAAGCTCCACTAATCGGGCACCTCGTAAGTTTCAACAAGGAGAAAAAGGACAAGAGTCGACTGTTCGTCTAAAACTAAAAATATTAGCTGATGTGGGTTTAGTCGGTATGCCTAATGCTGGTAAATCCTCCATTTTGAATTTTGTCACCAATGCTAAATCAAAGGTTGCGGATTATGCTTTTACAACTCTTCATCCCCATATTGGAATGGTTCAAAAAGAAGACCTAGAGTTTGTGCTAGCTGATATTCCAGGGCTGATTGAACATGCTAGTGACGGCAAAGGCCTTGGGCATGATTTTTTATCCCATGTCGAAAGATGTAAAATTTTAATTCATGTGGTTGATATCACCGAAGAAAAACCTCTCCAAAATTATCAAATTATTCGCCAAGAATTGGTGAATTATGGAGCTCAAATAGAGTCCAAAAAAGAGATTATTGCACTCAATAAGATTGAAATTGCAGATGAAGATAGAGTTAATAAAATTAAAAAAGAATTTGAGTCGTCTCTCAATCAAGAAGTTAAGTTGATTTCCGCTGCTACTGGATATCAACTCGATCAATTAACAAATTTATGTTTAGAATACTTAAATAATGAATAAAAAATTTTCAGAATTAGCTAAAAAATCAAAAGTAATTGTAATCAAAGTTGGCTCAAATATTTTAGTTAACGAGAAGCATAGCCTAAGAAAAAAATGGTTAGCCTCCTTAGTCGAGGATGTTCAAAAACTTCAAAAAAAAGGTTCTAAAATAATTATTGTCTCTTCTGGGGCTATTGCCTTAGGCAGAAAAATTCTCTCCAAAAAAAAACTTACTAATTTACATGAGAAACAAGCCGCTGCTTCTATCGGTCAAATTCAATTATCACAGGAGTGGCAAAAGGCTTTTGCTAAATGCAAAATTCAAAGCTCTCAGATTTTAATCACTGCAGAGGATTTAAATGAAAGAAGAAAATATCTCAATATTCGAAATACCATCTACTCTTTAATGGATTTAAATGTGGTTCCAATCATCAATGAGAATGATACTACCTCCACGGAAGAAATTCGATTTGGTGATAATGACAAACTATCTGCTATGATAGCGAATGTCCTTTCAGCTGAATTATTAATTTTATTATCGGATGTTAATGGTCTTTATACTTCGAATCCTAAAAAATCAGCTCAAGCAAAACTCATCACATCAGTAGAAGAGGTTAATCAGCAAATAGAAAAATATATAGATAAAGATCTAAGTGAATATGGATCGGGAGGGATGCTAGCAAAAGTAAATGCTGCAAAGCTTTGTATTCAATCAGGCTCAACAATGATTATTTCTAATGGCTTAGTCAATAGTCCACTCAGAAACATTCATCCAAAATCATCAACTTGGTTTCTACCTTCCAAGAATATTCTCACCAGTAGGCAACAGTGGATTTGGAATAGACCGATCCAGAAGGCCATTCTCCATATTGACGAAGGAGCAGCTAAGGCGCTTAAGAAAAACT
>CABYQR010000032.1 GCA_902521155.1 uncultured Alphaproteobacteria bacterium | reverse complement strand
GATGATAACTATATTAGTTTCAAATCAACTAGTGAGAATTCTTTTAATAAAAATTTAATACTAATTTATGTTGAGTCTTTAGAAGATACATTCAGTAAAAATAAATTATTTGGAGAAAACCTTCTCAAAAATTTATTGATAGAAAATAAAAATGAGAAGACTATAGAAAAATATCATCAAGTTACAGGTTATGGTTACTCATTAGCAAGTCTTGTTGCAACACAATGTGGTATACCACTTAAACCTCTTGGGATATTATCATCATCAAATACTGAAACTTTTAAAAAATTTTTACCAAATATTGATTGTTTATCAGATCTATTAAAAAATTCTAATTACTATAATGTCTTTATTACATCTGATGATCTTAAAAGATCAGGTTTTCTAAATTTTACTAATACTCATCATTTTGACGAAGTTTTTGGATTAGATGAATTATATAATCTTGGTTATAAAACTTCTAAATCTGCATGGCATAATAAAAATAACTGGTATGGGGGGATACACGATGATGAACTTTTAAAATTTACAATTAACAAAATTAAACAATTAGATATTGAAAAAAAACAATATTTTTTAACAGCATTTACTTTAGATACTCATGCTCCTGAGGGATATTTAAATCCCAAGTGTGGAACTAATAACAAAGATTTTAATATAAAGGATGTAGTCAAATGCACTGTTAAAGAGTTAGAGTTATTTATTAATGAATTTAAAAAATTAAATTTAGAAAATACAAACTTAGTGATCTTGGGAGACCACCTTTTTATGGATGGAACTGATGGTTTCAATAATAATGAATATTTTAATACAAATGAAAGATATGTTTATAATAAATTTATTTCTACAGAAGAAATTATTACTAATCGAGATTACATGAATTTTTTTGATTTATATCCATCTTTAGTTGAATTTGCTGGATATGAAATTAAAGAAGGTAAACTTGGGCTAGGATTTAGTATTTTTAATAATTTTAATGAAAAAGAATATACTTTTTCAGATGGAGATTTTCTTAATAAATTAGAAGGTAATTCTGATTTATATAATAGCTTTTGGATAAATGAATGATCAAAAAAAGTTTAATTCTTATTTTATTAGTATTTTTATCAACTTATATCTATTTAATTTTTTTTTATCCCTATAATAAAGAAATCTTAAATAAATTAAAATTGAGTGATAATAGTTTCTATTCTGAATATTCCTACATAGCTCATGCTGGAGGCGGCATAGAAGGAAATACGTATACTAATTCTAAAGAAGCTCTCTTACAAAGCATAAATAATCATTTTAAATTAATTGAAATAGATTTGCTTGTAACATCTGATAAAAAAATATTAGGTTATCATGATTGGAACTCATTATCTGAAATGTGTAATTTTGATAAAGAAAAAATTAAAACTTTTAAATTAGACTTAATTAAAAAATGTAATTTTTTACTTGATGATAAAAATTATACTTTTCTTGATGATCAATTAATTAACAAAATATTTTCTGAAAACGATAAATTAGTATTAGTAACTGATAAGATATCAGATTTTTCTTTGATAAAAAAAAAATTTGATTTTAATAATAGAATAATAGTTGAAACATTTGGTATAAATAATTATCTAAAAGCTAAATTATATAGAGTTGGGAACCCAATGTACAATTTTACTATTGGAAGAAGAAATGATTGGTATGTGAAAATGTTCAATATAAAATTTATAGCAACTAGCGCAGATAATGTTGTCAGATATAGAGATTTATTTCAAAAATATATAAAAGAGGGGCGAATAATTTTTGCATATTCATCAAATGATACGAACTTTAATAAAGAAAATATTGGCTCTACTGTATCAGCGGTATATACAGATTTTTGGAATATAAATTTAGGAAAGTGTTCTATAATTAACAACTCTCCCGATTTATGTGTAAAGTATTAAGAAATGAGATACAAAAATAAAAATCTAATTAGTGCCTTAAGATCATCAATTAATGGATTAAAAATTCTTGCATCAGAAAAAGCAGCAATAAGAGAAATTTATCTGCTCCTATTCTCAATTTTTTTCATATATATAATTAAACCTAATATTATTTACATATTATGGCTCATTATATTGCCTTGTTTAATTCTAAGTATAGAAGCTCTTAATACAGCAATAGAATATACATGTGATAAAATAACTATTAAGAAATCTGATAAGATCAAGAAGGCTAAAGACTTAGGGTCAGCATCTATATTTATTTCATTGCTTGTCTATGCAATAGTAATAATATTTTGTATCTATGAAAAAGTTCGAGTTAATTTAATCTAAATTGAAAAAAAATGACATCTGTAAATATTTTTAATTAGCTTTTAAACCATAACCAAGTACGTAGCCACTGCAGCGTTCTCCAGTTGAGCTATGGCCCCATTAAGCATATTTATCAATCACGTTACATACATAGTTACTAAGTTCAAAAAGTATTTCCAGAAATATTTAAGTTTTTAAGCTAACTTAATTATTTGGTTGCTGACACATAATTTAAACAGGCCTTATAAGTAATTTTACCATTTTTTTGTCTCTTATTAGATATTTCTATCATTTCATCTCTTATTAAAGAGAGTTCTTTTTTGGATAGATTGGCATTTGCTAATAATCTTCCACCGAGGCCAAGTTTTAAAAGCAAATCTCCATCTTTTTTAGGAGGGTCATTAGTTGAAATTGATGAGTATACTTTTTCTACTTTTACGTTTTTAAATTTGGAGGATACTAAAATTTCTTTCACATAATCTGCTTCACTAAATGCTAATGGGCCAGGTGCTCTGGTGATTTCTGGAAATTCTTTATTTAGATGTCTAATTATTATATTTGTTGGATCTGTAAAAAATTCATTTTCCATAACATTTGTCCAACAAACAAAGTTTAGTGAGCCACCTTCTTGGATAGAATTATATATATTTTTAAAAGCCTCAATTGGGTTCTCAAAAAACATCACTCCAAATCTAGATATAACTTTATTAAAGCTATTTTCTCTAAATTTATAATTTTGAACATCACAATATTTAAATTCTAAATTTTTTGTATTTGCATATTTACCCTTTGCTAAATCCAATAGAATTTTAGATATATCAGCCCCAACTACATAGCCATTTTCACCAACCATTTTAGATGCCTCAAAGGATGTTTGTCCTCCCCCACATCCAATATCTAAAATTTTGTCATTTATGTTAATATTTGATCTTAAAAATAACTCTTTTGTCAAAATTGATAATCTCTCATTCATAGAGACGTCTTCATCTACCCATTTTTTACCGATTCCCTCATTCCAAAATTCAAATTGCTCATCATTAACTATTTTATTGGTCATTTATTTATATTTTGAGTATATTATTTAAGATATTTGCATTTAATGGACCTAATTTCTTGGGATAAGTTAATACCCCATCACAGATGTATCCTTCATCAAAGTAAGATACACACCAAGACAAAGATACTGGCTTTGGCATGATAGTGTTATCACTTCTCACAGAATATAATAAATTATCCTTTACTGCTAAATCCCCTATATAAACTAAAAAAGCTACTTTAGTTCTTCTAGTTACAAAATTACTTTCACCTTGGTTGAGAGCAACAGGCGGTAAGTATATTACCGGTTTTGATAAATTATATTCATCCCTTAGTTTCTTAATAAACCAATCCCTCATAGTCTTTCTAACATTGTGGTAGGCTGCATATTGCGGCTTAATTAGATGTGTTGATTGATCACCAATGCTTAATATTGTGTTTTTTTCATCAAATTTAAATGGGAAGCCATCTTTATATCTTTGATGAAATTTGGCAAATTCCTTTGCCCAAACCACTCCCTCACTAACCTTTTCCTTAATCTGGGAGATATACTTCTCTTTAGTCTCAGTATCTGGGATTATTGCACTTCTAAAAAAAGCTAAATAGTCAGCCTCATTGCTAAACTTCTGCTTATAAACAGCATCTAGTTTTTCCCAAGGTAATAATTTTATAGCCATAAAACAAATATTAAATTAATTA
>CABYQR010000031.1 GCA_902521155.1 uncultured Alphaproteobacteria bacterium | reverse complement strand
AGATGAAGAATATTTAACAAATGGATATATAAAGGGAAAATTTCTACCCAGGATTAAATTATTAGATAAGAATAAAGATCTAAAGGATATACTCTCTAATGAAAATACTATTATTTGTTCTTCCGACCTAAGTCTAAAATCAATATCTGACGTTATCTATCTAATAGCACCCTCAAATAAAAATAAAGAAGGGCATAATGTCAGTCAAAGTACCTTTGATCTCTTAAACCTTGATGAGAGATATTATGTAGTCTCCCAATCTGGTTTAATTATGATGATAGATTTAAATAAAAATTTAAACGATAAAAGCAATGCATCCTCTTTAGATTCTCAATACACTGATAAAAAGCAAATCTCACTTGACTCTTTTAATACTAAAAATTTTAAGCCATCTCTTCCAAAACTGCCTAAACCAAGAGTAAGTTTTAATTGGCCTTTTAGGGCTAAGAAACAATAAATTCTTTTAATTACAACATTTAACAATATAATCCTCACCTCATGAAATGGTCTAAAGATAGTTGGAAGAATTTTGAAGCAAAGCAGATGCCTAGTTATTCTGATCAAGGTAATCTTGAGAAAGTATTAGAGAACTTATCTTCATTGCCACCTTTAATTTTTGCAGGTGAAACTAGATCTCTTAAATCTCAAATTCATCAAGTACAAAAAGGAGAATCTTTTTATTTACAAGGTGGAGATTGTGCTGAAAGCTTCAGTGAATTAAATCCAAATACAATTAGGGATACTTTTAAATTGCTTTTACAAATGTCTGTCGTTTTAACTTTTGCAACTAATAAACCGGTTGTTAAACTTGGAAGAATCGGTGGTCAATTTGCAAAACCCAGAAGTTCAGATTTTGAAGAAAAAAATGGCGAAAAATTACCAAGTTACAGGGGTGATATAATTAATGCCTTCGAATTCAAAAAAGACTCAAGAGAGCCTAACCCTTCTAGAATGTTACATGCCTATAATCATTCTGCATCAACATTAAATTTATTAAGAGCCTTTGCTCAAGGTGGCTTTGCCAGTCTTAATCAATTAAATAAATGGAATTTAGATTTCGCAAATAATTTTGAGTCTACCAAAAAATATAAAGATCTTTCACAAAAAATTGAACAAAGCATTAAATTTATGAATGCTTGTGGTATTAACGAGCAAAATACAAGAGAATTAAGAGAAACAGATTTTTATACTAGTCATGAAGCTCTTCTTTTACCATATGAACAAGCATTTACTAGAATTGATAGCACTACTGGCGATTGGTATAATGTAAATTCACATTTTTTATGGGTGGGTGATAGGACCCGAGACCCAAATGGTGCTCATATTCATTATTTGAGCGGTATTAAAAATCCCTTAGGTCTTAAAGTTGGTCCTTCTACTAGTATAGATGATCTTAAAAAAAATATAGATATTCTTAACCCTGATAATGAAGGTGGAAGACTTACCTTAATTGTAAGAATGGGTGCCGATAAAATTAAATCTACTTTCCCAAGTATTCTAAAAGAAATTGACTCACTTGGCAGAAATGTTACTTGGGTTTGTGATCCTATGCATGGCAACACATCTACTAGCAATTCTGGATACAAAACTAGGGCTACGGTTAATATATTCAATGAAATACAATCATTTTTTGAAATCCACAAGGCTCAAGGAAGTATTCCTGGAGGAGTTCATCTAGAACTAACTGGATTAAATGTAACTGAGTGTGTAGGTGGACCCGATGATATTAAAGATGAAAATTTAGGTGATAGATATCACACTTTTTGTGATCCAAGATTGAATGTAAATCAATCTTTAGAGTTATCTTTTTTATTAGCTGACTTATTGTCTAACGATAATATAATTTAGTTTTATTATTCATAATGAATAAAAAAACAAATTCAGATCTCATAAAGTCTTATACAGATAGTTATTTCTTAAAATCAAAAGAGATCATAAAAAAAAATGGTGATATAATTGTTACATATGCGATTTTTATTAGAAGGCCTGGAATTATTGCATTAAAAATTGCAATTGATTGGATTAAACAAATAGCTAAAGAGCGAAATATTAAAATTCAAACCTCAAGCCCTTTTAAAGAAGGTGATCATTTTGGAGCAGGCGAACCAATTCTTTTTATTAAAGGTTCTTTTAAAAATATTGTAGATCTTGAAACTTTGCTTCTTCAAAAAATAGGGCCTGCTTGCATTGCTGCAGCTAACGCTTATCAAATGTGTATTGATTTACCTAATACAGCTTTTATTGCTATGGACGCTCGACATTGTGCAGGATCTGAGATGTCTCATTTAATGTCTTATGCGTCTTCAGTTGGTTCAAAAGCTGCGAAAAAAAATAAAGCAAAGGGTTTTATTGGAACTTCTATTGAGGCTACTTCCAATCTTTTCCCTTCTAACAAGGCACTAGGAACTATGCCACATGCAATAATTGGGTATGCAGGATCAACTTTAAAAGCTGTGAAAATGTTTCATAATTCGTTTCCCAAAAATGATTTAGTGGTTCTTCCAGATTATTTTGGCAAAGAAATTTCTGACTCAATTCAAGTATGTAATTATTTTGATAAACTGTCAAAAAATGGAAAAGTCCTTATTCGGTTAGACACTCCAAGTGGTAGGTTTGTTGAGGGGCTTGATACCTCCAAGTCATACGAAATTCTTGATAGATTTGCTCCTGGATCTACTAAAGAATATAGATCTGATGATGAATTAAGGCACTTAGTGGGTCCGGGTGTCACTGCATCCGCAATATGGTATTTGAGATCTCAATTAGACCAATTTGGTTTCAAAAAAGTAAAGATTATTGCCTCTAGTGGTTTTACTAATGATAAATGTAAAGCAATGGCACTAGCTAAAGCTCCAATTGATATTATCGGAACAGGAAGTTATCTTCCAGAAAAATGGTCTGAAACTTATGCAACAGCTGACATAATTAAGTATGGCAAGACTCCCAGAGTCAAGGTATCAAGGGAATACTTATTAAAAAAAATTAAATGATAATAACTCGATTTGCCCCTAGTCCTACAGGACACCTACACTTAGGAAATCTACGATCATGTTTTTTGAATTGGGTTTTTGCCAAAAAAAATAATGGCAAATTTATCCTAAGATATGATGACACCGATCAAGAAAGAAGTCGTGAGGAGTACATTGTTTCAATTGCTTCAGACTTAAAGTGGTTAAACATAGATTATGATGAAACTTTTTATCAAAGTAAAAGAATAGAAAGATACAACGAGCTGTTTGACTCGTTAATATCCAAAAATTTTGTATACCCATGCTTTGAGTCAAATGAAGATTTAGAAATTAAAAAAAAACTTCAATTAAAAGCAGGCAAGCCACCAATCTATGATCGAGAGTCATTACTCTTATCTAAAGATGAAATAGAAAAAAAAATACTTAATGGTGAAAACCCTCATTGGAGATTTAAATTATCACAATCCAAAATCTCTTGGAATGATTTAGTCAAAGGAACAACAGAAGTAGATTTATCCTCTCAGTCCGATCCAGTCTTAAGAAGAGAAGATGGTAGCTATTTATATCATTTCCCAAGTGTGGTTGACGATATGGATATGAAAATAACCCATATAATTAGAGGAGAAGATCATTTGTCTAATTCAGCAGTTCATAATGAATTATTTCAAAGTTTAGAATCTGTTCCTCCATTATTTGGCCACAACCCCCTTATGTTAAACGAGGATGGAACTAAACTTAGTAAAAGAAATTTTGACTCAATATCAATTAATAAGTTTAAAGCAAAAGGCTACACAACTAATAGTATTTTATCTTATTTATGCTCCGTTGGCCTAAACAAAGATGTCAATTTTAAAGAAGTTGCAATTAATGCTTTCGCAGATTTTGATCTCTCTAAAATTTCTAAAAATCTCCCAAAATTAGATATTCAAAAAATTGATCACTTTCAAAAAAACTCATTAAGAAACATGAATATAGCTGACATTAAAAATGAATTTATTGAAGTAGAGGAATTAAAAATAACAGAAAAAGAATGGAATTTAATAAAAGATAATATAGAAACCTATGAAAATATTAAAGAATTATTAGATATTATAAGACGAAAAAAAATTGAAATAACTCCAAATAAAGAATTTATAAAATTATTAAAAAATAATATTAGTGAAATCAAAGACTTAAAATTTGATGCTTACATAAGTTTTTTAATTAAAAAAGATAATAAACTTTCTAAAAAAGACATTTTTATTAATACTCGATATATTTTTA
>CABYQR010000030.1 GCA_902521155.1 uncultured Alphaproteobacteria bacterium | reverse complement strand
TTTTTTCTAATTTTTCT
Organism: uncultured Alphaproteobacteria bacterium; assembly: GCA_902521155.1. Lineage (GTDB taxonomy): Bacteria > Pseudomonadota > Alphaproteobacteria > HIMB59 > HIMB59 > HIMB59. The sequence goes on along the minus strand of CABYQR010000030.1, from coordinate 4,478 downwards.
TATAGTCATTACAGATAAGTAGAGAACAAATGCAACTATTAAAAATGCTCCTAAAAGGAATAACCACTTCATTAAATAATTATACAAAATATATCTTAAGTTAAAAGTTATGAGTTTAATACTTTAAGGTTTTTATTAGCTATGATTAAGCCAAACTTATCTTTTGAAAAGATAATTTTATCTTGGATATTATCCCCAACATCTAATATGACCTCTGAGAGAGGGTTTAATACTTCATCTTGAAGTAGTCTTTTCAGTGGTCTAGCACCAAATAAGGGATCAAAACCTTTTTCTATCAGAAAATCTATAGCCTCATCAGTAAATCCTATAGATATACCTTTGGAAATTATTCTTTTTTCAATCATCTCAATTTGGTTTTTTAAAATATTTCTAATATTTTCTTTTGATAATTTATTAAATAAAATTATATCATCAATTCTATTTAGAAACTCTAAGCGAAAATGATTTTTTAATTCTTCTAGAGCTAAATTCTTTTTGGTTGCGTAGTCAAAATTTTCATCAATAGGAATTTGAGAACCTATGTTAGAAGTCATGATTATTAGGGTATTCTTAAAATTAACAATCTTTCCTTTGGAGTCAGTTAACCTTCCATCATCTAATATCTGTAAAAGAATATTGAATACATCCGGGTGAGCTTTTTCTATTTCATCAAAGAGTATTACTTGATAAGGACGTCTTCTTACAGAGTCGGTAAGCTTTCCTCCATCGTCGTAGCCAACATATCCTGGAGGTGAGCCAATAAGCTTACTGACGGAATGTTTTTCCATATACTCTGACATGTCCATTCGAAGTATTTGTTTTTCATTATCAAACACATATTCTGCAAGTGCCTTAGAGAGTTCTGTTTTTCCAACACCTGTAGGTCCTAAAAAAAGAAAAGAGCCTAAGGGTTTATCTGGATCTTGAAGACCGGCTTTGGATATCTTGATGGCTTTTGAAACCTTTTCAATGGCATCTTTTTGCCCAATAACTCTTTTTTCTAAGAGCTTCTCAATATTTACCAGCTTATCATTTTCTCCACCTGTTAGTTTCTCAAGAGGGATGCCTGTCCACTTAGAAACTACTCCCGCTATATCCTCCGCGTTAATAACTTCATTAATAATTGTAGATTTTTCTTTTTTATTTAGCTCCTCATATTCCTTTTCGAGACTTGGAAGTAGCCCGTACATGATCTCACTTGCCTTTGTTAGATCCCCAGCTCTTTGAGCAGTTTCAAGATCTTCTTTTGCTTGGTCTATTCTCTCATTTAAATTTCTTTTGGTATCTAAAATCTTTTTTTCTGCTTCCCAAGTAGCATTTAGAGAATAAAGTTTATTTTCAAGATCATCAATTTGACTATTGATTGTTTCATTTTTTTGTAAATCTTGATTATTTTCTTTTGATAAAACATTTTTTTCCATTTGAAGACGAATTAACTCTCTATCGAGTTGGTCTATTTCTTCGGGTTTACTATCTATCTCCATTTTTACTTTACTTGCTGCTTCATCCATTAAATCAATAGCCTTATCGGGTAGAAAACGATCAGTGATGTATCGATCAGAAAGTTGAACAGAAGCTAAAATTGCTTCATCACTTATCCTAATACCATGATGTATTTCATATTTTTCTTTCAAACCCCTAAGGATGGCAACAGCATCGGTTGTATTGGGTTCATTAATAAATACAGGTTGAAAACGCCTAGTAAGAGCGGCATCTTTTTCAAAGTATTTTTTATACTCATCTAAGGTAGTTGCTCCGACACAATGTAATTCACCTCTAGCTAGAGCAGGCTTTAGCATATTGGAGGCATCCATGGCACCATCTGATTTACCAGCACCAATTAAAGTATGAATTTCATCAATGAATAGAATGATGGAACCATTTTCTTTATGAATTTCTTTTAAGACGTTTTGAAGTCTCTCTTCAAACTCTCCTCTATATTTAGCCCCAGCAAGAAGAAGCCCCAAATCTAATATACGAATTGATTTATTCTCTAAGGATTTAGGAATATCCTTATTGATTATTCTTTGAGCCAAGCCCTCAATTAAAGCTGTTTTTCCAACTCCAGGATCTCCAATAAGAATAGGATTATTTTTGGTTCTTCTTGATAAAACTTGAATTGTTCTTCTTATTTCTTCATCACGACCAATAACTGGATCTAATTCTCTTTTTTGAGCTTTTTGAGTGACATTGATGGTATATTTTTCTAAAGCATTAAAGTTGTCATCAGAGCTTTCACTGTCAGACTTTCCATTTTTTCTAAATTCTAAAATCTTTTTTTTAATTTGTGGCAGGGTTAAGGAAATTTTTTTTAAAGAAGAGTCAATGAGCGAGTCTGATTCAATTGTGCTTATTAGAAGAGAGTCTATAGAGACGTAGCTATCTTTTTGACTAGAGGCTATTTTTTCTGCTTTTTCAAATAATTGAATTAATTTAGGATCTGCAAAAATCTGTCCAGAATTATTGGAACTAATTTGTTCTTTAGATAACAAATTATTAATTTCTTTTTTTAAAGATATGAGATCTTTGTTTTCAAAAATTTTAATAATGATTTCATGATTGCTGTTTAAAAGCTCTACAAATACGTGCAGAGGGGTAATATTTTGATGTTTTTTTCCCAATGCTAAGTTTTGAGCAGCATTAATAATTTTTTTTGAACTATTAGTATATTTATCAAAATTCATCATATAATTTATGTGGTTATAATTTATGAAGAAACAAGACCTTAAGAAAAAAAATATAGAGCAATTAAAAAAGGAAAAATTAGCTCAAAAACTAAGAGAAAATTTAAAAAAAAGAAAAAAAATTATTAAGTAGATTATGCAAAAAGTTGTCATTGAGGGACCGGTAAGTTTAAGTGGAGAGATAGATATATCTGGATCTAAAAATGCCTCTTTGCCTATTATCATTTCTACCGTTCTTGCTAAAGGGAGTTGTCTTATTGGAAATATTCCAAATTTACGAGATACAAGGTTTCTCGTATCTATTCTAAAGGATTTAGGCTGCAGGGTAGATTTTCAAAAAAATGTATTTGCCGTTCATTCTTCCGTCATTTCAAAAAAATCTGCTGATTATGAATATGTTAGGCAAATGAGGGCCTCTATTGTTTTGTTAGGACCTGTGATTGCACGATATAAAAAATTCAAAATAGCTCTTCCAGGTGGTTGCTCTATCGGCACAAGAGGTATTGATTTACATCTAAAAGCTCTAAAACTAATGGGAGTAAAGATTTCCATACGCAATGGTTATGTTCAGGCAGAAAGAAAGTTTAGTAAACTAAAAGCTATCAAACATAAGTTTTCTAAAATTAGTGTAGGGGCTACTCAAAATATATTAATGGCAGCAACTTTAGCCAAAGGTAAATCTATTTTGAAGAATTGTGCTATTGAACCCGAAGTAATAGATTTAATAAAGTTTCTAAATAATTGTGGCGCTCAAATCAAAATAAATAAAAGAACTATTTCAATAAATGGAGTAGAGGACCTCAATCTTCATAATCATGAGGTTATTCCAGATAGAGTGGAGGCAGGTTCTTATATATTGGCCACTATGGCTTCAAAGGGAAAGTTAATACTTAATAATTTTAAACCAGATGATCTAACAAACCCCCTAGAATTATATAAATCTATGGGATTAAAAATTAAAAAATTATCAAATAGTTCCTATCAATTTAGTTGCCAAAATCTTAAATCAATTAATAAAATTTCTACGAAAGAATTTCCAGGATACCCCACTGATCTCCAAGCACAAGTTATAGCTACACTTCTCAAAACAGGAAAGAGGTCTAAGGTCGAAGAAAATATTTTTGAAAATCGTTTTATTCACATACCAGAACTAAGAAGGTTTGGGGCTGATTTAAAGATTAAAGAAAAAACAGTAGAAATTAATAAAGTCTCTGAATTATATGGTGCGGAAGTAATGGCTACCGATATAAGGGCAAGTTTTTCGCTAATTATTGGAGCTATAATCTCTAAAGGGACAACAACGATAAATAGAATTTATCATCTGGATAGAGGCTATGAAGATTTTGATTTGAAATTAAAAAAATGTGGCGTAAACATTAAAAGAAAAAAATGAACTATAGTTTAATAATTGCTTGCCCTAAGGGAAGACTTGAAAGCAAGGTTGTAAAGTATCTTGCTGAGAGAGGTCTAATTATAGAGAAAGATTTTTTTGATGATGAGATTAGAAAATTAACTTTTAATACTAACGTAAAAGAGATTAAAATAATTAAATTAAAACCCTCCGACATTAGGTCATACACCATTTTAGGAGCTGCAGATATTGGTTTTGTTGGATATGATGATATTTTAGAAAATTCTGCTGAAAATATTGTTATGTTAAAAAAAACAAATATTGGTAAATGTCGAATATCAATTGCCTCTGATATGAAAAAAATAAACTTTTCTGAAAAAAAAGTATTTAAAGTTGCAACTAAATTTCAAAATATTTCAGAAAATTATTTTAAAGAACTAAAT
>CABYQR010000029.1 GCA_902521155.1 uncultured Alphaproteobacteria bacterium | reverse complement strand
ATTAGATTTAATCTTTTTTTCAAAACTAGTCTTAAATAATTTTCTATATATTTTCTTCTTTTTTGAGATATCTATAATTTTTTTCGAAATATCTGATCCATCACAAATACATTGAGGATAAAATTTAAAATATTCTTCTAAAAAAAGCCCCGTCCCACAAGCTAAATCTAATAAATATTTAGGTTTAATTTTAATGTATTTATTTAAAATATTAACAGATTGCCTAGGGGCTTTATAATTCCAGTCTATTAAAGATTGCTCATAATTTTTAGACCAATCATCATAAAATTTTTCAACTTTTTTGATGTCACCTATGCCCTTAAGTAGTGATTTAACCATCTTAAAGGTTTTGATTTGTTGGAAGAATTACCAGATCTCTGATATTGGCACCTCTACCTCTAGATAATGCAAAATCAAAACAAGAAACGACTTCTTCTACATCTAAGGCATTTCCTTTTTTAATCATACTATCGATATACTTCTTATCTTTGATGGGATCTAAATCCCATAATTCTGTCATTATCATTCCCGGTGCTATGGAGATAACCCTAATATTATTTTTAGAAACTTGTGTTCTGAGACCGTGGGCAAAAGATTGAATAGCATGTTTGGACGCACTATAAATTGGCTCCCAATGAATTGCTTGATGACCTGAAATAGAACTCGTAATTGCAATATCTCCAAATTTATTTTTTTTCATGTGAGGTAAAACTAAATTAACTAATCTAAAGACACTTGTTACATTAACACTTATAACACGCTCCCATCTATCAGGATTACCAGATATGATATTGTCAGGCTCGTACAATCCTGCATTGGCAATTAAAATATCTATTTTTTTAAATTTGGCAATTGAATCACTTACAATTCTTTTAACATCCTTTGATTTTGTTAAATCGGCACAAATAAATAATGTATTTTTCTTGAACTTCTTTGATTGCTTGTCTACTTTTTCTTTTGAGCCACCAACAAGTATTAATTTATAATTTTTTTTATAATAGTACTCGGCAAGGGCCTTTCCCACACCAGAAGTAGCCCCAGTGATAAGCATAACTTTATTTGATTTCATATTTTAAATATTTCCTAATTTAGTTTTAACATATCATTTAATTAAAGTGCTGCCGAGAGGAATCAAATTTAATTAACCATTCACATTAATAAGACTTGTATTAACAAACTTATAAAATAGATTTGGTAAATGAAAATATTTATATTCATATTGTTATTTTCTTCAAGTTTGAGTTGGGGGTTAACATTTAAAAATGGTGAGCAAACTGATGAAAATGATATCAGTAAAAATATAGATAGCTCTAATATTCTTTTTAAAATCAATGCCGGACTCGCAGACAATGACACAACTATAAATATTCCTGGAAAAGCAGAATTCCCAAAACACATTCACTCTATTTATCAAGAGCTTATAAAAGATATTAATTATAGTCTTTTAGAAGTTGTCACCAATGATACTCGTTTTGGAAATACCTCATTAAAATTTAAATTAGGAAAAAAGTGTATTGGAGACAGAGATGATTGTGAAAGAACTGAAATGAGTTACTCTAGAGTTGAATTTAAACAAGTCGATGAAGACTATAGTAAAAATCCAGATAATGTATGGACTTCTTTTTCATTTAAAATAGCTAATGATCCAAATAAGTGGTCTAAAGAGCAAGTTATATTTCAACAATGGCAAACACAGGAATCTATTTTTAATTCTATGTTCCAATCAAAAATCCAAAAAAATGAAGGATTTTTATTTGTTAACTCAACATCAGAGGGTCATCAAATTTTTAAAAATCCAAATTCAGACTGTGCTGGCGGAGCTGATGGTAGGGGATCAAAATATTGTGTAAAAAGAAAAAAAGAGTTTCTTTTGGTTGATTGGGAGGAATTAAAAAATAAAGAATGGATAGATGTAGTCCACAATATTAATTTTAATACAGATCCTGATAAAGGTTATTTTAAAGTTTGGGTAAATGGGAAACTAATTCTTGATGAGGTAGGCAAGACTCATTGGGATACTTATCCAGAGTTAAATTCGAGAAATAATAGATGGAGTTATAAATTTGGACTTTATACACCTGGAATTGGATTTGAACATGAATTACTCTTAGATGAAATTCAGGTTTCTCGATCTTGTAAGAAATTAAAACTAGAAAGAATGAATTACAATTGTAGTGATTTGACATCTCAAACTACTACTAGTAAAGCTGAGCCTTATAACGATTTTAGAGAATATGAGAATTATGCTACTTTAGATGAATATGATAGCTCAAAATATACTTCCTTAAAATCTAAAGAAAAATTTATTGATGGTGCCTACAAACTTAAATGGTATTGGGTAGAATTAGACGATTCTCAAAAAATTACAAGAAATGCTCTTCTAGGCTCTGATGAGGTTTTTATAAAGAATGGAGACCTAACTTTTACAAAATTTAGCCCATTAATTTATCAAATAGATGAATCGAATAGAGAAGCCATTAAATTTGCTATCAAAGATGATTTAATATTAATTGAAGGAAGATTAGATCTTGATTCAAATCGTGATACTAATCCAGTTTTTGCAGTTGGGTCTCTTAAGAAGAATGAAAATGGAAATTATTATGCTGAGGGTATTTGGTCAAGTTATGAAGATAGAAGTGAGAGTATAGGATTTCTTTTTGAACCTATAGACTAGTTATTATCGTCTTGGTGCCGCCGAGAAGAATTGAACTTCCGACCCCACCCTTACCAAGGGTGTGCTCTACCACTGAGCTACGGCGGCATAAGTACTATTTATAGGGATATTTCATAACCCTCAAGCATAAACTCTTAATCGATAGACTTTCTTTCTTTACACTCTAGAATAAAATTAATGAACAAAAAAATTATATTTAATTTTTGGGCTAACTGGAATTGTCATTTGTTCATTAAAATTCATTACGCTTCATCAGTATAACTATCCTTTTTTAAATTTTTTATTATTAACTTTTAATTTTTAAAGGAGGAAATTGTTTGAATACAAAAAAATTATTTTACAAATCGATTGTTTGGCAAGCCATAGGATTTATTTGGATATCTATTTTATCTTTTATTTGGTTTGGGAATTGGATTAATTCTCTTAGCTTTTCTTTAGTGACTGTAGTAGTTAGTATTTTTGTTTATGTGATCTATGAGAAGCTATGGAATAAATTTATAAAAAAATAAATTGAAAGTTTTTATAGATGAGGAAAATCGGACCAACTCATTTCCTCACCCGAGATTAAGCTAAACTTATTTCAAAGAAAATCTATATTTTTAAAATTGTTTACTTTCCAAAAATTCCAATTTTAACTTCATAGTCAACTGCCACGCTATAATCAGGATCATCATCACTCTCTACCATTAACTGTCCTGTTTTGGAGAGTAATCTATGACAGTCACGAGTTAGGTGTCTGAGTTTTACTTTTTTACCTAAGCTAGAATACCTATTAGCAATATCTTCAATGGCTTTTAAGGCAGACTGGTCAATTACTCTTGATCTTGCAAAATCAATTATGACGACCTCAGGGTCTTTAGAGGGTTTAAAGATTTCTAGAAAACTATTTGTCGAGCTAAAAAAAAGAGGTCCTTCTATTTCATAAACTTTAGCTCCACTTTCTGTGGAAGAAGGTCTTTCTAAAGCCTTAATTCTAGATGCTGATTTCCAAGCAAATACGAGAGCCGATACGATTACTCCCACTACAACTGCTATGGCTAGGTCTTCTAAAACAGTAACGATAGTTACTAGAACAATTACTAAAGCATCTGATTTTGGTACAACAAATAATAATTTCAATGAGTTCCATGCAAAAGTTCCCAATACAACCATAAACATCACTCCAACTAAAGCTGCGATAGGAATTAATTCAATATAAGAAGACGTAAATAAAATAAAAACTAATAAAAATAAAGCTGCGGATACACTAGACATTCTTGTTCTTCCACCTGATTTAACATTAATCATGGATTGACCAATCATGGCACATCCACCCATACCACCAAAAAAACCAGTTACAGTATTAGAGATACCTTGTGCTAAACATTCTTTACTAGCGCCACCTTTCTTATTAGTAATTTCTCCCACTAAATTCAGAGTTAATAAACTCTCTATCAATCCTATAGCTGCTAAAATAATGGCATAAGGAAATATAATAATGAGGGTATCTAGATTTAAAGGAACCATGGGTATGGAAAATGAGGGTAGGCCACCAGCCACACTTGCTAAATCACCAACTCTAGGGATGGGGATGTCAAAGCTTAGTACTAAACCTGTACTTAATAAAATAGCCACAAGGGTAGAGGGAAATACTTTGGAAAATTTAGGTAATATCCAAATTACAATCATTGTAATAACAACGATACAGTAAGAGTATAATAAGGTGTTACCAGACATCCAAACGGACTCTCCTATAACATTAGTTGTTTTAAATTGATTGAGTTGAGAAATACCAATTACAATTGCAAGTCCATTAACAAAACCCAACATAACAGGTTGGGGGACCATTCTTATAAATTTACCTAATCGAAAAATCCCAGATAATATTTGTAAAAGTCCCATCAGCACTACAGTTGCAAATAAGTATTGAGCACCATGATCTGCAACTAAAGAGACCATTACAACTGCTAAAGCGCCAGTAGCTCCAGATATCATTCCAGGTCGACCTCCTATTACCGCTGTAATCAAACCTACTAAAAAAGCAGCATAGAGTCCTGACAAAGGAGTAACTCCTGCTACAAAGGCAAAGGCTATTGCCTCTGGTACCAAGGCTAAAGCTACTGTCAGTCCAGCTAAAATTTCTATTCTAAATAAAGAAAAAGAGGGACCTTCTTTGGGTATGTAATCTTTTACTAGAGAGTTAGCAAAAGAAGATAAGGTTGTATTTTTCAGTTTATTCCTATGTTGTATCTAGTGATTTATATCTATGAACTTTGAAAATTCTTCATTGTTTTCTTCAAATTGATCTGGAATTTTTTCACCAAACTTGGAATTTTCTAAATCTATAACTCTATAAAAGTCACCTCTTAGTTTATCCCATTTATAGAAACCATAGTAGACAAGCATTACATTATTAACAAAGGAATTGATCCACTTCTCTATAACTTCACTTGATAGCTCTAATTTATCAAATTTCATATGTTGGGTAATTTCATTTTTTAACTTTAAACGAGATTCTGCATACCTAGTCTCTGTTTTATTTTCAGGGTTAGGAGTATGTTTGGGAAAATTTTTTCTAATGACAATATTAATAAATCTATTTCTCATATAGCTAGTTTCAGGAAGGACGGACTTATTAAGTATCATCCATCTATGATATTGGATCTGAAATGCTAATGCTTGTCCATCAGCTAAATAAGAGTAATTATCTTTAATATTTTCAAGATTTGAATTTTGTTGTTCTAAATTTTCAATATGAAAAATAGCTTCATATATCAGCTCTGAAGCTGAATCCAATACATCTCTAGATAAGTCTTTAGGGGCTGATTTTTTAAAAGCAACAGCAAGTGAAATTAAATAAGCATTTTTAGTTTCAACTGTTTCAAAAATATTATGAGCTAAACTAATAGCAGAGGAAATATCAGATATAAATTCACTTTCCTTCTCTCTCCATACAAATTCTAGCGGGTGACTATCAAATATTGGATTTAACATCACCTTATTATAGGTAGAGTTATATGTTTCCTGATTTGCTTGCTTATTTTCAATTTCAGGAGACGAATATATTTCTTTAAGCGCCTTGGAAAATGTATCAAGTAAATTTGCCAAATTATTAATGGGATACTTTGCTTTTGACCAAGTTTCAACAGTTGAACTGTAATCGGTGTATGTAGTTTCGCTCATTTTTTAAAAACTAAAACCTAATCAATTAAGATTAATTTACAACAAATAATAATTATAGCCCTGATAACCCAGACCTATAAAAATTACTATCAATGCCCAAATACTTAAATTACTCAATATTTGTTTTAAAGATGAATTTGAGTCTAAAAACCTGGGTCCAATTATAAATAGTAAGCAAACTAAGTATACTATAGGAAATATAATTTCTGCTTTCATATAAATTTGAAATTCAATTCAATATTTTTGAAATAATAATAACTGCTAAAATCAGTCCAAAGATTATATCAATATATTTACCTTTTCTTCTTATCATTAAATAAAATGAAAACATAGCTAAGCTAATAACCGCAATACTTGCTATGTTGGCAACAAAGGGTGTGGCTTCCATTAAATAAAATTAATTATAGGCTTCGCTAAGAGCTTCAGCTATGACACTTTCATCCAAATATTGTGTGAAAAACTCACTAGCAATTGAAACTCCCTCATCAACCATAATTTCTGATATAGCTATTTCTCCTAATAACTCAAATGCAGTAACCACACTATTTTCACCTTCATATTTTATTGCTTCTATTAATTCTTTATTACACTTATAAGCAAACACATTTGTCATGTAGTCCGCAACTCTAATATTGACCATCTCAACGTCTTCTGATGATAAGTTTGACATATCAGCTAATTGAGGATGAAAAGATATAGTGACATAAATCCATTTTACTAAATCTGTTTTCTCTTGAGATGTTGTTTTAGTAACAATACATCGAGAAAATTCATCAGTAAATGGACCTGCATTTATGTTAAAACTAATACTTAACAAAAATATTATGAAAAATTTAAATATCCTCATGAAGCTTATATTACTTGTTTTTATTAAAATTAAATAGTGAGAAAACTATCTAATTTTGTAGTCTCCGTAGATAATCGTATTAGACCCTTCAATTCTGTACTTTTTAATTAGTTTAATATTTTTATTATTTGCTCTCATTTTTCTTAATTCCTGTGCTGCTTCTCTTCTATATTTTAGATTTTTCCACCAAGAGGTATTTCCAACTTCTAGAGTAATTTTTTTCATTAGATTAGAGAACTGTTTGAGCTTTCAAAATATCAAGTAT
>CABYQR010000028.1 GCA_902521155.1 uncultured Alphaproteobacteria bacterium | reverse complement strand
TGTCACATGATCTATGTGAGAGGCAAATGCATCAAAAATGATAGGTTTTTGGTTATACATAGGATGACCCTTTCCTTTATTGTTTAAGGAAATATTAAAAGAAATACCTATTTCTCTACCTTTGATATTTTTAGAAACAACACCTCCATTGCATACAGTATAAAGTTGCATACCCCAACAACTTCCAAAGATCTTTATTGGAAGTTTTGATACCTTTTTCATTAAAGATATTTGATTTTTTATTTCATTTGTATTGTCATAAATATTTAAACTCGATCCAGTCCAAATCATTCCATCAAAAGAATGGAAAAAACTATCATCAAAAGTAGATTTTAAATCCATAGAAGGATATATAAAGGTCGCTTTAATTTTAGAATTAATTTTTTTTAGTTGATCACTATAAAATTCACAGATTGGCTGTATTTTATATTTCGCAAGTTTTGACCAACCTAATTTGTCGTATCCATTAACTATTAGTAAATTCATTCATATTTAATATAGTTACTTAGTAAAAATGTCAGCATTTATCTATAAGTCTTTATCTGTACTGTTTTTTGTTTTAATGAGTGTGTGTATCAAAGCCACGGGTGATCATATACCTTTATTTCAAGTAGTATTCTTTCGAAATTTTTTTGCTTTATTACCATTAATCTTTTTTATTTATTTTTTAAAGTTGAACTTTCGCTCGATTAACAATTACAAATTACATATAGCCAGAGCTTTTATAGGAATTACAGCTATGAGCTTATTTTTTATTTCTATTAGATATGTCCCATTAGTTGAAATGCAAACAATTAGTTATTCGTCTGTTTTTTTTATTTCAATCTTATCAATTTTCTTTTTGGGTGAAAAAATTGGCTATCGCAGGATTATAGCAATCTTTATAGGTTTTATTGGTGTTTTGATTATCTTAAAACCTAGCACTGAACTGTTTTCTAACTATTCAGTACTACCTCTTATAGCAAGTTTATTTTTATCTATGGCAGTAATTGTTCTAAAAAAGATACTATTGACAAACAATAATATTCTTTCAGTTTGGGTATTTACTGTTTTATGCACAATTATTAGTTTATTTTTTTATAACGAAAATTGGGTCTGGCCTAACAATTTAGATATGAGTTTTATGGTTGCATCAGGAATATTGGGTTTTATTGCTCAAATATGTCTGACCAAATCATTTCAATTAGCTGATGCCTCCATACTGGCTCCTATAGATTTTTCATCAGTTATATGGTCTTTTTCTTTAGGTTATATTTTTTTTGGAGAGTTAATTTCATCTGATGTTTTGATAGGTGGACTTATTATTATCACTAGTGTTGGCTATATATTCTATCGAGAAAGAGTATTACAAAAAGAGATTGTTTTAGGTGTTAATAAGCAATTCTAGTTACTCTTTATTTCTCTATTAGTGCATCATAATAACTAGTTAGACATTAATTAAATTTTTTGATAATTAAAATTATGGAATTTTTACACACGATGGTTCGAATAACCAATATAGATGCTTCTATTGATTTTTATTGTAATAAACTTGGTTTGGTTGAGTTTTCTAGAAAAGAATATGAGAATGGAAAGTTTACTTTAATTTTTCTTTGCGCACCAGATGATCTCAAGTTAGCTGAGCAGAATAGAAAACCTTTGCTTGAGCTGACATATAATTGGGATAAAGAGATTTATACCGGAGGAAGGAATTTTGGACATCTAGCTTTTAGTGTTCAAAATATATATGAAACTTGTCAAAAACTTTTAGATAATGGTGTAATAATTAATAGACCTCCTCGAGACGGTCATATGGCATTTATAAATTCTCCAGATGGAATTTCAATTGAGTTACTTCAAAAAGGTGACAGTTTAGAGCCCCAAGAACCATGGTCAAGTATGGAAAACTCTGGAAGTTGGTAATTTAGTATTTATATTTTAAGGAAATTTTTTATCAATTTTTATTTATTTCATAGTTGGCATATTTAGAGAAGCGCTTGCTACATCATCAGGCCACCTAGAAGTAATAGTTTTTCTTTTTGTATAAAAGTTAATTCCTTCTTCACCATGCATTCCATGACCACCAAATATTGAGCCTTTCCAGCCCCCAAAACTGTAAAAAGCCATAGGAACAGGTATTGGAACATTAATTCCAACCATTCCTATTTGAACATTTTTCATAAAGTTCCTAGCAAATCCTCCATTGGATGTGTAGATAGATGTTCCATTGCCAAACTCATGATTATTAATTATTTGCAAAGCTTGATCAAAGTTTTTCATATTAACAACAGATAATACTGGACCAAAAATTTCTTCTTTATAAATAGTCATATCAGTTTTGACGTTATTAAATATTGTAGGTCCAACAAAATTTCCATTTTCAAAACCTTGCAATGATAGATTTCTACCATCCATTTCTAAATCAGCACCTTCAGAGATACCTTTTTCAATATAAGATAAAACTTTTTGTTTATGCTCCTTGGTAATGAGAGGTCCCATTTCACTCTGTGGATCGAGGGACTCACCAACTTTGATATTAGAAGTTTTTTCTTTTAACAGTTCCATAAAAGGTTGTTGGATTTTACCTATTGGAATTGCTACCGATGTAGCCATACATCTCTCACCGGCTGAACCAAACGCAGCACCTATAAGACCGTTTACAGCGTCTTCTAAATTAGCATCTTCCATGATCAGCATATGATTTTTTGCTCCACCCAGTGCTTGAACTCTCTTATTGTTTTTTGAACATTCTGTATAAATATATTTAGCAACCGGTGTTGACCCAACAAAACTTACAGAGGAAATATCAGGAGATTGCAAAATTAAATCAACAACACTTTTATCACCATTCACTACTGTTAAAATATTTTCAGGAAGGCCCGCCTCGGTTAGAAGCTCAGCTAATTTAAGAGAACACTGAGGAACTTTCTCAGAGGGCTTCAACATAAATACATTTCCACAAGCAATAGAGATAGGAAACATCCACATAGGAACCATAGCAGGAAAGTTAAAAGGAGTGATACCAGCACATATACCAAGTGGTTGTTTGATATCGTAGGAGTCCACATTAGTTCCAACATTGATTGAATGATTTCCTTTTAGTAAATGAGGGATTCCACATGCAAAATCTACTACTTCTAATCCTCTTTGAAGAGATCCCTTGGCGTCAGAGAAAACTTTACCATGCTCTTCTGATATAATTTTAGCAATTTCATCAAAGTTTTTTTCAATTAAAGTTTTAAATTTAAAAAGTACATTGCTCCTTTTTGTTATCGGTGTTTCGGACCATGAGGATTGAGCTACTTTCATTTTTTCAATTATTTTTTGAAATTCTTCCTTTGAGGTAATAGGTACATGTGCATATTCTTCACCAGTTGAAGGCTTAAAAAGGGAAATATAATTGGATGGGTTTTCATCAGTCAATTTTCCATCAACAAAATTACTTATGTTTTTCATAGTGGATTAAAATAGCCCAATAAAATTAGTTGTAAATATTTAATCTAATTGATTTTCATAGTTTTACTGATACATTTTGTGGTAACAGGGGTGCTCTTTTGGAGCTGAGAAAGAATTTCCTTAACCCTAGAACCTGAACCGGATAATGCCGGCGTAGGAAGTTATACCTACCACAGCTATCTTGGTTTTTTGTTAATGAAAGGATATTAACGATGAACTTTAAAGTATTGATTATTACACTGCTATTGCCTTTTAGTGCATTAGCAAAAGAAGAACTTAAGATATTTACTTATGGTTCTTTTAATTCAGATTGGGGTCCTGGCCCTAATATTGAAAAAGAGTTTGAGTCTATCTGCAACTGTGATCTCATATGGAATACAGCAGACTCTTCAGGAGCGCTTCTTTCAAGAGTAAAATTAACTAATAACAAAGAGGGTTATGATATTTTGTTAGGTCTGGATGATTCTTTAGTAGATGAAGCAAAGAAAAATGATTTATTTATTAAGCATTCAGTTCAAACTGACGGTTTAGACATAGACTGGAACGATGAATATTTTACCCCATTTGATTATGGATATTTTAGTTTTATCTATGATAGTGATAAGTTAAATCAGCCACCAATGTCTTTTAAAGAATTAGCTGAAAGAAATGAAATTTCTATTATTATTATGGACCCAAGGTATTCTACTCCTGGTCTGGGTTTGGCAAAATGGATTAACCAAATTTATAAAGATGAGGCATCCAATTTTTGGAATAAAATTCAAGATCAAATAGTCATTACCTCTAAGAGTTGGTCCGATGGATACGGACTTTTTTTAGAAGGGGAGTCTGATTTAGTCCTAAGCTATACCACTTCTCCAGCTTATCATTCTTTAGTCGAAGGTAGTTCACAATATAAGTCTTTAAAATTTGAAGAAGGCCATGCCAGTCAAATTGAGGTCATGGGTATTCTAAATAATGCATCAAATATAGATTTAGCTAAATCCTTTCTTGAGTTTTCTTTAACTGATGGATTTCAACAGTATATTCCTCAAGGTAACTGGATGTACCCAGTCTTAAACTTAAAAGAATCTCAAAAAGAATTTTATGATGCAGCACCTTTGCCATTTTCTCTTGACCAGGTTTTTCCTTCAAGTGAGGAAAAAGATTCTTGGATAGCAAGTTGGGAAAAATCAATTATTGAATAAATTTTATTTTGATTGGGGAGTCAGCTTTTTAAGGCTCCCTTATTTAATTTACTTAGCTTTTATAATTACATTATTTATTTCTTCTCTCTTTATTTTTTCTGATATTAAAGATTTTAAAGAATTTAATCTTTTGTCTTATCTGGGAACAATAAAATTTACATTTTTTCAGGCTTTTTTAGCATGCTTTATATCTTCAATAGTGGGATTTTTTTTTAGTTTAATCTTTTATTTTTCAAATAAAGATCCTAGGGTCATCTCTTCTTTCTTGAACTTTTGTTTTATTTTACCAGTTATTTTTGTTTCTTTTGGATCTATTTTTTTTTATAGCTCTAATGGGATACTCTCTATTATTTTTGATTGGCTTCCTATTGATTATGATATGAAGATATTTTCTTTAAAGGGTATTATTTATGTAACCTCATATTTTAACATAGCCCTTAATGCTAATTTCTTTTACAGAAAATTAATAAATATTCCTGAAAATTACATGAAAGTTTTACAATCAAACGGTATTCCTTTTTTGAAATCAATAAGATTGCAACTCAAAAAATTTATATTTTCTGGATACTCATCAGTTTTAATTTTATCTTTTATTTTTTGTATTGGTAATTTTACTATAGTTTACCTCTTATCCGGATCACCTAATCTTACCACTATAGAGTTAGCCATTTATCAATTTATAGTATTTGATGCTGATTTGAAAATGGGAATCCTATTAGGCATAACTCAGTTAGCTATAATTTTACTAATATCAATTTCAATAATTGGCAAAACAACAATTTTTAATACTTTCACCACTTTTAAAAAAATCATATAAAAATTTAGAAAAAAGTTTATTTATTGAAATAATTTTTTTGGTCAATAATTGTTTATTTCTCTATACCCTTTTTGGTTCTTATTAAGGGTATTATGTCATTTAATACAGAATTATTAATTTCGATTAATTTTTTAAAAAGTGTATTCAATAGTCTCTTAGTCTCAACTTTATCTTTATCAATTTCGATCTCATTAACATTATCTTCTCTTTATGTTTATAGATCCTTTTTAGATAAAAAATCTCCTTTTCATAAATTTATTTTTCTTTCTATTTCAATGTTACTTTTTATTCCATCACTCTCCTTATCAGCCATGATTTTTTATCTAAATTTTAAACTAAATTTTATTTTTGAGAGTATTTGGATTGTATCAATTATTAATAGTTTTTTTATAACACCCATAATGTTTATTTTTCTTTCAGGAAAATTTATTGAAAATCATAACTTTGAATTCAAAAATATTACCCTTTTGAATATCACATCTTTTACAAGATTAATTAAGATTGATTTACCTAAAATTAGATTTGAATTTATATTAGTCTGTACTACCGTTTTTGTATTAAGTTTAGGAGACCTAACATCTGTAACTATCTTTAATAATAGTTCATTTAAAACAATCCCCTTATACATATCGCAACTTTATAGTAACTATAGGTACAATGATGCTTTCTTCACCTTATCTTTATTTATAATGTTTATTATATTAATTATGTATTTACCTTCAAAGCTACTGAAACAAAATGTTAAAAGTTAAACAACTTAAATATAAATTTGATAAAACTACTTTTGAATTCAATTTTGATTTAACTGATAATAATATAGTTGGAGTAATAGGAAAGAGTGGTTCAGGTAAATCTACTTTATTTAATTTATTAGCTGGATTTTTAAAACCTAATAATGGTTCTATATTTTTTAATGAAAATAATATTACATATTTAAAACCCTCTGAAAGAAACATTTCTATTTTGTTTCAAGATCATAATAATTTTAATCATTTAACAATTTTTGAAAATATTATTTTAGGCATTGATCCCGATATGAAACAAACTCAAAATAATTTCAAAATAGTTAAAAATATTATGAAAAAAGTTTCTCTTAATATTGATTTAAATAAGAAAGTGAGTGACCTCTCAGGTGGAGAACAGCAACGAGTATCAATTGCTAGATGTTTATTGAGAAAAAAGTCACTATTTCTTCTTGATGAGCCTTTTAATTCTTTAGACCCAGGTTTAAGAAAAAACTTTATATGAGGATGTCAGAAAAATGTCTTTAAATAATAGACTCATAACTTTAATCAGTAGCCATTTATTAGAGGAATTAAAAAACGTCACAGATAAATTCTTGTTCATCAATAAAGGTAAAATTGTTGAAAATAAAATTTTATCTTATAAGCAACTTTTAAAAAACAAATACTTTAAAGAATATCTTCAATAAATTTTGTTGTTTCATTTAATAGTTTTTTATTAATATTTTTAAACACAATATTCTGGTAAAGAAAATCTAATAAAATACAAACAGGGTAGTAGTGCATAATTTCGGTAATTGATATTTCAAAAATCTCTGAGAGTGTCTTAATTTCTTTTGGATTGA
>CABYQR010000027.1 GCA_902521155.1 uncultured Alphaproteobacteria bacterium | reverse complement strand
ATGTTATATCTCTTTACAGAAAATTAAATGATGAGATTTAAAAATTTATCAATATCTGGTAATTTAAAAAAAATTATTTTTTCTAAGTTAGATAATCTTTTTCAATCAGGTGCATTTATAAATGGCCCTCAAATAAATATACTTGAAAAAAATATTTCTAAAATAACCAAAAGAAAATACGCAGTTGCAGTTGGGTCTGGAACAGCTGCACTAATTCTAGCTGTGAGGTTATTAAATTTAAAAAAAGGTGATGAAATTATATTGCCATGTATGTCATGGATATCAACAGCCAACGCTGTAGTTTTAAATGGTGCAAAACCAGTATTTGCAGATATTCAAAATGATTTAAATATTTGTACAAAGTCAGTAGAAAAATTGATTAGTAAAAATGTCAAAGCAATAATTTATGTAAATTTTGCTGGGAAAATGTGTGATATTGATAATTTAAATAAATTATCAAAAAAATATAAAATTCCTCTAATTGAAGATGGATCTCAAAGTTTTGGAGCAAAATATAAAAAAATTATTAATGGGCAAAATGGGCTAATAAGTGCAATTAGTCTTAACCCAATGAAAATATTAGGTGGTATCGGAGAGTCAGGCATAGTGCTCACAAATAATAAAAATTATTATAACAGACTTAAAATATACAGATATTCAGGAATGGATAGGTATGGTAAATGTGTTTATCCCTCTGAAAATTTTAAAATTGATACTCTACAAGCTATTGTTATTAATGAAAACCTAAACCACTATAAGGCTAATATATTAAAAAGAATTAAAAATGCTAATTTAGTAAAATCAAAACTTAAAAATTACTTGAAATTTATTGACTCTAAAGAAAAGTATAAATTTGACTCATATTATGTCTTAATTGCAATGCATCCAAAAAGGAACCTAATTATTAAAGAAGCCAAAAAAAAAGGGATTGAATTAAAAATTCATCATTATCCATTAATGTCAGAAATGCCTTTTTATAAAAAAAATAATTTCAGAAAAGATATTAAAAATGGATATTTAATTTCAAAAAAAATTTTTTCTATTCCTTTTTATGAGGATTTAAATAATAAAAATCTCCTATATGTAATTGAAACATTAAAATCAATACTAATAAAATTATGAATAGAACTGCTCTAATTGGTGCTTCAAGCTTTATAGGTCATGAATTAATTTCTCTAAATCCAGATTTTTTTATACCTACCTATTTTAAAAATCAAATTAAAAATGGTATCAAGTTTGACATATGTAATGATAAAATCTCAAATAAAATTGACATCAATGATTTTGAGACAATTGTAATATTATCTGCTATATCAAATCCGAAGCATTGTGAAGTAGATGAATATAACTCCTATAATATCAATGTTATTTTTATGAAAAAGCTGATAGATGATTTAGTCCTTCATAAAAAGCGCATAATTTTCTTTTCAACAGAGTACATCTATTCTGGAACAAAGGGTAATTACAAAGAAAAAGATGAAATAAAACCAATAAATAATTATGGTAAACAAAAATATGAAATAGAAAATTATATTATTAAAAATTCTAAAAATTTTTGTATATTAAGATTAGCAAAAACTTACTCTTTTTCAAAAAGTGGAAAAGATTTTCATTCTCAGTGGTATAATTATTTTATAAATAATCAACTTAAGGAGGTTGAATGTTTTTCAGATCAGGTCTTCTCTCCAATCAGCACGTTCGAAATTTCTAAAGCATTAAACTTTCTAATCAATAATAATATTAATGGTTTATATAATTTAGCAGGCTCAAAATCTTACACTAGGTTAGAGTGTTTAAAATTATTTCTAAAAAAATTTAATTTAAATGATATCAATGTTATTGCAAATTCAATCAATAGTGAATTATTAGGTTTTGAAATGCCAAGGAATGTTTCGATGGATATTTCAAAAATAACAAATTTGGGTATTGATCTTAAATCTTATGAGGAAAATTTATATGAGTTATAAAGAATTTGTTAATTCTTTATACATTGACCAAAATGGAAAATCTCCATCTTTTTTCACTAAGCTTTCATTTAAGACTCATTCGCTTAAATTCTCAGTTAGGTTTCTCAAAAATTATTCCAAAAAATTTAAAAGTGATGTAAGGATTTGTTTTCATCCAAATTTAGATCACGAGTTACACGTAATGATTATTTTGCAAAATAAATTTAATCAATATTTACCCCATAAACATCCATATGTTGGAGATACAATTTTAGTATGTAATGGTAAATTATTAGCTAAAATTTTCAATAAAACAGGAAAAATAACTGAGGAGAGCATTATTAAAGAAAATGAAATTTACTTAATGCCTAATAATGTATTTCATTGTTTTTATCCTTTATCTCAACAAGTAATTTATTTGGAAGTTAAACCTGGTCCCTTTAAAAAATTTGGTAAAAGTATTTTTCCGAAATGGGTAAATAAGTAATGAAAAAAGTTTTGATTACAGGTCATTTTAATATACTTCATTTGGGCCACATAAGATTATTGAATTTTGCAAAGTCTCTTGGTGATTATTTAATTGTTGGAGTTGAAAGTAATATTATAGCCTCTGACCACATAACCAATGATGAAAAAGTCAGATTAGAGGCTATAAAAAATCTGAGTGTTGTAGATGAAGTATTTATTTTTGATAATCTTGAAAAATTATTTTTAAAAAAAAAACCAAATATAATTGTCAAAGGTAAAGAATATGAAGAAAAAAAGAATCAAGAACTAAAAATCATTAAAAAAATAAACGCTAAGATAGTTTATAGCTCTGCTAACTTCATTGATGTTGAAGATTCTAAAAAAGAAGAAAAAATTAATTTAATTAAAGAGTCAAATTTCTTAAGTAGAAATAATATTAAACTCAAGAGTCTTCAAAAGATAATAACTAATTTTAGAAATTTGAATGTTTGTGTCATTGGTGATTTTATTCTTGACGAATATATAAAATGTAGCCCTATTGGGATGTCTCAAGAAGATTACACCCTAACATACAGAAAAGAAAATAATGATAAATTCATTGGTGGCTCAGCTATTGTTGCGGCTCATGTAGTAAATTTTGGTGCAAAAGTTGATTATTTTACAGTACTTGGAAACAACGATGACGCAAATAAAGTCCTTGAGGAATTGAATATTAAAAATCTAAATAAATTCATATTCATAGACAAGTCAAGACCTACCACAGTAAAACAACGATTTAGAACATCAAATAGAAATATCTTAAAATTAAGCACCTTAAATGAAAGTTCTATAAATATAGATTTACAAAAAAAAATTTTTAATAAAATTAAATCAAGTAATACTAAATATGATTTAGTAATTTTTTCAGATTTTAATTATGGTGTTCTTAACAGAAAATTTGTTTCAAAGCTTTCAAGTTACTTTAAAAAAAATAATGTTTTTATTGCAGCTGACTCCCAATATTCATCTCAAACTGGAGATATGTCAAAATTTAAATATTGTTCTTTATTGACTCCAACAGAATATGAAGTCAGATCATTGTTGAAAGACAATGACTCAGGTTTGATTGTATTACTAGACAAACTTAAAAATAAACTTAATTGCGAAAATACTATTCTAAAACTTGGAAGTGAGGGAGTTCTTCTTCATAGTAAATCCAAAAATAAATGGATTGATGATAGATTGTCAGCTATGAACAGAACACCGAAAGATGTCAATGGAGCAGGTGACACTATGCTGGCAATGTCTTCTTTAGCATTAACTTCTAAATCAACAATTTGGGAAGCTGTTTACTTATCATCGATTGCTGCTGGCTTGCAAGTTGGAAAAATAGGTAATGCGGAGATTAAAATCAAAGAAATATTAAAGCATTTATGAAAGCTTTAATTTTAGCTGGAGGATATGGTCAGAGATTAAAACCTTTAACTAACAATATCCCTAAATGTTTAGTAAAAGTCCAAAATAAATCATTGCTAAAACTATGGTATGAAAAACTTATCAGTATTGGTATAAATGAAATTTATTATAATTCGCATTACAAACACGAAATGGTTGTTAAATTTGTTAATGACTATAATTTGAAAATGATAAACCTTTATGAAGAAAAACTATTAGGCACTGGTGGTACGCTTTACTATAATCTTAATAAATTTATTAATGATGATTTATTAGTTTTACATTGTGATAATTTTACCAAAGATGAATTAGATAATTTTATCTCTACACACAAAACTAGGCCTAAGCATTGTGAAATAACAATATATTCATTTAAAACTGATTACCCTGAAAGCTGTGGTATTTTACTATCCAGAGATAACATTGTTTATGGTATCAATGAAAAAATAAAAGGTGTTAAAGGAAACTTAGCAAATGGAGCAATATATTTATTTTCAAAAAAATCTTTAAATACAATCAAGCAAATGAAAAATATTACAAATGATATAGTTTTGGATATACTTCCAATATTCTATAAAAAAATTTTCATTCATAAATCTGAAGAAAAATTTATAGATATAGGCAATTATGAAAATCTTGAAAAAGCAAATTTATTTTAGTTTAAAAAAAGAAATAGAAATTGTTTTAAATGATAAGATTTTATTTCTTACATTACCTTTGGCGTTTTTTATATTATTTTTTCTTAAAATTATTAAAAAATTTATTCATATTAGATTTGGATTAATTCATTCAGATAGAATTGGTCATTTTAGTGCAAATACTGAGCTATTTTTACTAGAGGAAATTTATAACAAAAATCAAAAAAAATATTTTGACTTATACTATTTTCCTAGAAAACCATGTAATCTATTTTTAGCAGAGCTTTGGAAAAGGAAGCTTAAGATTTTTCCAAAATTTTTAATTCGACCCTTTTGTCTTATTTCTAGAAGGTTAAGTATCTTTGAAGAATTTGTTTGTGGTAAATCTATCGCTGGTGATATGGACTCTTTAAATTTATATGATAAATATGACCCTATTCTAGAATTTAATAAAAAAGATTATAAGTTAGCTAGAACTTTCTTTGAAAAATATAAAATATAATGATTGGAATATTTTTAAAATTAACATTCTTCCCTTTAGCTATTCTGTTTGTGATAGTAATGAGATTAATTAGCCCATTTGTTCTGATAAGATATTCCTGTATTCAAACTACTAGGTTAGGACACATGTCAGCCAATTTAGAATTATATACTTTGTCAAAAAACCAAAAGCTATACATACCCAAAATTAATTTTATAGATATTTTTTATCCTAAAAAATATATATCCAATATTCAATTATATAAAATGATCAAAAGAAGACACTTCTGTTTACCTTTTTTTTTTATGTCTTCAGTAGAAAAAATAAATAATTTCATAGAATTTTTCTTTTTTACACAAAATAAATTTGAAATTGGTTACGGTTCGAAATTTGCTGATAATGCTAAATTCAAACCTATTATAGAAAATACTAAATCATTTGAAGAGCTATCTAAAGATAACTTTCTCATTAAATTTGAAAATGTTGATTTTAAGTACGATAACACTTCTAAAAATATATTTAAAAATTTAAATCTTGAAATTTGTAAAAATGAAACAATTGGTATCATTGGGGAGAGCGGTATTGGTAAATCTACTTTCATAGATTTATTATCTGGGCTTTTGAAACCAACGAGTGGTAATATTTTATTTAATAATATTAACATTAATTATAATATTAAAGAGTACCAAAAAAATATTTCATATATTCATCAAAAAACTCCAGTAATTTCTGGATCTATATTAGATAACATTTGTTTAGGATCTGACGCTACTAATGTTGATATGGAACTGTTATGGAATATATTAGATACAGCTCAATTGAGAGAATTTATTATTAAAGAGAGCGATTTATTTAAGGATATAGGTGAATATGGAACGATGATTTCAGGTGGTCAACTTCAAAGACTTGGCATAGCTCGAGCATTATACAAGAATACTAGAATTATAATATTAGATGAACCGACTTCAGCTTTAGATGATAATACTGAAGAAAAATTTATTAATTCACTATTTTATAAACTACAAAATAAAACAATTATTCTAGTCTCACACAAATATAAATTGGTAAAAAACTGTAATAAAATTTATAAAGTTACTAATCAAAGATTTAAACCATATCTAAATTAATAATGCATAAAAATTTGAATAAAGATTTTTTTATAAATAAGAAATACATATGTTTAATTGTGAGAGACTCATCCTATTTAAAAAAGAAATATCCCAATAATGACTGGACTTATCATAATCATAGAGACTCAGATATTGAATTATTCATTGATGCTGCCAATTATTTAACAAAATTAGGTTATCATGTTATTAGGATGGGTGAGTCAGTTCAAGAGCCTCTTAGTACTAACAACCCTATGATTATTGATTATGCAACAAATGGAATG
Source organism: uncultured Alphaproteobacteria bacterium (assembly GCA_902521155.1). Lineage (GTDB taxonomy): Bacteria > Pseudomonadota > Alphaproteobacteria > HIMB59 > HIMB59 > HIMB59. The sequence continues at coordinate 748 of CABYQR010000027.1, read as the reverse complement.
CGAACAGATTTTCTCGATATTTTTTTAGGTGCTCATTGCTCTTTTTGTATATCAACTGGCCTTGGTTATGATGGTATTCCAGCAATATTCAGAAGACCTATAGTATTTATTGGTTATGTTCCTATTTGTATGATTATGACAAGTTCTAATAAACATCTTAGTACGATTAAACATCATTACTCAACTACATTAAACAGAAATTTAAGCCTCCAAGAAATTTTTGACTTAGGACTAGCAGAGTCTTTTGAAAAAAAAGATTTTGATCGATTAAATGTAGAATTGAAAGAATTAAATCCAGAAGAAATACAAAATGTAACAAGAGAGATGGTAGAGCGGTTAAATAATAATTATAAAGAAACCGAAGAAGAAAAAGAATTGCAAGATAAGTTTTGGCAGAAGTATAAAAGCAACCTAAAAAAATTAGGTGTTTATGATAAATTTCATGGAGAAATAAGAGGTCAAATTAGTACAAGCTTTTTGAAAATGAATAAATATATATTGAATTAGATGTTTTATAAATCGTCTCAAGAATTCTCTGCAACTAAGTGGTTTAGTAATATTTTAAACAAACAAAATGAAATAGTTTGTTTTAATTGGAAAAGATCATCGTCCCCTTATAACAGTGGTATCGATTATATTTAATATCTATATGACAAATTATAATCCTAAAAGTATTTACGTTAATTACGATTATTTGAAAAGTTTTAAAGTTTAATAAATTATGTTGTATAGCTTTCTTTTTAATTTA
>CABYQR010000026.1 GCA_902521155.1 uncultured Alphaproteobacteria bacterium | reverse complement strand
TTTAAATCTATAAAGCCATGGTTAAGCAAGAAGACTCCAAATAATAAAAAAGAAAATATTCAATCGGTTGAGAATAGAGATAAGTTAGATGGTATGTGGGAGTGTGTTATGTGTTTCTCATGCAGTACTTCCTGTCCCAGCTATTGGTGGAACGAAGATAAGTATTTAGGACCAGCAGTTTTACTTCAAGCAAATCGCTGGATTCAAGATAGTCGAGATGAGGAAAAAAAAGAAAGGTTGAACGAGCTTGATGATAGTTTTAAACTATATAAATGTCATTCAATTATGAATTGCACAAACTCTTGTCCAAAGGGATTAAATCCAGCTAAAGCTATAGCAGAGATTAAACATGAAATATCCAAAATGGACTCCAAATGAATAAAATTTCTTTAATTGGTGCAGGTAATATCGGTGGAACTCTCGCACACCTGTCATTAATTAAAAATCTTGGAGACATAACTCTTATAGATGTCGTTGAGGGCATGCCTCAAGGAAAGGCTCTTGACCTCAGCCAATCGTCGGCTGTTGAACGCTTCTCTGGTAAAATTGAAGGAACAAATGATTTCTCTAAAATGATTAACTCTGATGTGATCATTATCACAGCTGGGCTTCCTAGACAGCCTGGAATGAGCAGGGACGATTTATTAGAGACGAATGGAAAAATTATCAAAAAAATAGCACTTGATATCAAGAAATTTGCCCCAAAAGCTTTTGTTATTTGTATCACTAACCCTTTAGATGCAATGGTGTATGTTCTTCAAAAGTACTCCAAGCTTCCAAAAAATATGTGTGTTGGAATGGCTGGAGTCCTCGACTCCTCTCGCATGAAGTACTTTTTATCTGAAACTCTTCAAGTTTCCATTAAAGATGTTGAAACTTTTGTGCTCGGTGGACATGGAGATGATATGGTACCGCTGGTTAACTATACAACTATTGGGGGGATACCTTTAATGGATTATATCAAATCTAAAAAGATGCCAATTTCAAAAATTCAAAAAATTGTAGATCGCACACGCATGGGTGGAGGTGAGATAGTGAAATTATTAAAGAGAGGATCGGCATTTTATGCACCAGCGAGCTCTGCTATTCAAATGGCGGAAGCATTCTTACTTAACCAAAAAAAACTATTACCTTGTGCGGCGTACTTGAACGGCCAATATGGTCTAAAAAATATGTATATGGGGGTCCCAACAATTATTGGAAATAAAGGAATTGAAAAAATTATTGAAGTCAAAATATCAGCCAAAGAAAAATCTATGCTTAAAAAATCTGTAAAGTCAGTTCAAGGGCTAGTAAGCGCAGTTGATAAACTACTCTAATGTTTAAATAGCATGACATCCTGTTGAGATAGGAGTATATATTAATAAGATTAATGAGATCTTATAATTCTTTTTTAACTGCTAATAACGCCTCCCAGATAGTTTCGATTTATAGAGACTATATAAAAGACCCATCACTTATAAACGAAAGTTGGCATGAATTTTTCTCTACACTTCAACCAGAAGAGCTAGCTATACTCGCTGATTACGATAAATTAGATTGGTCAAAACAATCAAGAGATAAAAATTTTGACCAAACTTCATTAGACCAGGCAATCTCTGATTCTCTTAGATTGGTTATGATGATAAGAGCTTATAGAGAAATCGGACATCTTATTGCAAATTTAGATCCTTTAAATTTAGTTGCTAAGAATAAACCTTCAGGCTTAGATCCGGAATATTATGGTTTTCAAAAAAAAGACTTTCACCGCAAAATCTTTCTTTTTGGTTATTTAGGATTCCAGTTTGCTACTGTCCAAGAAGTTTTTGATAAATTGCAATCTATTTATGCTGGAACACTATCAATAGAATATAAACATATTCAGAGTGCAGATGAATACTTGTGGCTCAAAGATAGAATTGAAGATAATAAAGATATGTCTCTTACTCCTAGGGGAAAAAGAACTATCTTAGAAAGATTAATTTCTGCAGAATATTTTGAAAAATTTTTAGATACAAAATACAGAGGTTCTAAAAGATTTGGTCTAGATGGTGCCGAGTCTACTATCCCAGCTTTAGAACAAATTTTAAAAAGATCATCAGATTATGGTATTCAAGATTTCTCATTTGCTTGTGCCCATCGAGGAAGACTAAATATTTTAGCTAATATTGTTAAAAAACCTCATATTCAAATTTTTAGTGAGTTTATACATGGAGGAGAAAATGCTCTTAGCGACCAAGGATCTGGTGATGTTAAATATCATTTAGGTGCTAGTTCTGATAGGAGCTTTGGTGGTAATTTGATCCATGTAAGCATGGCAGCGAACCCCTCTCATTTAGAAGCGGTAAACCCTGTTGTGGCAGGCAAAATCAGAGCTAAGCAATCAATTGTAAAAGATAAAAACAATGAAAAAGTCTCAGGACTTCTTATTCATGGTGATGCCGCTATAGCAGGTCAAGGTATTGTCGCTGAAACATTTACCATGTCTCAGTTAAATGGTTATCGAATTGGAGGTTTAATACATTTTATTATCAACAACCAAATCGGTTTTACTACTAGCCCACAATATAGTCGATCTGCTCCTTATTCATCTGAAATTGCAAAAATTGTTCAAGCCCCAATATTTCATGTCAATGGGGATGACCCTGAAGCTGTGGTGCTAGCCTCAAGGGCAGCTACTGAATTTAGAAATACATTCAAAAAGGATACTCTTGTAGATATGTTTTGCTATCGAAAGCATGGTCACAATGAAGGAGACGAACCATCCTTTACACAGCCATTAATGTACCAGGCCATTAAGAAAAAAAAATCTGTAGCAAGTATTTATGCCCAGAAATTAATCGACCAAGAAATAGTTAATATTAAACAAGTTGACTTTATTAAAGATACTGTTTGGTCTGATTTAGAAAAAAAATTTGAAAAAGCAAAAAATTATAAAATGAAAACAAAGACCTGGATGGGAGGACAGTGGAGTGGTCTAAGTAGGGCACCCAAAGATCCACTTCGAAGAGGACGAACAGCTGAGTCAGCTAAATCATTACTTGATATTGGTACTAGAATTACCTCAATTCCTAAAAATTTTAATATCCATCCTAAACTCCAAAAGTTTAATGCTTCAAGATTGAAAGCTATCAAAACTGGCAAGGGTATTGACTGGTCTTTTGCAGAAGCTTTAGCTTTCGGAGCATTGCTAAATGAGGGCTATAAGGTGAGATTGGCAGGGCAAGACTCCGGAAGAGGTACTTTTAGTCAAAGACATTCTGTTTTGTATGATCAAAAAACAGAAGATCGCTATCTTCCCTTAAATAATATTTCAAAAAAACAAAATGAATTTGAAGTGATTGATAGTTTCTTATCTGAATTGGGAGTTTTAGGCTTTGAATACGGTTATTCTTTAGCAGACCCTAACACCTTAGTTTTGTGGGAGGCACAATTTGGGGATTTTGCCAATGGAGCACAAATTATTATCGATCAGTTTATTACTGCGGCAGAAAGAAAATGGATGCAAAATAGTGGATTAGTTTTACTTTTACCTCATGGTCATGAAGGAATGGGGCCCGAACATTCAAGTGCTCGAATAGAACGTTTCCTACAAATGGCGGCAGAAGATAATATTCAAATTCTTAATTGTACAACTCCAGCTAGCTATTTTCATGCGCTTCGAAGACAAATCCATAGAAACTTCAGGAAGCCATTAATTTTATTTACCCCAAAATCTACACTTCGACATCCTAGCAACACATCCTCAATTGAAGATTTTACTGGTCGATCATCTTTTCATCGAATTATCGAAGAGGAAGAAGTAAAAAACCCGAAAAGAATAATTTTTTGCTCAGGAAAATTTTTCTATGAACTAGATGATTATCGAAAAGATAAAAAAATTAAAAATATAAAAATAGTTCGTATTGAACAATTATATCCCTTTCCTTTTGATACCTTAGGAGATGTAATTTTAAAACATAAAGACAGTGAGCTACTTTGGGTTCAAGAAGAGCCAAAAAATATGGGTGCCTGGGGTTTTGTTAAAAGTAGAATAAGACATCTATTCTCTAAAAATAACCTTAATCAAAAAATCCACTATGTAGGAAGACGAAGAGCGGCAGCTCCTGCAACGGGTATTGCCAATAGACATAATATTAATCAAAATTTAATTAAACAAATATCACTTCAAGCACCTATAAAAAATGTTATAAAAGAAAGAGTAGGAGTGAGTTTTATGAAATTTAAAAACTTACCTAGAGATTAATGTCAGACATCACAGTACCAGAACTAGGTGAATCAATAATCGAGGGCACTCTAACTTCTTGGTTGTTATCAGAGGGATCTTCTTTTAAAGCTGGAGACAACCTAGCAGAAATAGAAACAGAAAAAATAACTATTGAGATTCCTGCACAAAGTGCAGGCAAAATAACTAAAATTTTAGTTAGCGAGGGAAGCAATGTTAAAGTTGGTGAGGTTATTGGAGAATTTGCTGATTTAGACTCAAATATTTCAATTGACACAAACCCTGATAAAAAACAAATAAAATCGACTCCAGTTGAGAAATCTGCTCCAAATGAAACTATGCAAGAGGCAGAAACCACAAATCTCATTCAGAAAACTTCTATTCCCAATTTTGACAAAAAATGAAGATAAGGAAAGTGAGAAGGAAGTTCCAATGTCTAAATTGCGCCAAACAATCGCAAGGAGATTAAAAGAGGCCCAAAATACTGCTGCAATCTTAACAACTTTTAATGAAGTAGATATGTCCTCTATTATGACGTTGAGAAAAAAAAAGCCAAACATCTTTTCAAAAAAAGCACGGTGTCAAATTAGGTATTATGTCATTCTTTATAAAAGCCTGCGTTGAAGTTTTAAAAGAGATACCTGAAATTAATTCAGAAATTTACAAAGATAAAATTATATACAAAAACTACTTTGATATTGGTGTTGCTATTGGCTCTGAAAAAGGATTAGTTGTTCCAATTATTCGCAATGTAGAAAAATTATCAAATGCAGAGGTAGAAAAGTCTATAATTGATCTTGCCGATAAAGCTAACTCTAATAAGTTAGCTATGTCTGATTTATCAGGAGGTACATTTTCTATTACTAATGGAGGTATTTATGGTTCTATGATGAGCACCCCAATTATTAATCCTCCTCAAAGTGCAATTTTAGGAATGCACTCTATTATTGACAGACCTATTGCTATAAAAAACAAAGTAGTAATCAAACCAATGATGTATACTGCTCTGAGTTATGATCATAGATTAATAGATGGTAAGCAAGCAGTTACCTTTCTAGTCAGATTAAAAGAAATTTTAGAAAATCCTAAAATAGATTAATTTTTAAGTATATTTTTCAATACATAATTTAAGATACCATCAGATTTATAATATTGTAGTTCATTGATTGTATCTATCCTAAGAGTACCTTTTATAATCGATATTTTGCTATCTTGATTCAATTCTATATTTATATCCTGTAAGGGTTTAATATTTTTTGTTAGGTGTATGTTCACCAAATCTGAAGAACAAATATTCAAAGAATTAATTTTGTCAGTTTTAATCTGAATAGGTAAGATACCCATACCAACTAAATTAGATCGATGAATTCTTTCGAAGCTCTCAGCGATCACTGCCTGAATGCCTAAAAGTTTTGTCCCTTTGGCTGCCCAATCTCTTGATGAGCCTGTTCCATATTCTTTACCAGCAAAAACTACAATATTTTCGGCTCTTTTTTGATATTCCATTGCAACTTCATAAACACTCATTTGTTTTTTTTCAGGCTCTAAAATAGAGTATCCACCTTCTACATCTGACAGAAGCTGATTCTTAATTCTAATGTTTGCAAATGTTCCTCTTACCATCACTTCATGATTGCCTCTTCTTGCACCATAGGAGTTAAAGTCTTTTTGAAGTATTTGTCTTTCCATAAAATACTCTCCCGCAGGGCTTTCCGATTTAATAGCACCAGCAGGAGATATGTGATCAGTTGTTACACTATCACCTAGCAATAATAAGGGTCTTGCATCAATAATAGGTTCAATTTCTTTTTCACTATTGGATATCATATTAAAAAAAGGAGGTTGCTGAACATAGGTTGACCGACTATTCCAATCATAAAGATTGCCGTCACTTGTTTGAATATGTTGCCATTCAGTAGGTCCCTCCAACGCATTTGAATATTGTTCTGAAAACATTTTGGGTGAAACATGCTTTTCTACTATTTCTTGTATTTCTTTATTAGAGGGCCAGATATCTTTTAGATATACATCATCACCAGAGGCACTCTTAGAAATCGGATCATTTGTCAAATCTATATTAACTGTTCCTGCTAAAGAGTAGGCAACAACCAAAGGAGGTGAAGCAAGATAATTAGCTTTGACATGAGGGTTAACTCTTCCTTCAAAGTTTCTATTCCCAGAGAGCACTGAGGCAACTGTTAAATTATTTTCTGAAATTGCATCAGCTATATTTTCTTCTAGAGGACCAGAATTTCCAATACAAGTTGTACATCCATAGCCAACTAAATGGAAACCAAGTTGGTCTAAATATTTAGTTAAATTGGACTTGTCAAGATATTCAGTTACTACTTTGGAGCCTGGAGCCAAAGAGGTCTTAACCCATGGTTTAACCTGAATACCAAGCTCGCTTGCTTTTTTTGCAACTAGTCCAGCAGCTACTAGTACGTTAGGGTTAGAGGTATTAGTGCATGAGGTGATAGCAGCTATAACAACATCTCCATCCGTAAGTTTAAAATTGTGCTTATTTACTTTTACTTCTCGATATTGCCCGTTTAAAAGCTGGCCAAAATTTTGAGAGACACCTCTTAAATTAATTCTATCCTGAGGTCTTTTGGGTCCAGCAAGAGAGGCCTCTACGTCATTTAAATTTAGTTTGAGATTATCATTATAATCACTTTGCCCATCCATCCAAATTCCTTGTATTTTGCTATATTTTTCAACTATTTTAATAGTTTTAGGATCACGTGCAGTGAGTTCTAGATATTTAATAGTTTCGTCATCTACTGCAAAAAATCCACAGGTTGCACCGTATTCAGGAGCCATATTTGCTATTGTCGCTCTATCAGCTAGTGATAAATTTTTAATACCATCACCATAAAATTCTACAAATTTTCCAACAACTCCTTTGGTTCTCAACATTTCAACCACAGTTAAAACCAAATCAGTAGCAGTCACTCCTTCTTGAAGATTGCCTGAGATCTCAAAACCAACAACCTCTGGTAAAAGCATAGATATTGATTGACCTAACATAGCTGCCTCTGCTTCTATTCCTCCAACTCCCCAGCCAAGAACTCCTAAAGCATTGACCATAGTAGTATGGCTATCGGTACCAACTAAAGTATCAGGATATAAATAATTTTTATTATCAATTTGTTTACCCCAAACCACTTTAGATAAGTATTCCAAATTAACTTGATGACATATTCCAGTGCCAGGGGGGATTACTCTAAAATTTTCAAAAGCTTGTTGACCCCATTTTAAAAACTCGTATCGCTCTTTATTTCTTCCAAATTCCATATCGACATTTTTCTGAAAAGCATCTTTAGAGGCAAAATAATCCACCATAACTGAATGATCGATAACTAAATCAACTTGGGACAAGGGATTTACTTTACTCGGATC
>CABYQR010000025.1 GCA_902521155.1 uncultured Alphaproteobacteria bacterium | reverse complement strand
GATACCCTTTTTCATGAACTTCATTGAATTCAACTATTTCAACATAAATCAATTAATTTTTAGCTCCTCTTTAATTATTTTTGCTGGCGCAATGATGGTTAGTAGGGTTCCTACACCTTCAGTTAAGAATTTAAAACTTAAACCCCTTTATATGAGATTTGCTACCATTGCTGTGGTATTAGTTTTAATATTTCAAATAACCTATTTTTGGCAAACTACTTTTGCAATAGCGCTTGCTTACTTATTGATGTCTCTGATAAATCTAGTTATTTACTTTTTTGGTTTCTTTAGAACTACCAGAACTTAGATATTTAGATTTTAACATTAACGCCGATGGTGTTACCAATAATGTTAATAAGGTTGAAAATAGTAAACCAAATACAATGGCCCTAGAGAGATCAACCCACCACTGTGTATCAGGAGAATTATAAGTATATTCAAAACTAGAAAAGTCTATATTAAGTTTAAGAGCCATTGGCATTAAACCCAGAACAGTGGTAGTAGTAGTAAGGAGAACGGGTCGTAATCTTTGAGCGCCAGTCATCAATATAGCTTCTTTAGCATTTTTTGTTCTTTTAACTAAACGATCAAAAGTATCTATAAGAACAATATTATTATTAACAACAATTCCAGCCAATGATATGACACCTATACCACTCATTACAATTCCAAATGGTTGTTGAGTTATTAAAAGACCTAAAACTACTCCGACAGTAGACATAATTACTGCAAATAAGATGAGTAGGGTGCTACTAAAACTATTAAATTGGGTTAATAGAATAAGCCCCATTAAAAATACAGCAACCATGAATGCTTTTTGAAGAAAGGCTTTTGATTTATTTTGACTTTCATCCTCTCCTTTGAAAGTAACTTCAACACGAGGGTCTATGTTAGCTGAATTAAATTCAGGGATATCTAATGCAAAATTATTGGGAATATCAAACTTTTGAATTCCGAGCCAATGTTTAATAAGCCTCACATAGGCGTCTGTTTGGTAAAATCTAGTTACATCAGATTTTATAGTTTCAATTCTGTTTTGGTCTAATCGAACAATATTTCCAGTTTCTTGTTTAGTTTGTACATCAGTGAAGTTTGAAATAGGAACATATCCATTAGAAGTTGGAATTTTTATACTATTTAGTTGGTCAATTGTTCTTTGGTTTTCAGGTAACCTTAAGTAAATTGGGATAGAGTCATCACTGTCATTGGGTCTAAATTCACTTAATTTCAAACCTCCTGTTATTAATTTTATAGTATTACCAATAATAGCTATACTTGCACCATATTTTGCGGCTTCTTCTCTATCAACATAAAGTTGATATTCAATACTTGGAGAAGGTAGGGATGTTTCTAAATCTTTTAAGCCTGAAATTTTTGAAAGATATTTTTCTATTCTTTTAATTTCTTTAATTGTTAAATTTGGGTCAGAAGACACTAAATTTATTTCTATTGGTTTCCCCCTGGGTGGTCCAGCTCTTTGCGTTCGTGTTTCAACTTTAATTCCTGCAATTGTGGATGTAACCTCTCTAATCTCAGATATCATCAAATCAGATTTACGTCTTTTATCCCAATCTTTGAATTCTATATCAATAAAACCTATTATGTCTGGTGAACTCTCCTGCCTGTTAGAAACATTCCCTGATGTGGTATAAATAGACTTAAATTCATTATTATTATTTTGAATATCAATAATTTTCTTTTCAACTTTACCAACTAATAGATCCTTTTCTTTGACTGATAAATTACCAGTTGCATAGACTATTACCTTGGTATTATCGGCTTCAACAGAGGGAAAAAAGGTTACACCTTTTCCATACTTTCCATAAGCTCCATAAATGCCAACAAGCAAAGAAACTGATAAAAATAATATTTTAAGAGGATTATTAATACAAAGTCTTAAAACAGATAAATATATTCTTGTAAAGAATCCAACTTTATTTAAATCAGTTAAATCCTCATCATCATCTGCATTTATTCTAGGTATCATTATTTTTTGAAACAGACCTTTATTTTTTAAATATCTAGATAATTTGAAAACTAAAAACCCTATGGCAAGAGAGGAAACAATCTTAATTCCCAAACTCAGATATTTATCAAATTTTAACTGACCAAGAAAGTTCAATGCAATATAATTTATTCCAGCAAATAAAATAAGAGGGATAATGAAGTAGAAAAATAAATTTCTAATTTTATAAGTTTGAGTACCAATTATAGGAACTACAACCAAAGCCATAGCCAAACTTGAACCTAGTACAGAGATTACTGTAATGGGAATATACTTCATAAAACCTCCCGTAGTTCCAGGCCAAAACAGTAGAGGAATGAATGCTGCTATAGTTGTTAGAGTAGATGCGATAATTGGGAGAGACATTCTGGATGCAGCTTTAATGTAAGAGTCTGCCAAACCCATTCCTTCTTGAATTTTTCTTTGAGCATACTCAACAACTACGACTGCTCCATCAACTAACAGTCCGACTGATAATATCAAGCCAAAAAGAACTACCATGTTAATAGTGAAACCCAATGAATAAAGAACCAATATAGCTGATAAAAAAGACCCTGGAACAGCTAAGCCAACTAGAAGACTAGATCTTATACCCAAAAAAAGAATAACCACACTCATAACAAGTAATATTGAAAAAATTACATTGTTCTGTAAGTCGCCTAGCATTTTTTTAATATTGACAGACTCGTCTCCAGAAAAAGTTATTTTTATTTTAGAAGGTAGAGTTTTTTGTTCACTCTCTACTATTTCTTTTACTTGATTGACAGTCTCAACAATGTTTGCACCTATTCTCTTTGATATTTCTAATGTAAAGGCAGATTGATTATCTAATCTTGCAAATTTTTCAGGATCTTTAAAAGTTCTTTTTAATGAGGCTATGTCTTTGAATTTGATAGTTTTTTTATCATTAACTTTAATGGGAGTATTAAAAATGTCATTGAGGTTTTCATATAAACCTGGGATTTTAATTACAAATCTTCCATCTCCAGTATCTAAATTACCGGCAGATACAACTTGGTTGTTAGATCTTACAAAATTTAATATTTCATTAAGATTTAGGCCATAGGCCTCAATTTTATTTTGATCAATAATAATATCCAGTTGTTCTTCTCTTTCTCCTCCAATCTGAACTTCTAAAACATTAGGTAAAGATTGAATCTTATCTTTTAAATCATTGGAAACTTTTTTAAGAAGGAATTCAGAGATATCGCCACTTATTGAAACAACCAAAATAGGAAAAAGACTTATGTTTACTTCACTGACTTTCGGTTCATCAGCGTCATCTGGAAGATCAGATTTAGCACGATCTACTTGCTCCCTTGTATCCAGCAGGGCCTGATCAGGATTAAAACCTTCATTAAACTCTAAAAGTATATTACCTCCACCTTGATAAGCAGTACTTGTCATTTGGTTTTTGCCTTCAATGTTAGATATTTCATCTTCTATTGGTTTAATTAGGAGTTTTTCTGAGTCCTCTGGAGATATACCAGTTAGACCTAATGAGACGTATATATAAGGTAAACTGACGTCGGGTGAGGACTCTTTCGGTATATTATTAAAAACTAGAGAGCCACTTACAATAACAAATAGAAATATAGAAATCGTAGTTCTATAATATCGACTTGCAAGACCTACTAAATTCATAATTATTTAAAAACTTACTTCTTCGCCATTAGAAACATATTGTTGACCAACGATAATTATTTGTTCCATTTCATTCAATCCAGTAACTAACATATACTCAGAAGTATCTTCTATGACTTGTATCTCTTTGAACAAAACTTTATTTTCATCATTAATAACCTTCACACCAAGAGCCCCGTCATTACCTAAGGCCAATATAGATGGTGAAATTTTATGGGCGAGAACCTCTCCTTTTTTTATAGATATCATTGAAGAAAGACCATCTTTATATCGGTAGTTTTTATTATCTACTTTGACAACAATTTCAAAAGTTTTTGTATTAGGGTCAGATATAGGAGAAATATAATCAATCTTTCCTTCTATTTTTTCACCAAGAATTGATACATTAACCTCATTTTTAATAGAAATACCTAAAATTTCATTTTCATTGATGTATCCAAAAATTTTAAGAGATGAGAGATCTATTAATTCATAGACCTTTTCACCTGGCATAACTAATTCACCACCAATTTTATGACCGTCTAACAATATTCCACTAAAAGGAGCAAATAGTGCTACTTTATTAAATTCTTTTTGAGATAAAAGATCAATATCGAATAATTCCTTATTGGTATCAAAATCATCTAATTTAATTATATGTTGACCTTTTTTAACAATTGTTCCTGCTTTGATCATCACTTGATCAACAGTAGTCATAACCTCAGATTTAATTTCAATTCTCCTTAAGGCTTCAGTTGTAGAGTTGAAATCTATGCTGTCATTAATAATAGTGGCTAAAGATTCTTTAACTTGAACATTAAACAATTTTTTTTTATTCTCTTCGGGCTTGCCCCAATCAGAAGCGACAAGACTTTGCTGCAAAAAAATTAAAAGAAAAATTATTAGAGTTTTAAAACTAGATTGATGCATGTTTTTTTGTAAATCTTTCTATAGAATTATATGTAAACGAAGTTTTATCAGATTATATAGAAAATGAAACAGTGGTATAAAAACAGAAAAAGTGACCATTTTTACCTAAAAGCGAAGAAAAATTCATTGATTTCCCGTGCATATTATAAATTAGAGGAAATAGATAGAAAAAAAAAGCTAATTACCAAAAATTGTAGTGTATTAGATATAGGTTGCTCTCCAGGAGGTTGGAGTCAATATGTTTTGAATAAAAATGGCTCTCAAAGAGTAGTCGGTATTGACATACTTCCAATGGAACACACTTTTGACGAAAATTTTGAGTTCTATAATTATGACTTAAATGAATTTGCAAAAATTGTCGATATCTTTAAATCAAAAAAATATCTTTTTGATGTTATAATTTCAGATATCGCGCCCAACACATCTGGTAATCAATTCTCAGATCAAACTAATAGTTATAACCTTAGTATACTATCTGTGAAATTTATTGATGATTTTTTAAAAAAGGGAGGACACTTTCTTGTTAAAAATTTTCAAGGTGAAGATACAGAACAACTATATAAAGAAATTAAAAAATTTTTTGAAAAATCTTCGTATATTAAACCTAGTGCATCAGATAAAAATTCAAAAGAAATTTATATTTTAGGTTTAGAAAAAAAATAGTTTTTTAACCATATATTTAAAGAAATTAAATTAGTAAATTCCTTTTTTTTGTTATTATAAGCGACTTCAAATATTTCTCTATCAAACTTTTTTGAATAATTGATTTTAATTATAGGAAAAGAAAAGCTTGATTTATAAAAAGTAATTCTAGTTTTTTTAGTAATTTTATCAGATAATTGAATAGAATAATTTCTCCATAAATTTTTTGAAAGACCATACGAATATGTATTAAGTATGTATTGAAATGTTTTTTTGGGTATTGAGTAACTATAATTTTTATTTAAGTTTAAAATTTTCAATATATATTACAATAAATGGTCCTTTTAAATTCTTCAACATGTAATTTTGACTGGATGCCAGATAATTTTAATTTTACAAGCCTCCAAGAGGAAGAAAATTCTCTTTATAATTTATTAGGAATCAATGGTATTTTGGTAATGTTTATTTGTAACCACTGTCCATATGTCATTTCGATAGAGGAAAAGATTTCTTTAGAAACTAAAAGAATTAAAAAATTAGGTGTTAATTCGATTGCAATTATGTCCAACGACCAGTCCTTATACACAGAAGATTCTGACGTTGGTCTTCGAGAGCAAATTAAAAGGGCTAATTTTAATTTTCCATATGTTGTAGATCGCACTCAAGAGTTAGGTAAAAAATTTGAAGCACAATGCACTCCTGAATTTTATTATTTTAATAATTTAATAAAGCTAAAATATAGAGGCAGGTTAGACTCTGATGGCAAAAAATCATCAATGGGTAAACCAGAACTATATTATGCTATTGAAGAAACTATATCCAAGGGTTATTGTTCAACCCGACAATATCCAAGTATGGGGTGTTCAATAAAATGGAAAAATTAATTAATAGAAGAAATATCATTTTTGCAATTGGCTCACTACTAATAATTTTCTGCATAATTTTTTATTTTCTTATAACTTCTCAAACTAAAAATGAAAAATATTTTGACATTATTTTGGCTGAAATTTATAACGAAGGAGTTCAAGACTCTGATAATAAATTAAATTTTTTATCTAACTTAGATAATCCAAACATTTCATTTTTTGGTGATTTAAAGTTAGCTTCAATTAATAATCTTGATAAATATGAAAAATTGGATAAAGATATTGTTTTACTCAAGAGGGCTTTACTTGATATAGATCCACAAAACTTAAAAAATTTGTCTTTAGACGAAAATTTTATTTTTAGTGATATTGCTAAAATATTTTTCTTAAATATAGATTTAAAAAACTATGACCAGATTTTCTCTGAAAATAGTGAATTAGTCGAAAATTTCTTTTTAAAAGCAGTTAATCGATATACTAATGAAATTAATTAAACTCTTTTTTTTTCTATTTTTATTATCATCCTGCAATAAATATTTAGGTACATCTGTAACTGATTATTCCCCTAGTAAAGAAGTTAATGAAATATTTTCATCCAATGTAAACGTCATTGATTTAAAGGAGGATATTATTTTTGGTTCTACAAAATATCCAAACTCAAAATCATATAACCAAAATATAAATTTTTTAAAAATACAAAAAGTTGCTGTCATAAGTGAAAATACTAAAATCTACTCTAATGATGATAATATTTTTTTTTCTAAAAAAAACTTACTAACCAAAATAGATAAATTAGTTAAAAAAAATAAAACTAATTATAAAATAGACTTAGATAACGATGAAAGAATTATCAATATAAATGAAAGTTATGATCAGATTTTTCTTTTAACAAATAAATCTAGGTTATTTAAACTCCTAGACGACTCTTTGAGTCTTGAGTTAGACCTTGAAACTTACATTAATTCAAATCCACTATTAATAGGAGAAAATATGTTAATTTTTAGTGTTTTTGGTGATGTATTTGAAATAAGTTTAACAACTTACGAGATCAAAAATAGAGGTAGGTTCTCGACGTTTAATGGTATTTCGTCTGACTATGGTTCATATTTATATGATGAATATAGATCATACTTATTTAATTCAGGCACATTAATATTTCTTAATCAGTCTGATAATCAACTCAAGACGAATTATTATTTAGATGATTTAAATATTTTATCCTCAATGAATATTTTCGAAGAATTTGTAGATGCACCCTTTGAATCTAAAGGTTACTTATATTTTATAGAAAAAAAAGGTTTTTTGTCAGTATTCAACCCAATAACTTCTGAAATCTTATGGGAAATAGATATTAATTCATCAATTAAAGATTATGCATTTAGTGACAAAGGTTACTTAGCTTTATTAACTAGTGATAAGATTTTTATATTAGATGATAAGGGAATAATTAGAGTTGAGTTTTTACATGAAATTGAAAATCCAATATCGTTCATTATATCTTCAAATGATATATCAATATTTAATGTTAATGGAATAAATGTTTTTGGCATAAACTCTAAACAAAAAAAATCATTTATGAAATCTAAGTTTAATTCTCAATTAAAGATTATTAATTTCAACTCAGATGTATTTATTAATG
>CABYQR010000024.1 GCA_902521155.1 uncultured Alphaproteobacteria bacterium | reverse complement strand
TTGAAGTTCCGTAATAAGTTTTTCAAGTGTTTTATATTTTGAGGAAGAGACAAAGTCAGTAATTTCACTTTTTAAATCTGCGTAACTTGTCACATTATCAATATTATCTAGATCTTGATTTTCATCGAGATTTATTTGACACTTAATTGTTATTAATAATTCTTGCGGCTTTAATCTTTCCTCATCATAGACACCGATGATGCAGTGCACACTCATATCTTTTATTTCTATTAGAAACTTCACTTATTTAATACCTTTAATACTTTTATCATTTGATTGGTCTCTTGGACATCATGAATTCTAAAGCAATTAACTCCTTGGGATAATGCATGGGCGACTGAAGCTAGGGAGCCCCCTAATCTCTCATCTGTACTAGACGGGTCAATAAAATTAATCCAGCTTTTTCTTGAGGAGCCCAATAAAATTTGAATAGGAAGGTCACTATATTTTTTTAAGGACCTCATTAACTGTAGATTTTGATTGAGAGTTTTACCAAAACCTATTCCTGGGTCAAACCACACTTTCTTAGTATCTATACTTAAATCAGCTAATATTTTCAGTCTTTTTTTAATAAAATTATCAAATACCTTAATCATATTTTTACTAGGTTTGAGGTTTTTTTGCATGTCTTTAGGAGTTCCTATTTTATGCATAAGGAAAAGACCTGATTTATACTTTTTGGTAAGATGGAAGAGTTCATCAGATCCACCATTAATATCGTTTATAATATGTACTCCTTTTTTTAAGGCATATTCTTGTGTTTCTATCTTATAAGAGTCGAGTGAAACTAAATATTTGTCATAGTTTAAATAAGGTAAAATTTTCGAAAGTCTTTTAATTTCCTCTTGGTATGTAATTGGGGTGCTATTTGGTTTGGAGCTCTCAGCGCCGATATCAATGATTTGGGCTCCATTGTTTATCATAGATTTAATATATTTCATGGCGGATGAGCGAGTAAAGGTTTTACCTCCATCACTAAATGAATCAGGTGTGAAATTACAAATACCTACCAATAAGGGTTTTTTAATTTGAAAAGAATGTTTATTAAATTTCATAATAATTTTTATTCACCATATTCTTATAACCTTTTTTTAATTTGTTAAACATTTTTGATGACTTTCTTTTCCACGCTATATCAGGAATGGAATTTATAGAAATAATACCCCTCCCTGATCCAATGGATATAATTTCTGAATATTCGTTTAAATTTTCGAGAAGTATTTTCTTTTTATGAAATTTGAATTTTATTTCATCCTGAAGTAATTTAAGCGTATTGCCATAATAATACCCCTCTTGAGGTATATAAAGTGTATCTGATTTTACAAATATTAAATTTGTAACTGCCCCTTCAGTAATTTCATTATCTCTTGATAAGATTATTTCATTTTGGGAATAATCAATTTCACCCATAAATTTTAATAATTTTTTGTAGTATAAATTTTTATGGATAAAATCTTTTCTTTTATAATTTTTGATGAAACCAATTACACTGTCTTGTGTTTTTATTCTTTTTCTCAAAGAAACAGAAAGTGTTTTTCCATTACATGCAATTCTGAGTAAATGATTATAAGTTTTGATCTTTTTAATTTCATCTCCAACTAATTTTTGAATTAATTTGGGAGTAATGGTGATCCCAAATTTATAGTCTTTGCATGATTTATTGAAAGTTTGAAGGTATCTTTGAAGCCCAATAAAATGGGGTTTTTTTCCAATTATCGGAATAGAAGTAAATACTCCTCTTTGACCCCAGAGTGGTTTAAATAAGCTTAATAAACTTAAGTTATTTTTTAAGTTGTATGATTTTGCTAATAAATTGTTTGCCATTGGGTGTCAAAAATGAGTCCGGGTGGAATTGCAATCCACAAATATCATTGGTGTGGCTTTCCAAGCACATTGCAACATTTGTCTCTTCACATCTCATAGTAATATGCATTGATGAGGAATCAAATGGCTCTTTTAATTTTAAGGAGTGATA
This sequence comes from uncultured Alphaproteobacteria bacterium, assembly GCA_902521155.1. Taxonomy (GTDB): domain Bacteria; phylum Pseudomonadota; class Alphaproteobacteria; order HIMB59; family HIMB59; genus HIMB59. The sequence continues at coordinate 6,844 of CABYQR010000024.1, read as the reverse complement.
TCTACCCACTTGATACATATGATTATTAGGAAATCTCAAACTTTTATTATTAGTTCGTATGTAGGTTTGATAACCATGAAAAATTTTTTCTTGTTTGGATATAATTCCACCTTCTCCATTAGCAATTAATTGAAAGCCAAGGCAGATACCAATAATTTTTTTTTTAGTTTTAAATTTCTCATATATTTCTAGAGATATTGGATAGTCAAGGGGCTTACCAGGACCAGGAGAAAAAATAATAATATCAGATTTTTTTACTGTGCTTTCTTTAACATCATAATAATTTTTAACTTCAAGTTTTCCAAAACTAGATAACAAATGTGCTAGGTTGTAAGTAAAAGAATCTTCGTGATCTATTAATAATAGTTTCATTTTAATAGATCTAATAAGGATTTAGCTTTGAGAAAGTTTTCATGATACTCATTTTTAGCAGTACTGTCTAAAATTACCCCACTAGCAACAAAAACTTCATTATTATTATTAAAATTCAAAATTGACCTGATAATGATATTAAATCTCATATCTTTTATGGATCGAAAGTATCCAAATGATCCAGTATAAATCCGCCTTGGTTCTTTTTCCTCTTTATTAAGTAATTTTAAAGTATTGATTTTAGGGCATCCTATAACTGAGCCACCCGGCATCATAGCTTTAACAATTTGAGATAGCTTAACATTCTCATGCAGTGTGCCAGAAATATCAGAGACATTATGATAAATATACTGGTACTTTTGAACAAATTTAAGCTTTTGAATTTTTACTGAACTGGGTTTAGTTATACGGCTCAAATCATTTCTCTCTAAATCTACAATCATATTGTGTTCTTTATCTTCTTTTTGATTATTCTCAAAAAATTGGCGTGCCTGTTTTGTGGATTTAATTTTTTTTCTACTAACTGTTCCTGCTATGGGAGATGTGACTATTTTATTGCCTTTCACTTTAAATAAATTTTCTGGGGAACAGCTAATGACATTAAACTCTTTAGTTCTTATACAAAAAGACTCGGGGCTTAAATTTTTTTTCATTAATTGAAAAAACAATTTAGCAATATCTAAATCCTTCTTGTTGGAGTATTTCTGTGCAATCTTAATTTGATAAGTCTCTCCAGCTTTAATATTTTTTTTAAATTTATTAAATATTTTTTCATAATTTTCAACACTTGGACTAACTTTAATTTTGTTTTTACTTATATTTTTGGAATTTTTAAGAGATTTTAAACTTTTTATTAAATCTAGTTTGGATTTAGTAAAAATATCTATTTTGGAGTCTATAACTATTTTAGTTTGAGGACGAAAAAATACTCCCTCAGGAAAAGCATGTTTGTCTTTATTGACTGTTAAATTTAGATTTTTACACAGCAATTCGTATCCAAAAAAGCCAATATAACAATCGTATTTTTTCTTTGCTTTAAATTTATCTAACTTGTTTAGAAATTTATGTAAATTATTGATATTAAGGTTTATTTTTTCAATAAAATCAGTGTACAGCTCAAAATTATTTTTTTCTGAATTTCTATAAATGATTATATCTTTGTCAGAGGCTAATAAAGATTTAAGAATAGCTGAATTATTCATGTGGCAATTCTAGTTATATAGATTTTTTATTCAACTAATGCTCTTAATAAACATTATTTTTATAAATTAAAAAAGCACCCTAACCTTTGGGGTGCAGCGGATCTATTTGAAGCGATCAACCTATGATTAACCGTCGTAATTAATTTTTTGTAGGATATCTAGAACGGCTTTTCTATTTGAAGCAATTTCTTGTAAGTCAATAGGATCAAACTTAGCGTTGTTGGCTAGGGCTTGAACTCTCTCTGAGGCTGAGACATTAGGGTTAACTGGAAATTCATTATTATCGTTAGCATAAATCTCTTGAGCCTCATCACTTAATAAAAATTCTAGAAAATCTAAAGAGGCATCATAATTTTTAGCATTGATAATTGCTATTCCAGAGATATTGACATGACTTCCATAGCTATCTTGATTAGGGAATATTGGAGAGACCTTATCTAACCAGACTTTTTGATTAGGATCATCCATCATTTTAAAATAATAGTAATGGTTTCCGATACTTAGATCACAAACTCCTGCATAAATAGCTTTGATTTGGTCTCTATCATTGCCTTGAGGTTTTCTTGCTAAGTTTGCTTTTAATTTCACAATATAATCTTCAAACCATTCTTCTCCGTGGTGGGCTATTAAGGCTGAAAAAAGTGATACATTATAGGGGTGAAATCCTGACCTCGTACAAACTCTACCTTTGTATTCAGGTAGGATTAGATCTTCATAAGAAATCTCATTAAGATTGAGTTTATTATGAGCATAAATAACCCTGGTTCTCATAGTTAAACTAGTCCAGTCCTGAGTTTGCAAATTTGTCGGTACTTTATCTTGTATTGGTATATCTACATTTGCACCCGCTTCTGCAATATCAATTAATCTTGCTATATCTGCTGATAAAAAAATATCAGCAACTGGATTATCTTTTTCGAGGATTGTTTTTTGAACCAGTCCTTTTTTAGAGAAAATCCATTCAATTTTATTTCCAGAATTTTGTTCATATTGGTCTATCAGAGGCTTTATAAGAAAGGGTTGTCTTTCAGAATACACTTTAATGGTAGTGCCTGCTTCTGCCTTGCTTACAGCGACATACATAGATGTTAGCGCAAATATGATTGCACTTATTAATGCTATTTTAGCTTTCATGATTATTAAAGATTTATAAAGAATATTGAAGGGAAAAGAATAGTTTAATTTTTTGATACTCTATTGCAGCTATTGTAAGCTTTTTTTGAAATATATTTCAGATTCATCCTTCACCTTTTTTTTTCTACCAAATAATAAGTAAAATCTTTTCTTAAAAAAACCAAGAAACTCTAATACTGGAATGGTATAGAGTTCTTTTAAGGTATGTTTTTTTTGATCATCCTCTGTGCCCAGTCCTAAAGTCAAATTATCAGTATCTTCTGAATGATGGAGGGATCCAAAAATCCAATCCCAAAGAGCTAAGGCTGCACCATAATTTTTATTATAGTGTTCTTTTGCTACTGAGTGATGAAGATGGTGCTGAGCAGGTGAAATAAGAATATATTCTAGCCATTTCCAATATCGTATTCCAATATGAGAATGTCGAAGGTTAGATCCAAAAATATTAAATAAAAAGACAAATAAATTTGCACCGAGTATTGTGTATAAATCAACTCCGCTTCCAAAAAAATAAACAAAAGTAGAAATAGTGACGCCTTGCGCGAAAGCAGACCTTAATGTAAAAACTAGTCCCTCTAGTGGATGAGTTCTAAAGACTGTCATAGGAGTAAGGTTTGTGGCTGAATGATGAACTTTGTGTAAAGCCCATAAAAACGGCCATTTGTGCATCCATCGGTGAACAATATACTTGGAAAAGTCATCGACTACAAAGTGCGTTAGAGTAAACAAGCTAATTATTAGATACTGGGGAGCTGATGAAAATAAGCCCATTTCAATAAACTGAATTTCAAAGAAGAAGAAATATAGAGCTGTGGCTATTGTAATTTGGGTTAGCAAGTGGGGTGAAACTAGTAACATGATTATTTGATTGATAAAAAAAACTTTGTAATCACTTTTTGCTGATTTAGAGAAAAATATTTTGCGACTAAAAATAAACTTAAATGAATCTTTAAGTGATTTTTTTTTATAAAAAATCAACCAACCTGTGGCAATCAATATTGATAGAAATAGATAAAGAACAAAAACTCTTTTTTTAGGATTAGTAAACTGGTCTATTAGATTTTGAAATATATCAAAGAAAAATTCCATAATTATTATCTTAATATAACACGGCCCTCCCTGAAGGGAAGGCCGCGCATCGTCTCTTTATGTGTCAGTGTAGGAGAAGAGACAAACTAATCGTTCTCTGCGGAGTCAGAAGAACCTAATTTTGATGCAAGATCTGACATATCTGCAAGCATATCGTTTGATCTTGCAACTACGCCAAATTCGTCGATCATCAGTTTTTGTACTTTTAACATATGAAGCTTGGCATCATGCATTGAATACACTTTATCCATTACATAATTACCATTTACATCTATGCCAACAATTTGGGTTTCATCCATCAGCATTGGGCCAAAACCAATCATTCGATTAAGTTTTGTTTCTGTCTCTCCAATGTTGTTTTTTCCAACCTGTAGAGCCATTGAAAAGCCTTTTAGCTCTCCCCAATATTTCATATATTTACTGAATTCTTTAGATAGGTCAGCATTGCTTACGTCTTCTAAAGCAATAAGTGACTTATAAGTAGAACCAGCATATTTAAACACAGACTCAGCAATTACTTTTTCCCAATTAGTGGAAATATCATCAACATATGCCATTAATCTTGCTCTAGACATATCTGTTAATGCTTCACCGTTAGCAGATGTAATTAGTTTTCTACCATCAAGGAATGCTCTTGTAATGTCAGCCATGTAAGTAGTTTTTCCACCCTTATCAAAGCTTGAAGCATAGTATGCATGAGCGAAAACATATTCTGACTTAAGATCTACTACACCATCACCATTGTGATCAGCTGATACTAAATCTTTTTTCTTAGCTACATTGTAGTTTTGTTCTGCAGATAGTAATAATGAGTGAGCCGCTGCTCCCCAGTATCCAAATGCTTCATCCCAACTATGCTCTTTACCTGTATAACAAGCACCATCTTTATATGGCTTATCATTAGGTTTTGTGTCTGCTTCCATTTTTTCATCAAGGTAATTGTCTACTGCTTGATTATAGAAAACTGCTCCCATGATGAATTTTGATAGTAGTTGCTGATAGTTAAGACCAACAGATACATCTTTTGGATTTTCAGTAGCTTTGTTCATCCAGAAATCAATTACTTCAGGACCAGTCATATTATTTGGCCATGCAGTAATAGTACCTTTGTAAGTTTTACCAGAAAGATTTTTACCAGATGAAATCTCATTTATTAGAGTTTGTTTAATAGGGAATCCATCCTTTGAAGCCGGAGCCCAAATCTGTTTGTTTTTATCTGAACCGCTGTAATATGCATTCATTTCTGAATAACTACCTTTTGTAGAGCGATCCTTAAGACTATCGTGTTGAACGTGTCTTGCTATTTGGCCACTGTAAGAAACAGTATTTGTGCAATCACCAGAATAACCTTTGAGAGTTACTGGGAATGGGCCATAGACATCTTCACTGTGAGCTCCGGCATTAGCAAAACCTGCTAAACCAAAACTTAAACATGTTATAGATGCCAAGATTTTTGTTTTTAATTGTAATTTTCTCATAATGCCGAAGAAAATATTGGAAAAAAAATAGAAGAAAACACAAAAAAAATCGCGACTGCTAAACAGTATTTATGGAAGTTTATTGAAGTATATTACAGTAAAGAAATTACTTCTTTTTAATATTAATAACCAAGGAGTATTCTTGTAACAAACCTAGACAAGCAGGTATTGGTAAATCTTTATGTATTGATGTGTATTCTTCATAATCATAAATACGATTTTCTTCTTGGTTAAAAACATGAATGTGATCAGTGGTGTTAGTGTCATAAAAGGATTGTTTATCAACAGTAATTTGTTTTAAATAGCCCTTGCTGACTAAAGTATTTAAATTTTCATAAAGAGTTGTTAAAGAAAAGTAGCTTCTGTTGTCTTTAAGTATTTCGTTCATCTGGTTAATAGAAAAATGTTTATCTTTGCCATCAAATATTGACTTAAGTAAGACTACTCTTTGCTTAGTTTGTCTCCAGTCACATTTTTGAAGAATTACATCAATCTCAGATTTAGAAGCATTAGATAAATTCATGTACTAAATTTAGAATAAAAAACCATATTTTTCAATAGTTTTGGAGTTTTATATAGTAAGACAAAAGAGCCCTATTTGAATGTAATGAGTTTCAAAAAACTATAAATAATATTGATATTCAATATTTATTTTGAATTTTGAGAGATTTTTGTTTCATTCTCGATTTCTTTTTTTCGAGCATTCACATAATATAAAAGATTAACTCTATCGAGGAACGATGAGGGATAATATAGTTCTTCAACAGTTTTCATTATTTTTTTATTACAAACTTTACTTTTTGTATTTTTCATAAATCCCATAAAAGAGATTTTCATTAAATTTGTAAATAAGAGAATTTTTAGTAATTGATTATTATAAAAAATACTAATTTTATGAAATTAATTACAGATTCTTTTTTTGTGAAAAAACTAGGGGCGAAAAAACCCCTAGTTTATATTTTAAAGACTGTAATTATATTCTAGTGACATATTTTTAAAGAATTTGATATTTCTTTAATCAAATCCTCATACATTGTATTTGACTTATCTAAATAAGCACCCAATGGGTCCAATGTACCAATCGAAATATTCATATCATTTGCTAAGGTAGAAATAATTTTTGGATTGAATTGCGGCTCAGAGAAAATACATTTGATTCCCTTTTCTTCAATTAAATCTTGAATATCACTTATTTGTTTAGCGCCTGGAAGAACATCAGGGTTTAAAGTAAGAGCTCCAGCTGAAGAGACACCAAATCTTTTTTCAAAATATTGGTAAGCATCATGAAATACAATATAGCTAATATCTTTAGGTAAAGCTTTTTCGACATCTTCAATAAGCTTATCTAATGAGTTTAAAGCTCTATTAGCATTTGCCTCGTATGTCTCTTTATTTGAAGGATCTAATTCTGAAAGTTCGTGAGCAATTTCATGTACCATTTCTTTAGCATTCATTGGGTCTAGCCAAATGTGAGCATCAAACTCACCGTGGTTATGTCCTTCATGACCTGCATGATCATCGTGTCCTTCATGTTCATCTTCATGGCCATCGTGATCGTCATGGTCATCA
>CABYQR010000023.1 GCA_902521155.1 uncultured Alphaproteobacteria bacterium | reverse complement strand
GAAAAAATTCCCAAAATTAAAAAAATTGATTTTCATAAAATAGATAATCAAAAAGTAATATTCATAATTGAAAACGATGATGGCTCCACAACCAACCGATTGGTCGAAACTAAGGAAAATATAGATCTGAGAGACCTTAACATTGTAAGTGAATTTTTAAATAAATTTACACGATCCCAATCTCCTGCACAGATAGAAAAAAATATATATGAATATATAAACAGAGCTCATAATAAAATAAGTGATACAACAAAAAGTCTCTTACAAAATGGTATTAAAATTGAAAGATTAAACAAATATGAAAAATTTTTTGTTAGAGGGCTCCCTAATTTAATTAAAAATGAACTCGAAACGGACTTAGATAGCCTTAATCAACTACTGAGTGAAATTGAGACTGGGAAAATGGCAACAAAAATGATCAAGGCCTTGAAAAAATCAAAAGGAGTACAAATATTTATTGGAAGCAATACTAATCTTTTTAAAAATGCAAATTTATCTATGATTTTTTCTAATTATAAAACTAAAAATGGACTTACAGGTGCAATTGGTGTAATTGGTCCGAAGAGAATTGATTATCAGCGTATAGTTCCTATTGTTGGCTATCTGTCTGAAATTATTTCGAATAAAAAGTAGGGGGAGAAACTATGAGTGAAGAAAATAAAAAAGTTGATGAAAACCAAAAAGAAGAAAATAAAGTCACTGAAGAGCAGGAGAATGAAAATACCAACGAAAGTCTTAGTGAAAGTGATGCCCCTATATCCGATGAAGATATTATTTTAAAACACAATGAAGAAATTTCAGATCTTAAAGATCAAAGACTAAGAGCTATTGCAGAACTAGAAAACTTTAGAAAAAGAGCGGAAAAAGATCAATCCGATGCTTTGAAATATGGTGTTACAAATTTTGCAAAAGAAATTATTAACATAAGAGATAATATTGAGAGAGCCCAGAGCAGTATTTCAGATGAAGTTAAAACCAACGAAGCTGTTAAATCAGTTGTTGAAGGTTTAGATTTGATAGCTCAAGCAACAGTATCTACCTTTGAAAAAATAGGAATTAAAAAAGTTGAAAGTATTAATCAGAAATTTGATCATAATTTGCATCAAGCAATGATGGAAATCGAAAAAGATGAGATTGAACCTGGCACAATAGTTCAAGAATTACTCCCAGGATACACACTGCATGACCGACTTTTAAGACCAGCAATGGTAGGTGTTTCCAAAAAAACTCAAGAAAATCAGGATAAGGACGATAAAAAAAACAAAGAAACTGAATAAAATCAACTACTCTCGGCACCCTTGAATAAATCAAGGTATAACCCATATACATAGTAGTTTATTAAATTTTATATTTTATAGGAAAAAAAAATGGCAAAAGTTATTGGAATCGATCTAGGTACTACCAACTCATGTGTTGCAATCATGGATGGTAAAAATCCTAAAGTTATAGAAAATTCTGAAGGCGGTAGAACAACCCCTTCTGTTGTAGCATTCACAGAAAGTGAAAAACTAATTGGGCAATCTGCAAAAAGACAAGCAGTGACAAATCCGGAAAATACTCTTTATGCAGTAAAAAGATTTATAGGAAGAAATTTTGAAGATAAGTTTGTTCAAAAAGATTTAAGTCTATCTCCTTTTAAAATCATTAAAGGTAACAATGGGGATGCGTGGGTAGAAGCCCTAGGCGAAAAGTATAGCCCTAGTCAAATTTCAGCTTTTATTCTCCAAAAAATGAAAGAAACTGCAGAGTCTTATACGGGTGAAACAATTACCCAAGCTGTTATTACAGTACCTGCATACTTCAATGATGCTCAAAGACAAGCAACTAAAGATGCTGGAAAAATTGCAGGTCTTGAAGTTTTAAGAATTATTAACGAACCAACTGCAGCTTCACTTGCATATGGTTTAGATAAAAAACAATCTGGAACGGTTGTTGTTTATGACTTAGGTGGTGGTACATTTGATGTTTCTATTTTAGAAGTAGGAGATGGTGTTTTCGAAGTAAAATCTACCAATGGTGATACCCATTTAGGTGGTGAAGATTTTGATCTAAGAATTATAGATTTTTTAGCAGGTGAGTTTAAGAAAGAACAGGGTATTGATCTTAAAAATGATAAACTTGCTCTTCAGCGTTTAAAAGAAGCTGCTGAAAAAGCAAAAATAGAATTATCAAGTTCGACACAAACAGATGTAAATTTACCATTCATTACCGCAGATCAATCTGGGCCAAAACATTTAAACGTGAAACTCACAAGAGCCAAATTAGAAGAGTTAGTTGACGACCTTCTTCAAAGCACTATTGAACCTTGCAAAAAAGCTCTTAGTGATGCCGGTTTGACAGCCTCTGATATTGACGATGTAATTTTAGTTGGGGGCATGACAAGAATGCCAAAAGTAACTGAAATAGTAAAAAATTTCTTTGGCAAAGACCCAAGTAAAGGTGTGAATCCAGATGAAGTTGTTGCTATGGGAGCAGCAATTCAAGCTGGAGTACTACAAGGTGATGTAAAAGATGTTTTATTACTTGACGTTACTCCATTATCTTTAGGTATCGAGACACTTGGCGGCGTATTTACAAAACTTATTGAAAGAAATACAACAGTTCCAACCAAAAAAAGCCAAGTTTTTTCAACAGCAGAGGATAATCAAAATGCTGTAACTATAAGGGTTTTCCAGGGTGAAAGAGAAATGGCAGGAGATAATAAACTCTTAGGTCAATTCGATTTAGTAGGCATACCTCCTGCTCCAAGAGGAACCCCCCAAGTTGAGGTTACTTTTGATATCGATGCCAACGGTATTGTTAATGTGTCTGCCAAAGATAAATCTACAGGTAAAGAACAACAGATTAAGATCCAAGCTTCAGGAGGTTTGTCAGATGATGAAATTGATAAAATGGTAAAAGATGCAGAGGCAAATGCTGAGTCTGATAAGCAAAAAAGAGAAGAGGTTGATGTAAAGAACCAAGCGAATAGCTTGACCTTTGAAGTAGAAAAAAATCTAAAAGAACATGGCGATAAGATTAGTGCTGAGGATAAGGCAAAAATAGAATCTGATTTAAAGGATCTAAAAGAAGCACTAGAAAAAAATGAACTTGAGACCATTAAACAAAAAACACAAGAACTAACTCAGTCATCAATGAAAATGGGTGAAGCGATGTATAAGGATCAACAATCTGCTGGAACTCCAGGTGAAGGTGCAGAACAAACTCAAACTGATACTAAGGGCGAAACACCCAAAGATGATGATGTAATTGATGCTGATTTTGAAGAAGTGGATGAAAACAAAGACGACAAAGAAGAAAAAGACGACAAAAAAGCAAGCGGACAATAAAGTTTAGTTCGCAAACACTATTATGGCTGATGATTTTTATGATACACTTGGTATTTCACGTGAAGCAAGTGAATCAGATATAAAAAGTGCTTATCGAAAATTAGCTATGAAGTATCATCCTGACAGAAATCAGGGTGACGCCAGTGCTGAACAAAAGTTTAAAGACGTTAGCCAAGCATATGAAATCTTAAAAGATCCCAAAAAAAAACAAACATATGATCAGTTTGGCCATGCTGCTTTTGAACAAGGCGGTGGAGGCCAAGGTGGTTTCGGTCAACAAGGTTTTGGGGGTTTTTCTGATATCTTTGAAGATATTTTTGGGGCCTTTGGAGAAGGTGGTCAAAGAGAAAGTCGAGGAGATGATCTTCGCTATGATGTCACGATTGATTTAGAAGATGCATTTAAAGGAAAAACATTAGATGCAACAATACCTAGAATGGTGAATTGTCCCGAACAACATAGTTATAAAAGCTGTTCTACTTGTGATGGTCATGGAAAAGTGAGGACGCAAAGCGGTTTTTTTTCTATGGAGCGAACTTGCGGAAGATGTGGTGGAACAGGACAAGAAATGAAAGGTCGTTGTTCTAAATGCGGTAACACTGGACGAATTAAGCAAAATAAAAAATTACAGATAAAAATTCCCAGTGGGGTTGAAACAGGTAATAGAATAAGAATGAGTGGTGAAGGTGAGGCTGGAGAAAGAGGAGGATCCTTTGGGGACTTATATGTTTTTATAAATATTAATAATCATAAACTCTTCCAAAGAGAAAGAGATAATATTATCTGTGATGTTGCTGTTCCTTTTACCACAGCAGCCCTTGGAGGAAAGATTGAAGTTCCAACAATAGAAAAAAAAATGGTCAATATTTCTATTCCCAAAGGAATGCAATCAGGACACAAATTAAGAATTAAAGAAAAAGGAATGAGTATTCTTAGAACAAATAGACGTGGAGATATGATCCTAAGAGTTCATGCTGAGACGCCAGTTAATCTCTCAACAGATCAAGAAAAAATTCTTAATCAATTTAATGAATCCTTAACAAAAAAAAATTCAACTATGACTGAAGGATTTTTTGATAAAGTAAAAAAAATGTTTAATTAATGCAATTTCATTTTGAAATTGTAAATTCAAAATTCGGAAAATTTTATATACTCGATAGCAGACAAGGCCTTCATTTTATTTTAAAAAATAATGATAAAAGAATAAACCCCCTCATCAAAAACTATAATCCTATAAAAGGACTATTTAATAAAAATATTATCAAAGTCTTCCAAAGTAATGCCTTAGGTAATAAAATTGCATTAAAAGTTAAAATTAAATTTTTAGAATGTTCTGAATTTCAAAAGACAGTTTGGAAAGAGCTTTTAAAGATAAACTTCGGTAGAACAATTTCTTATTCTGAGGTCGCAAATTTTATTTCATATCCAAAGGCAGTTAGGGCAGTTGCTTCAGCAATAGGAAAAAATCCTATAAGTATTATTGTTCCCTGCCATAGGGTTATAAAAAAAAATGGTTTGATCGGTGGTTACGCTTGGGGTGTTAAAATGAAAAGGGCACTACTAGATGTTGAGGTCTTAGGAATGGCTGACTCGATATATAGAGGAGGAAAGTGAAACACCGAATCAGCCCCCGCATGAATGCTAACTGCACCTTAATAAATAAATTAGGTTAGTCAAAGTGAGGTTACATTAAGATAAGCCCCAAATGAACATTAAATCAATTTTAGCCTATAGTTTTCAGTCTTTTTACTTAGCTGGAAGCTTTTTACTTTTATTTATTTTTTTACCAACTTTTTACAATTTATCACTTGGTTTTGCCCTAAGCTCTATTGGACTTGTAATACTTCTATCGAGATTTTTTGATATCTTTTCAGATATTTTTATTGGCTACATAACTGAAAAAAGATTAATTGAAGAACGTTCCAAAAAAAATCAAATCCTTTTAGGATTATTTATTTTTATTTTCTCTTTGATAGGACTTTACATAGTCCAATCAACAAATATTTATTTATTTATTTTTTATTATAACTTAGCATTAATTAGTTACTCTATAGCAATTATTCCCTATGACTCCATAGTTATTGACCAAAAAAAAATATCAAAAAAAAGATTTCAGTTAGCCACAGTAAAAGAAATATTTACAATTGCTGGAGTTTTAGCAGCCCTAGCCATACCAACTATAATTTCTCAGTACCTATCATTAGATTTACTAAATCCAGAGGTGATTAAAATTAGCGGCTATATAATGATCTTCTTGGCAATCATTGGAACATTTATTTTCTACTTTTTTTATGAAGAAAGTATTAATTTCAAATCACATTCAATTTCGCTTGCACAGATTATTTCATTCTTAAAAAGTAACAAAAAAATATCCGACTTTGCATTAATTACTTTTTTTAATCTTTTAGCTAATAATTTTACAGCAAATCTTTTTATAATTTTCGTATCCAATTATTTAGGTTTAAAAGATCACGCAGGCTATTTATTAATATTATATTTTACAATTACTTTAATATCGACCCCACTTTGGTATTTTTTCGGAAAGACGTTTTCTAATATGTATCTGCTTCAGTTGGGTACTATTATTACAATATTTGGTTTTTTCTTTGTAGTGTTTACAAGCGCCAATAATTGGGAATTATACATTTTAGTAATATTTATTACAGGTATTGGAATAGGTGTGGATTTAATTATCCCTCAAATAGAATTAGCAGATATACTAGATGATAGTAAAGACAATCGTCTCTCACAAATATTTACATCCTTTTTTTCAATTATTCGCAAGGCGGCGATCGGTATTGCTGCTGGTATTGCTTTAACGGGGTACGGCTATTTAGAAAATGTTGGTTTTTCATTAATTCTAGAGATACCTAATATAATGATCTTTTACTTTATGATGCCCATGTCGATTAAAATAATCGTATTAATTCTTGTTATGAGATATAGAAGTAAATTCCATGTCTCAATTAGAGGATAAAAAACATCTTATATATATTTTAGGTACTTTTGCTTTTTTCCTTTTTACTATTGCAGATACTTTAATAAAATTAATCGGCGATCTTTATAAGGATACAATTATATTTTCAATTGCCTGTTTCTCTTCCCTTATACCTGTCTTAATTTATCTTATATACCGAAAAAGTCTGGAGGAAATAAAAACTAAAAATTACAAACTACATTTTATTAGAGGAATATTAATGACTTTGACCTATTACTTTATTGTCAAAGGCATAATACTTCTTCCATTGTCTATTGCCTACCCAATTATTTTATCTGCTCCAGTATTATTATCGGTTATGGGTATAATTATTTTAAAAGAAACCATATATCTTTCCAAAATAATTTCCTTAGTTGTTGCAATGTTTGCGGTTTTTTTAGTTTCCGGTTTTAGTCTAAATCAAGGATTTAATACTCAGGGAGTAATTTTTTTAATTTGTGGTGTTATATCTGTAGCTTGCTTAGATTTTTCAGTGAGAGTTTATGGTAAAACAGAAAGAACTATTGCCCTTACATTTTATAGTCTGTTAATTACAGGATTTATTTTTTTTTTATTTTCTTTTGGTCATTTTGAAAAAATTCTTATAAATCATATTTTAATAATAATTTGTGCTGGATTAATTGATGGAGTAGCTATGATGATATTAATTTATTCTTTAAGAAGGGTAGAGGCATCCTTTTTTAGCATTACTCATTATTCTCAGATTATTTATGGAATAATTGTGAGCATCATTATTTTCAATCATTTCCCCTCCATGATTGAAATAATAGGATCGATTTTAGTTATATTCTCTGGTTACTTAATATACTCAAAGTTGAAAAAATTAAATTGACTCTTGCATCATAGGCATAACAGAACACCCTGATATTTTCCATTCATTCTCATCTCTTATCAAAGAGTATGTTGCTAAATAAGACATATTTGATTGAGAAATAATTTGTAACTGGTGGTATATGGAGCCCTCAAAGTACTTTGAGTTAATGAAGTAATATTGTTTCGGGTTGTAAACTGGTTCATAGAAACTTTTAACCATACTCATAAATTCTTGTGGATTGTTAAACCTCAATTTGATCATTGGAGATGCAAAAGAGTATGCAAGTTCAGCATTCTTGTTTTGGAATGCCTGTATTTGGCTTTCTATAATATCTTGTGTTATCGTTAGCTCATTCTTCATAGAATCATCTGCTTTTGATAAACCACTTAAGATAAAGAGCGTAAAGAAAAGTATGAATATTTTTTTAACCATATTTCTTATATGTAAATTTTGCCCAAATAGATGATTAAGATAATTCTAATTTTTTTGATTTTTCTATCTTTTAATCTAAAAGCTGACCAAAATAGCCCTAAATTAGATTTATATTTTGAAGAATTACTTGAGGTTGAAAATATTTCGAAGCAAAATGTAATTGTTGGAGCAATTTGGAAAGAATGGCTAAAAACTGATAATTTAGAAATAGAAAAAATTATGAATATAATGCCTTATTTTTTCCAAACCCAAAATTATTTAGAGGCAGTTGATGCTTTAGATTATGTCATAAAATTAGACCCTATGTTTGCAGAAGGATACAATAAACGGGCAACTGTTTATTTCATGATGGGAGAATATGAAAAATCGATGAAAGACATAGAGGTAACTTTGTCTTTAGAGCCAAGACACTTCGGAGCCCTCGATGGCATGAGTAGAATTTTTATATATTTTGGAAAGTATAATCAGGCTCTTAGAACCTACGATGAAATGAAAAAACTTATGCCTAACGATATAACTTTAGATATCAAAATAGACCGAGTTAATAATTTAATATTTGATGATGTTTAGCTTTTAAAAAAACAAGATTGCCCCTTGCCACCCTCCTCCTAGACACATAGTCTTAACCTAAGCAGCATGGGGGAAATAAATATATTTTATAATTTAAATTATTTAAATATTTAAATATCTAAGTAAATCAATACTAATTGAATAATTATAGAAAGAAGATAGAAAATTTAACCTTTATTGACCCAACCAATAGTCTATAAAATTATCATGAAAAAAAGATTTAACACTAAAGTTATTCATTCGGGACACGGCACAGATAACGAAACCGGTAGTGTTATGCCACCCATTCATCTCTCTACAACTTTTAAGCAGAATAAACCGGGTGATTTTAAATTTGAATACGCACGAACTAAGAATCCCTCTAGAGACGTTCTTGAAAAATTACTAGCCGAACTAGAGTCCGGAGAGCAAGCATTTGCTTTTGCGTCTGGAATGGCGGCAATAAATACAGTATGTGATATTTTTGGAAGTGATTACCACATTATATGTTCAGATGACGTATATGGTGGGACCAGAAGGCTTTTTGATAAAGTAAAAACCAATATTGATGTGACGTATATTGATTTTGATAAAAATGTTAATTGGGACGAAATAGTAAGTGATCGTACTAAATTTATTTGGTTAGAAACCCCCTCTAACCCATTAATGAAGATAATTGACATAAAAAATACTTCTACAATAGCTAAAGATTATAATCTTCCTGTAATATGCGATAATACTTTTGCCTCTCCTTTTAATCAAAGACCTTTGGAATTGGGGGCAGACCTTGTAGTAAGCTCTTCTACTAAATACCTTGGAGGACACTCTGATATTGTTGGAGGTTCAATAGTAATAAAAGACTCACAAAAATATGGTGAGCAAATTTCTTATTTACAAAATGCTGTTGGTGCAGTTCCTTCTCCATTTGATTGTTATCTTTTGACAAGAAGTATTAAAACTCTTTCAGTTCGAATGAAGCAGCATAATGAAAATGCTCTAAAAATAGCTGATTACCTAAATACTAATCCTAAGATTTTAAAAATTCATTATCCTGGCATTGATTCTAAATATAAAGATATAGCCTCAAAACAAATGGAGGGTATGGGAGGAATGATGTCTATCGTGATTGACACTAATGTCGAAGGTATTAATAAATTTCTAAAGAGTTTAAATTTCTTTACTTTGGCTGAAAGTCTTGGAGGCGTTGAAAGTTTAATTGAGCACCCCGCAATTATGACTCATGCTTCAATTGACAAAGATATCAGAGACTCGCTTGGTATTAGTGATAATTTGCTAAGACTATCTATTGGTATAGAAGACTCTGAAGACTTGATAGCAGACCTAAAGCAAGCGTTAGATAAAATTTAGTTAAAAATGGAAAAAAATATGATCGATTTAATCGGTAACACACCTTTGATTAAACTAAAATATCCCTCAGAAATAACGGGATGTAACATATATGGTAAAGCGGAGTTCATGAATCCCGGAGGTTCTGTTAAAGATAGAGCGGCTCTTGGAATTATTCTAGATGCTGAGAAAAATAAACTTATAGAACCTGGGGGAACGGTTGTTGAAGGCACATTTGGTAACACCGGTATCGCACTTGCTATGATCAATAATGCAAGAGGTTATAAAACAATAATAGTAATGCCTGATGGGGCGTCTCTAGAAAAAAGATCAATTTTAAAAAATTTGGGAGCAGAACTTAGAATTGTAGAGACAAGACCTTACTCAGATCCAGGTAATTACCAGCATGTTTCTAAAAGACTAGTTGAAGAGTTAAAGGCCAAAGCCGAGGGTCCTGTTATTTGGGCCAATCAGTTTGATAATATTTCTAATTATCAATTCCATTCGCAAACTACAGCCAAAGAAATACATCAACAACTAGACGGAAGAGTTGATGGATTTACTTGTGCGATTGGAACGGGAGGCACTTTAGCTGGTACATCAATTGGTTTAAAAGAACTAGATCAAAATATCAAAATTGCTTGTACTGACCCGCAGGGTGCAAGAATGTATAAATATTTCAAAGACTCAGTGCTAGAGGTAACAGGGGAGCCTTCTGAGACAGAAGGAATTGGGCAAT
>CABYQR010000022.1 GCA_902521155.1 uncultured Alphaproteobacteria bacterium | reverse complement strand
ACTAACTGTATCGATATTACTTAGAAGCTATATCTGCAATCATACCCTTAGCTACTTTGACATTAACATTATCTGCAATTTCAACTGATAAAGTACCGTCATCATTTACGTAGTGAATACTACCTATGATCCCACCTTGAGTGACAACGCGATCACCTTTTTTCAAGTCAGATATCATTTTTTTATGGTCTTTAAGCTTTTTTTGTTGAGGTCTAATAAGTAAAAAATAAAATACTACAAATATTAATAGTAAGGGTAAAATGCCTGCAAGTTGTTCCATGATTAAAATCCTTTAAAATAATAAAATTAGCATTAAAATCTCACAATCATCAATGAAGTCAATAAAAAATTGAAAAATAGAAGCTTACTATGCTGGAATGGATCTAAGAAAAATTTAGAAGAAATCCCATATAATAACGTATTAGATCTAAAACTCCTCCACGGTGTGGATAGCCAAATATTTAAAATTTCTCATAATACTGAAAACTTTCTCAATGACTTATCATTTAATCATGCTCTTTTATGGGGAGTAAGAGGGAGTGGTAAAAGTAGTATTGTTAGAGGAGTGATAAGTGAATTTGCTAATAATTATAACAACTTTATAGCATTAGAAATAAATAGTGAGGATCTATCTGATTTACCAAGTATATTTTTAAATTTCAAATTTGAAAAAAAAATAATTATTTTTATAGATGATTTATCTTTTGAACAAAATGATAGAAGATATATTCAATTTAAATCTTTTATTGAAGGGTCTTTTTATAATTCTAAAAATAAATTTTTAATTTATGTCACTACAAATAGAAGGCATTTGATGAAGCGTGATATGATAGATAATGAAAGATCATCAGCTATTTCACAAGATGAGGGAATAGAGGAAAAATTATCGTTATCTGATCGCTTTGGATTATGGATTAGTTTTCATAATTTATCAAAAGAGGATTTTCTTTTAATCATCAAAAATTATTGCGAGTACTACAATATTAGCTTTAACTATGAAATTAAGGAATTAGCTCTTAAATGGGTATTTACAAGAGGTAATAGAACTGGTAGATCTGCCAATCAATTTTTCAAAGAATATTGTTCAGAAAATAAAATTAAGATTTAGAAATCTTAGAAATATTTCCCATATAAGGAATTAAAACCTTGGGTATCGTAATACTTCCATCTTCATTTTGATAATTTTCTATTATAGCTATTAAAGTCCTACCTACTGCTAAACCAGATCCATTTAGGGTATGGACAAATTTATTTTTATCAGAAGTTTTATATCTAGCATTCATTCTTCTAGCCTGAAAAGAACGACAGTTACTGCAGGAAGATATTTCACGGTATTTTCCTTCACCAGGTAACCATACTTCAATATCATAGGTCTTAACTGCAGAAAATCCCATATCACCAGATGAAAGTAACATCACTTGATAAGAAATTTCTAAATCATCTAAAATTGAAGTAGCACAATTTAACATTCTCTCTAATTCTTTCTCTGAGTCTTCCTCTTTGGTAATACTTACAAGTTCAACTTTAGAGAATTGGTGTTGTCGGATCATTCCTCGAGTATCTCTTCCAGCAGCGCCAGCTTCGGATCTATAACAAGGTGTCCAGGCTGTTAATCGTTGAGGTAGATCTTTTTCTAAAAGAATTGTATCTAAAACTAAGTTGGTTAAGGGAACTTCTGCTGTAGGAATTAACCAGTGATCTGTATTTGTTTTAAATAGATCTTCAGAAAATTTAGGTAGTTGACCAGTACCAAATACTGCTGCATCTCTAACCATGTTAGGAGGTATGATTTCATTATATCCATAAGAATTAGTGTGTTTATCTAGCATATAGTTAGCAATAGCCCTTTCCAATTTAGCTAATTGGCTTTTCAAATAAACAAATCTAGTTCCTGAAACTTTGCTAGCTTGTTCAAAGTCTAACATTTTAAGATTTTCACCAAGTTCATAATGGGGTAATGGCTTAAATGAATAAGATGGAATTTCTCCAACTTTCTTGATCAATTTATTGGAAGTTTCATCCTTCCCTATAGGTACATCTTCATGTGGTAAATTTGGTAATGAAGAAAGTATATCTTTTAATTGAGTTTCTAGATTATTAATTTCATTTTCCATTTTATCTATATTGGTCTTAATTTCTTGAACTTTAATTTGTAAGTTTGATTTTTCTTTATCATTTAATTTGGAAAAGGAAGATGAAAGTGTTTTTCTTTCAGATCTTAAATCTTGGGATTTAGTTAAAAGATCTCTTTTTTTTAAGTCTAACTCTAGGATTTTATAAGACTGAGGTTCAATAAATCTTTTTTTTAAAGCTTCTTCAAAAGCTTTAGGGTTTTCTCTAATAAAGTTTAAATCATGCATAATGAATTACTCATCTTCACTTTAATCTTTTTTCTTATCTTTTTTTGATAAAAATCTAGATATCAGAATAGATACTTCATATAAAATTATTACAGGCAAAGCCAGAGAAATTTGAGAAAATGGATCAGGTGGCGTTATAATAGCAGCAAATATAAAAGCTAAAACAATTGCATATTTTCTAAAGGAAACTAATTGCTGAATAGTTAAAACACCAACTCTTACCAGTAATAGTAATACAACTGGTAATTGAAATGCTAGTCCAAATGCAAAAATAAAAGTCATCATTAAAGAAAGGTACTCATTCATTTTAGCTTGAAGTGTGATATTAATAGAGTCGGCCTGTGAAGTCTGAAAACTCAAGAAAAATTTCCATGCAA
Source organism: uncultured Alphaproteobacteria bacterium (assembly GCA_902521155.1). GTDB lineage: Bacteria > Pseudomonadota > Alphaproteobacteria > HIMB59 > HIMB59 > HIMB59. The sequence continues at coordinate 9,120 of CABYQR010000022.1, read as the reverse complement.
TAGGAGAAATTAAATAATATACAACAGCTGCCCCTAGTAAAAATAGGAAAGGTATAGCTATTAAAGATGGTAATGAAATTTTCTTTTCTTTTTTTAACAGCCCAGGAGAGATAAAAGACCAAATTTGGAAAGAAAGAAAAGGGAAAGAAATAAATGCGGCTGTAAAAAACGCAACCTTTACATTAGTTAAAAATGCCTCTTGTAATGCTGTATAGATTAAACCATTTCCATCTTGCAGTATAGAGGTCAATGGTTTTGCTAAAAATTCAAAGATAGATTGTGAAAAATAAAAAGACACAATAAATGACAAAATAAAAAAAATAATCGAATAAATTAATTTTTGTCTTAGCTCCTTAAGATGATCTAGGAAATTCATTGATGTTTCTTCATCATTATCAGCTATCATTTTTTTCTTTCATTATTTCATGATTATTTTTCTCAATAAATTCATCTAATTCTTTACCCTCTTTTAGAACGGCTTCCTTAGTTTCGAGTATTTCTTTTTTAATATCTTTAACTTCTTGAATATGAGTTATTTCATCTACAGTTGAATTGAACTCTTTAGATAATTTTCTTAGATTGGAGGTTATAGATTTAATAAATTTTATTACAGTTGGTATTTCTTTAGGGCCAACAATAATAATTGTTATAATTAGGATGATGGAAATTTCCATCCAGCCCAAAGAAAACATTACTGGTCCTTATTTTGATTATCTTGATTAGAATTATCTGGGTTATCCTCATCTGACATATTTTTCTTAAAGGATTTGATACCTTTAGCCATATCAGCCATCAAAGAAGGAATTTTTCCCTTTCCAAATAATAAAAGAACAATAATTAGAACTATTATCCAATGCCAGATACTAAAAGTGCCCATATTTAAATATTACTCTAATATTAATTAATTATCTAGGAAAAATAAATATTTGAGATTGGTCTAGTGTTATAGAAAGTGAAGAAGCTGGAGGTGGTAAAAAATTACCAGTTACCTTACTATGAATATGGTATTTAGAATTTTGATCGTCATTCACAGTCATGTGAACGATTGTATTATTACCTAAAAATTTTGAGTCAACCACTACCCCACTATTGGAGCTTAATAAAGGTGATTTTTCAATATTTAATTTAATAGCCTCTGGTCTTACAACAACATTCACTAATTTATCATCAGGTAAATTATTAGATTTAACATAACCAAGAGGTGTCCAGCATTGATTATTAATAATTTTAGTTTCAAAGATATTTGTCTCACCAAACAAAGAAGCTACATATAAATTTGAGGGATTAAAATAAATATCTTTGGGGGAACCTATTTGTATAATAGCACCCTTCTCCATAACTATAATAATGTCACTTAAAAACATGGCCTCTTCAGCATTGTGAGTTACCAATATAGCTGATGACTCTAGGCTGTTTATTAAATGAAGAGTATCATCAATAATCTCTCTTTTTAAATTAGAATCTAAGTCTGAAAAGGGTTCGTCTAGAAGTAATAATTTTGGTTGCACTGCAATAGAGCGTGCTAATGCAACTCTTTGCTGCTCGCCACCGCTCAGTGAATGAGGGTACTTTTTTAAAAAATCTTCTACTTTTGCTAATTTAATAACCTGATTAATGAGTTGTTTTTTATTTTGCTGAGAGCCTGCCGCAAAACTTATATTTTCCAAGACTGTCATATGAGGGAAAAGTGCAAAGTCTTGAAAAACATATGAGATGGGTCTTTTTTCAGGTGGAGTATTAAATTTGTTATTCGCCACTAAACTATTATCTAAAAAAATTTCACCTTTTTGTATTTCTTCTAAACCAGCAATGACTCTAATTAAAGTAGTTTTCCCACAACCAGAAGGTCCCAAAACTGAGACTATAGAGTTGTTATCAATAGAAAATTTTAAATTATTAAGGGCCTCTATATCACCATATGAGTGATGTAGATTTTTAACATTAAGTATCATTATCTTCAGTTAATTGGCTTCTTGAAAAATCATCTAGGTTCTCTTCTTCATTTTTTTCATCCACAAAAGCCTCATCTTTATCAAGGTCGTCCGTAAGTTCTTGAATATTCATAGAAGCAAAATTATCATTAAGCAATCCTGAATTTTTCATTTCTTCAATTCCAGGGAGATTATCTAAATTACCCAAACCGAAGTGAAGTAAAAAGTCATCAGTAGTTTCCCATAATATAGGTCTTCCCGGTACTTCTTTTCTACCTCCTGGAGCAATCCAACCCAACTCCATCAATTGATCAAATATACCTTGGCCAATAACAACACCTCGGATACTTTCAATCTCTGCTTTTGTAATAGGTTGGTGATAAACAATTATAGCCAAAGTCTCAATAGCTTGTTTTGATAGACGTTTATGAATTTCTCTTTTTTCATGAAAAATTTCACTAACTTCGGAATTGGTTAAAAAAATCCACCCTTTAGAAATTTTTTTTAAATTTATTCCTCTATGTTGGTAAGCATCTTCCAAGTTATTCATAGCTTCAGAAATATCTTCATGTAAATCTAAACGTAATTTAATTTCTTTTTCTGATATTGGTTTACTAGAAGCAAAAATTAAAGCTTCAATTTTTTGAGAAGTTTCACTCATGTTTTTTTAGAAATATATCAGAAAAAGGTTGATTCTGACTAATGACAATTTTTTTATTTTGCTCTTTTTCTTTTTTAGCCATATGAAGGCTGGCATTAAATGTGCTTGAATAAAAAGATTTGTTCATAATATCAGATTGCAAATTGTCTGGTAACAAGCTCTTCAAAGAAAACCAATTTGGATTGGATAAAATTTCTTTTGAAATAATATTTTGTCCATCTTTAATGGTAAATAGCTTGGAGGAAGAAAATTTTAATGTGTATTGTTGATTTCTTTTATGAATGGAAGCATAAGCTTTAAGGAGATCAATTAATTTATCTTTAATGATAAAGTTTTTTTCTATTTTTAATTTGTTTTTATATGTGTTTGGAAAAAATTGTTGTTTAAATTGGGGTAATTTGAATAAGGTTTCACTATTTTTATGAACCATTTCTAAAATAGTAAGTCTATTAGCTAGAAATTTAGTAATTTTTTTAACATCTTCTTCTTTATCTTTGTTAACTAAAAATTTAGATTTCAAGAAAACCATAATAGAGGCCATAAGAAGATATTCAGAGGCAATCTCAATACTAACTTTTTTTAAGTCCTCAATAAAAGATATATACTGATTACACAAATGAAGAATAGGTAAGTTCTTTAGATCATATTTGTTTTTATGAACTAGATCTAAAAGAACATCTAAAGGTCCATTAAAATCCTTAATTTCTATATTTAGATTAGATTCCATAATGTTTTACAAGTTCATTATACAAATGATGATAATTATTAATATTAATAGATTTATTATTGAATTTACTTCTATTTAGTTTGCCTAATTGAAGGTTAATTTTAGCTTTATATTTATTTGTAATATTAAAATTTTTAATAATTTCAATATACCTTTCCCAATCAGAACTACAATCAAGTAAGATGTCTATACCAGCTTTGTTTGAAAGAGATATAGCTTCCGAAATTTTAAATTCATTTGCCTTCATCGTGAGGTCATCGCTCATTATTAACCCCTTAAAATTAGCATTCTTTCTTATAATTTGATTAATAATTTTATAAGAAAAAGTAGATATATTATTTTTATCCCAACTTAAATATTTAATATGTGCCGTCATCGCAAGAGGCAAATGATTAAAATGTTTAAATATTTTAAGATGTCTATTTAATTCACTAATAGAAAATTTAGAAACTGGGAGTGCAAAATGAGAGTCTCTATTCGTTACTCCGTGACCCGGGATATGTTTCATTACAGGTATTAATCCAAATTGTTTTGAGGCGGTAAGCAAAACTTCATTTAAAATAATATTGGTATCTATATTTGGACCAAACGTTCTTTTTTTAATTATACTAGTTGTATTGTGAATAGGTAAATCTAAAACGGGTATGGTATTAATATCAATACCTATTTCTTTCAGATAATAGCTTGTAATGAATGATTTAAGATACACTAATTGTTTAGCCAATGATGGGTATCTTAGATAAATCTTATAATAATCATAATTATCTAAAAACTTAAATTCAGGAAATTTTTGAAAACGATTAACTATTCCCCCTTCTTGATCAATAAGGATTAACGTTTTTCTACTCTGACTTTTGATAGATTTAACTAATTTTTTTATTTGATTAATGTTTGAAATATTTCTAGAAAAAAGAATAACACCATAAGGTTTATAAATATTTAAGTTATTTTTCTCAGAGGTTTTTAGTTTAGTTGATTTAATAGATATAATTAGAGGATTTCTCATTTAATAAAATCAAATTTATCTGGTTCAACAATAATATAATGATCAAATAAGATATATTGGAGATAATTGTTATATAAAAAATAGGAAGAGGAAAGAATAATTATAAAAATTAAAATAATTATAAGATATTTTTTTTTAATCACATTTTTAATTTAGGCTTAATACCTAAAATTTTTAATCCCTGGTTAAGAGTATCTTGATATTTTTTTAATAAGTTATAGGAGTGACTAGATATATTATCATTATTATCTAAAAATTTAATTTGTGAGTTAGCTTTTGCTGAAGACCAAAGAGAATGAAAGTATGAGGCAAGACTTTCTAAATAATGTGCAATAAGATGCACTTCTTGTCTTTGATAGGCTGCTAAGACAACAGAGTCCCAATCAAACAATTTTTTATACAAATTTTTCAATTCTAGAGGCATATCAATAGAAGCATCAATAATATTTTTTTTTCTATCTAATACAGATTGAGCTCTTGCATAGGAATATTGAATATAATAAATAGGGTTTTCTTTATTTTCCTTTTTAATCAAATCTATATCTAAATCCATATGAGTATCATTTTTTCGATAACACATAAAATAACGAAAGTTTTCAATTCCTATTTCTTCAACTAATAATTTTAATTCAAATATATTTCCCTCTCTCTTAGAAAGTTTTTGAATTTTGTTATCACGTTTAAGATTTACTATTTGACAAAACACAACTGAAAAATTAATTGAAGGATATAATGCACATAAAGCTGCAGATAAACGTTTAAGGTAACCTAAGTGATCTGCTCCCCAAATATTAATAAGTTTATCAAATCCACGTTTATGCTTATCGACGTGATAAGCTACATCATTAGCAAAATATGTGGGGGATCCATCATTTTTAGTTACCGCTCTATCTTCATCATCCTCAAAAAAAGTGGATTTAAATATTGTAATTTCATTTTCTTTTTTAGTACCTTGATAATCTTTAGGCATCTCTAATTGTCCTCTATATATTAATTTTTTATCTGAAAGTTTATTTATTATTTCAGTTAATAAATCTTTATCCATTATGTCTGTTTCATATGAAATTTGGTCAAATTTAATGCCTGTTTGTTTGAGAGTTTTTATTGATTCTTCAACTAAGGATTTAATTGCAAAATTAGCTAAATTAATTTCATCCTCTTCATTGATGTTATTAAATTGAATAGAATTATTAAATTGATCATAACAGTTATCAGCTATTGTTTGAATGTAGTCACCCTTGTAATGTTGAGAATAGTTTAAATTTAATTTATATTTTTCAGAAATCTTAAAAAGAACAGAAGAAACAAATTCTTTAATTTGATTACCAGTATTATTAACATAATACTCTCTTGTAACTTTGTGGCCAAAGTATTTATATATATTTGAAAGAACATCTCCGACTACTGCCCCCCTACCATGCGCTAAATGTAAAGGACCTGTAGGATTTGCTGAAACAAATTCAATATTTACACTGGACGTATCATTAAATGATGAGGGTTCTTCATTAAGTAAGTCCATAACGGCCAAATCTGTAATAAAAAAATTTAAAAATCCAGGTCCTGCTAGTTCGATTTTAGTAATTTCGTTTAATTTAAATATATCAATGATATTTTTTGCTATATCTGAGGGTTTTTCTTTAAGTAATTTTGAATATTTCAAACATAAATTAGATGTAAAATCACCTTTTTCATCATACAAGCAAGACACTTCTATATCATTGTTAGAAAATTCAATTTTTGGATATATCTCTTGAATACATGAAAAAAGCTCAGATTTAATTTTTTGAAGCATAATTATTATAAAAATTTATGGCATATTGATCAGTCATACCACAAACATAATCTACTATAGTTTGTTTTTTAGAATCTTCATCACTTATCTTTTTTTTCCAGTTATCAGGAAGTTCAGAAGTATTCTTTTTAAGAAATTGAATGATAAAAACTAAAATTTTTTCTGCTTCAGATCTATTCTTGTATACAAATTTAGACGTATAAAAATTATCATACAAATAACTTTTGATTTGATTGACGTTTTCTTTGATATCAGGGCTAAACTTAACTAAAAAATTAGGATATTGAACTATATCATCATAAGATTTGAATTTAATATTTTTAAGTTGCTGCTCAGTTTCATTTAATAAATCTAAAACTAAATAATTAATTGTAGATCTAGTAAAATAATTTCGAGCAACCTTACTATCAAGACTTTTCATAAAATCAAAATCAATAAATTTAAATAAATATTTTTGGTCTGATAAATCATTGATGTTTAATATTTCAGACCTTATCCCATCATCAAGATCATGTGCTATGTATGCTATATCATCAGAAATTGAAGCTATTTGAGCCTCTAAAGATGGGTTTTGTTTCAGATCAAATATAAAATTATCTGACAAATTATAAATATTTGATGAGTTAAAAATGGGTCCATTATGTTTTATGAGACCATCAATGGTTTCCCAGGAGAGATTTAATCCTTCAAAACTTACATATTTATTTTCAAGAATAGTTACTTGGCGAAAAGATTGATAATTGTGATCAAAATTTGGTTCAAGTTCTTGAGCAATAATTTCCTCACCTACATGACCAAAAGGACTATGACCTAGATCATGACATAAAGCTATACACTCTGCTAGATCTTCATTTAAATTAAATCTTCGACTAACAGACCGAGCAATTTGGGAAACCTCTAAGGTGTGAGTAAGGCGATTTCTGTAGTAATCCCCCTTTTCGAACATAAAAACTTGAGTTTTATCCTTTAATTTTCTAAAGGCAGTTGAATGATAAATTCTATCTCTATCTCTTTCATAAGGAAGACGATGATCCGAAGTTTCGTCGTAGAGTCTTCCTTTTGATTTTTGATTTAAAGCTGATAGATTATTGAACATATGAGAAATATTAATATAACAGATAAGGCTATAAGTAAAATTCAAGAAGTTTTATCCTCTCAAAATATGAAATATTTTAGAATAAAAGTAAAAGGTGGAGGTTGCTCTGGCTTTCAGTATGTCTTTAAGAGCGACAATGAAATAAATAAAAATAATGATTTAATATTTGATTTCAAAAGTTTGAAAATTTTAATAGATAAAAATTCAATTGAATTTATTGACCAGGCTGAACTTGATTATAGAGATGAGCTAATAGGTTCTAGTTTTAGTATTAATAATCCCAATGCTAAAAATTCATGCGGATGCGGCACTTCTTTTAGTATTTAAAGTGAAGTTTATAAGCTGGAATGTTAATTCCTTAAGAGCCCGAGAGCCATTAGTCCAAGAAATAATAAAAAGAGAGAAACCCGATATTCTCTGTTTACAGGAGTTAAAGATCGATGATCATGAATATGTCTCAAATTTTTTTCTTCAATTTAATTATCAAACAATAACCCAAACACAAAAAAGCTATAATGGAGTTTCTATTTCGTATAATCAGAATTTAGACGTAACAGATCTCACTATTAGTGAGCTTAATAAGACTCAAGCTAGAAATAATATAATTCTTTTAAAACAACAAGGTATTGCAATTATAAATAATTATTTTCCTAATGGAAATCCAATCGGTACTGATAAATTTACTTATAAATTAGAATGGATGGATGAACTTCATGAAAGTATTAAAAAAATAAAAGATGAATATGAAATTGTTTTAACTGGTGACTTTAATGTAATTCCTGAAGATAATGATGCTCATGATATTAAAAAATACAAAAAAGATGCTTTAGCTCAACCAGAATCTAGAAAAAGATTTAATAAATTATTAAATTTAGATCTACTAGATGTTTTTAAAAATGAGATTAAAAAGTTAAGTTATACTTTCTTCGACTATAAAACTTATAAATTTGGAAAAGAAGAAGGGATAAGAATAGACTTTTTTTTGGTATCTCCCTTCTTAAAAAGTAAAATTATGAATATTAAAGTTTTAAAAGAATACAGAGAAATGGAAAGACCATCAGATCATTGCCCAATTTTGATGGAATTAAATATCTGAATAAATACGTTTTTCTTTTTTTCCACCAGGGTGCGTAACTGCACCTAAGTGAGCAGGCCCTACTGTTTGGGCATACTTCCATAAATTACCTGATTCAAAATGCAACTCTCTCGGTTTCCACTGAGATCTTCTTTGTTCTAATATCTTATCAGAGACATTTAAATCCAAGGTATTTTTTTTGGCATCTATTTCAATCTCATCACCGTCTTCAATTAAGGCAATGGGGCCACAATCATGAGCCTCAGGGCCAACATGTCCAATACAAAAACCTCTTGTACCGCCTGAAAAACGACCATCTGTTATTAAGGCAACCTCTTCTCCCATCCCTTGGCCATAAATAGCACTTGTAGTTGATAACATTTCTCTCATACCTGGGCCACCCTTGGGGCCTTCATATCGAATAACAATTACATTACCTGGTTTAATTTTACCCTCAAGAACTGCAGCAAGTGCCTCTTCTTCACGATCAAAACAAATGGCATTACCTTTAAATTGTAATTTTTGTAAGCCGGCTATTTTTACAATAGCGCCATCTGGTGCCAAAGAGCCTTTGAGACCTACAACACCACCTGTTTGACTAATGGGATTATTGATAGGGTATATAACGTCTTGATTTTTTGGTAACTCAGCATCTTGAACATTTTCTGCTAAAGTTTTACCAGTAACAGTAATACAGGAGCCGTCAATTAGACCTCCATCGATTAAAGTTTTAATTAAAACTGGAACACCCCCAACCTCAAAAAGATCTTTTGCTACATACTTTCCACCAGGTGCAAGATTTCCAATATAAGGAGTAGATTGAAATATTTTA
>CABYQR010000021.1 GCA_902521155.1 uncultured Alphaproteobacteria bacterium | reverse complement strand
AACATTTTTTGAATTTGGAATTTCAGTAAGAGAGGATAATAAAAGTCTTAAACCTCCTTCTATAAAACGATATGGGAAAAGTGTTTGAGTCATGATTTCAAATAGAAGCCTAATGAAATTATATTTTTATTTAATCCTACTGTTGAAATTTGATCTTTAATTTTTGTGCTATGAATAATGTTTACAGTTCCTTCGAAATCAATAGAGAAAATATTTTCTAAATTTTTTAATTTTATTGTTTCACCACAATTCTCATAATCATTAGTTTGGTCATGAAGCTTGATTGACATTTTATCAATGAAGCAATTTTCACCTTTGTTGCTCTCTTCTTTTACAGAGAAGCCAAATTCAACACCCCAATTAAATTTTCCGTTATCGTCTTTTTTAGGATTTTGAATTTCTATTGTCCCAGCTACTTTCCAAAGATTTTCAAAATCTGGATAGGCGACTATATCTTTGCTAATAATTTTTGTTTTATTTTTAGTTGGTTTAAATCCTATATTTAACATTTTTGAAAGAAGTTCTGGGCCAGTATCTTGGTCATACTCTTCTTCGCCACATAATTCTAAAAGACTTTCCTCTAGTAACTTATAAAAGACATCTATTGATTTTGAGTAATCTTTATATCTATTTTTTAAACCATTATTTTGCTTATTCCATTTGTCATGTAGGGGTGGTTCAGAAAATTTAAAAAAATCTTCAATTTTGTTTGTTATGTCTTTATCTTGATCTTTGATTGCTGTGCCAACTCTTAATACAGCAAAATAAGGTAAGCTATCTCCATTGGGTTGTGATTTGGGAATGTAATAATTTACAACCATTCCAAAACCTCGAATAAATGCAATTTTATTTTTATTTTTATTGTTATTAAATTTATTTGAAGATCTATAAACGGATAGCTCAATATTTCCAATAAATGGCTTATGTTTTTTTATATCAATTCTTTCTGGAACTGTGATTGGAATGGATTTTCTAGCTATAGAATTTTCAGTATTTGCAATTTTTTGAATATTTTGATCACCATAAATTGAATTTACAAATGGATCCCAATTTTCTATGGATAATTCATCAATCTCGTTTGCAACAATTCTATTATTTCTTTGATAGCGTAAATTAAAGTTAATGGATTTATTTTGGGGAGTAATTGAAGGCCAGAAATACTCTTCAACGTTTTGTTTTAAATTATTTAGGGTTTCTTGAGGGTCTTGATAACCTTGGTCATCTGGGTCATGATATCCAACAATTAGAATACTAGCTCCCGTGCCTAAGCTTTCATCTCTGTTTAAAAATAATTTCTCTGCTAAACTTATATCATTCCAGCTAGAGACCACTCCACCTTGCTGGTCATTTTTATCCTTTACTCCAAAATATCCCATATTCTGATATCTTTCTTTTTTATCATGAGATTTAAAAGTATGAGTGATTAGTTCTGACCTACCAAATAACCTCAAACCTTCATGCGTCTTATTATTTTTATTTTCTTTAAGCATAGAGGAGAAGAGAACTGTTGAAATACAAGAAAAAAGCCATAGAAAAGATTTTCCAACTCCATAACTTCCACCCCTAGATGATTTTGCATTTGAGTCAGTAACAAAATCAGCTTTACACAAATTGAAAAAATTCGCTTCAATATTTTCATCATCAAAAGTACTAGGTGATTGATCTGGTCCGTTAAGACCACGACTATTGTAATCATCTACTCTTAATAATTTTAATGATTCATTTTCAATGGTTTTAATGCCTTCTTTCAGTTTTAGAGACATATTGCTATTTTTTTCAGTACAAGCAGTTAAATGTTTCTTTAAATTTTCCCATTGCATAGCTTCTAAAAAGTTTAGTTTTGTTTCACCTGAAAGTTCAATCAATGTAATACATACATCGACTGGAATATTTTCATCAATAGGTTGATTTTTTGTATTTTGACCAGTTTCTCTTGCTAAAACCTCTGTATTTGAAAAGTCGCCTGTTTGTAGTACTCTTGCAGATGAGTGGTCTCCCACCTCTCCTTCGTTAATTCCAAGTTTTCTAAAATTCCATTCCATGCTTATGGTTTATAAGAAATAATTTTTCCTTTTACCTCTCCTTTTTTTGACTGGTTCTTTTTCAGCAAATGCTCTTTTTACTTCACTTAAAGAGTCATTTAGTTTGGATAATAAAATCTTTTTATCTGTTGGGCTGTACTCATAGTATCTTTTATTAGCTAATGGCTTAATTCTAGCAATACATTTAAGAGCATTATCTAACCTAATATTGGCATATTTTAAAAAATTATTTCTTTTTTGTTTTTCGTCCATACTCTTAATATCTCATAATTAAAGTGAATATTCAATATGCAATTATAATGTGTACATTATAAATTCACATATTTATTTCACATTTTCTGTGGATAAGTTTAAAATATTTATATTAACTTTGCCACGCACATGCTGTGGGCTTGATTAAGGTAGTTTTTAATATTTGTGAAGTCCCACTGTTCCTTAGGAATATCAAAATATTGTAAGTGCTCTCCTGTTATTTGCATAATCATGAGATTGTCTTGAAGCATATCTTCTGTTACATCAACAAAATACTGAGACAAAGGCACTTCTCGTGTAACATATATCCCTGCAATCTGTCCTAGTCCGAACTCCGTGGAATAGTTAAGAAGTGCGAGTAAGGGCGAACCTCCAAAATTCAAATCAATACTCTTATCTTCATAAATTTCCGATAAGGGGTTTGGGATATCATCTTGCATGGTATAGATAAAAAAGAAGACATTAAATTTACAGCCATTTTGCTTATCGAAATTATAGTAAATCTTGTTTCCGTGTTGAATTTCGCCATTTTTAGAAAGTGAGATGTAGTTCTCGTCTTGGCTGATTTGCCAGTCATCTGCCTTTGCCGGCAATACTAATAATAAGACTGTGAGCACCAAAGCCGCTTGTCTTATTATATTGGTGTTTAGTCCCAAAGAGCTCCCAGCGAAAGGCTGAGTTGGTGATGATGGCATTTTGGGCAACAAAGATTGGGGATGGTTTCCTTTTCTAAATCTTCTGGCATGTAATCTCGATTTTTTTGGCAGGGGTCACAATAGGATTTAGTTGAAAAAAGGAGTTCCCCCTCGCTGTTGTATAAATCTAGGTGGCATTTGTTTTCGAGGGAGTGGCACTCAGGGCACTGGTAGAGAGAGTAGCCCCTGGAGTAATGATGATGGATGGTTTTTCGGCTATGAAGAAATTGAACGGTTTTTTTATCTTCGCCCTTCAAGCCATGGAGGAGGTCATCAATATTTCCAAAAAGAAAACCCACACCCATAGTGATCTCGCTGGAGCTGTAATCACACTTTGGGCACTCAATAAAATAACTTTGACCCATAAGAGAGACTATAAACCTTTTCGATAAATTAAACATAGTTTTAGTTTTGGTGCAGCCTGACTGGACTCGAACCAGCACCTCCCTCCCCGCATCATAGGTTGGAACCTGGGCGCTCTGCCATTTGAGCTAAGGCCGCTTGGTAGCTATTAATCTTTGTGGAGTAGAGAGATCGGATTTCGAGATTTTGGAAATCATATTTTATTAAAGTGAGATATCCCTTAGGGCAGTGAACAACATATTCATATAATTGAGTTTGCTTGAGGATGCCCCCTCCATTCCAACCCACGGAGTGTTTAGATTGACAGCCACAAATGTAGGTATCTAGCTGAGAGATGATTTGTGTTTTTATTAAACAAATACTTTGAGTTTTATCCTCAAAATCTTTATTAGGGATAAGTAGCATTTTCCTTCTCATAGCTATTTAGGTTGGGGTGTCTCCCTTGGGGTATTTTCGAGGGGCGTCTCGGTTGGGGTGTCTTCGATAGGGACAGAGCACTGTTCCCAGTTGGCTGGAAGTTCTTGGTTGGGTCTTGTGAGCCAGACGTGGGAGTAGATAGTTCCATACTCATTGGTAAAACATTTTTTTCCAAAATGTAGCTGGCTGGGATTTTTTTCATCAGCCACATATAAGAATAAAACAGCTGCAAAAAAGTGGAAAAAAGTCATATTTTTAGTCCTTTCTTGAAATTGGGTGACTGGAGAGCTAGGAGAGGATCGGGGATACGTTTGCAGTGATATTCTGCTCGATCCAAGACACCTTGAATGTCTTCAATACTCCACTCCTGTGTTGGAACATCAAATAAGTTAGTGAGTGGGATACTCTCTTCGAGGGGATGTTGGGTGACAGTGACTCGAAAGCGTTTGTGGTAGTTGTAATAATCTCTGACATCTTCTTGTTTGTAGTATCCCATATCAACCAAGATTAGGTGGCCCCCTTTATGAGGTTGAATATGGATGACCTTGCCTTCGGCGGGAGATCCATTTTCGCGAAGTTGGAGTTCTTTATTTATGAGCTGCTCTAATTCAGGATGATTGGCCATGGTGTAGAGCTCAAAAAATTGGGATACTCTTTCGCATCTTCCTTTTTGAAATCCAAAGGTGAGAATTTCACTATCCCGAATATCACGATGGCTTTGGACAAAGATAAATTCCTCATCCAAATATTGGATATGCCAATTCTTGAATGTCTCTAGAGTCATAGCCGAAGCCATCGTGGATAGGAGCAAAGAGATCAGAGCGGGGATTCCTAACAGAAATATAAATCTTGTGGCAGCGAAAAAAAGGAAGGAGGATTGCCACCACAAGAACGAAAGGAAATATGAAAAAACCCCCTCTGCTCTTCTACTCTTCTTTTCAAAACTGTCGTAGGAGTACCTGGTAGGAAATGACAGATTAAAGGTGTAATTTGAAAAGAGAGTAGTTAAGCGAGGTCTTTGCACTAACTCCTACCTTACTGATAGGATTTAAAAAAGAATGGGGAGAGAGTGAAATCTTTTAGACAGAAATAGGTGTCGGGGCCAAAGACCAGTTAGTCGTGAGCCCCCAAAATAAAATGGCCATGAGAAGGTGATACGAGATAGGCATCAGCCAGCGTAATTTTTGATCCAGAGTATTAAAGATACCCGTTTGCTTGTCGCGCTGGTAGTCCCAGTAACTATAGACCGTAATCATGGTCGATAGACCCGCAAACAGATAGGAGAGTAAGATCCAGGCATCTAAAACAGTGATATAGTTTAATTTGGGAACGTCATCGCCGAAGACAAAGTTATAAGCGACAAGAGTTAACAAGCTTCCCATAGAGACTGCTAACTTAGACTCCAACTCAATGGCTCTGATGTAGAAGACACTAAAGGACAGCCATACCAAAAAGACGACTGGGATGACTATTTTTAAAACATAGTAGAAGTACTTGCGGTCCAATTCAAAGCTGTAATTGATTGTCTCGAGTGTTCCCTGCTGACCCCTTTGCTTGGGATGGCAACAGTCAATATCGTGATCGCTGATCTGCCATTCATAAAGGATCTCATTTCCTTTCTTGATGATAAAATCCGGTTCATAGAGACTGGAGACACTCAAGTCTGAGTCTTGGAAGATAAAATCAGCATGAGTAGACATTCTGTCAAAGGGGAATTTCTGAAAGTCTGACTTATTTTTTCCTATATAGTCGACTTGCTGGACAAGGGTAAAATGAAAGGGTTTTGTGTCGTCATTGGTGATTAGTAAATTTTCATATTTAATATTTTCTACGGACGCTCCAACCAGAGTCGTATCAAACCAGGGGTACCAAATCTTTTTAAGGATATTATCGAGTTCTGGAGATTTTCTAAACTGACAGTTAATCAGTTCCTGATTGGGATTATTTAAAATTTTTTCAAGACGGTGAATTATTTTATCGTTATCCCATTTGAGATGTACATCTAGATCTAGTCTGGTCTTGCTACTTTGGTGTGTGATTTCAATATCGTTCAAAATGATATCTGTCTCCACAATAGGATGTCCAAAATAAGAGTCTTTTTTTAATAGCAGAGTGTCTGTGCTGCCATCGGGTCTTTGGATATCTAATAGAATTTTTTTGATACCTGGAGTTTCTAATATGAAGGTTAGATTTTTATAGGCCTCTTCCTGATCGAGGGGTAAGGCTTTGCCATCGACAGCCGTAATAGCATCTCCTGGATTTAAATTGATTTCTGCGGCAGCTGATCCAAAGCGGATTTTATCAATGAGTGTTTTATTGGGGTGAAAGACAATTCCCCCATCGTGGTGGACGAGTTTAATATTGCTTGTTTCTCTGAAATCTTCTTTGAGGATTTGCTCGCAGAGCTGTGAGGCATTAACAAAGGAAGCTAAAAAAACAAAAATACCTGCCAAAAACCCCCTGAATATCAATTCAAAGAGATTTTAACACACTCTTGATTTTAGACAACTGATCATCTATTTCTTGGATATCTTTATAGATATCCTCCTTTTCGTGAGGGACGATTTTCTTTCCCCCCGAGCTTTTCTCGTCCATTGATTTTTGAACAGAGTCCATCAAATCTCCAACTCTTCCTCCAATCCCCATCACCTCTGATTGAACCTCATTCTCACTGCCCGGTTTATCCAGCTGGGGTAGTGTGAGTTGATCTTTGAGGTATTTGGTGAAAGGAGTTTTTTGGTGGTAGCGCTGCATGGCTTGCTCGAGAGCTACAACATCCTTGAAATGAATATGACGGTCATGGTCATCGGGGTCTGCGCACTTATATATATAAGACTTGGACTTGCCCGTGATCTCTTGGATATCCTGGTCGCTGAGGTTTTTTAGGACCTCTTTGAGTGTGTGTTCGATGGAGATAATTTCTTTAGTTTTAGACATGACTCAGTATAGCAATTTATGATAATGTGGTAATTAACTTTTTCTGTCCAAAATTCTTTCAGCTTTAGACTATAGCTAGAGAAGTTAATTTTCCATTATACTGTCATGAACAAAAATTACATTATTCCCACTCTGGGGGAGGGTTCCACCAATCCCAGAAAAGAACCCCAGTCTCAAATGGGTGTCGAGCAGTATCTTCATAGTCTGGCCGAGTCTCGCCAAGAAAAAGAGATAACCCTAGAAAAGGTCATGGAGCATCTTAACTTTTCCCTGAGCACTCTGGAGGCCCTGGAGCAAGGAAATTTAGATTTTATCCAGTACCCCTTAAATTACTTTTTTACCCGCCAATACGCCGAATACCTCCGAGTGCCTTTTCCAAAGCAATACCTCATGACTCATTTTAAACCGAGGGAGAAGAAGTAATGAGAGTTTTAATTATCTTCCTGAGTCTGTTTATGGTTAGTTGTGTTACTCAAGCCAAAGAGGATGAAATTCATGAATTTGAAAATTGGGTTCATTCCAGCAGTAGCGATAACAATATTGATATAGTTTATAATGCAGAAAACCCACTAAAATCAGTCATTTTTATCGTAGATCCTATGATGAGCTGTGATGCAAGATTAGTCTACACCAACGTGGAATTAGAGAGTGAAGGTCTCTCCTCTCTGGATGGAGAAAAATTTGACTGGCAGCTATCAGGTGTGACCTATGAGGGAGATGACGCCAGTAAGCTTAATACCAATGGATACACAAGATTTGAATTAATAAGTTTTTATAAGCACCACTTCGAAGAACTAGAAGAGCTCTTAGCTCCAGAGGGTATTATTGGATTTTCCCTAAACGACCCTCAAAACAGATTTGAACCTCAAAGCGTGCAGCATGAGGCATCTGGATTAAGTCGTGCTTTAAGTAATGCCTTAGATGCCTGCCAGGGGTGGACTTGATAAAAAGTATTTTTTCATTCTTAATATTAATCTCTGTGTCCTTTCAGGCTTCTGCTCAAAACCTTCAAGGTAAAGTTTATGTGCTGGGCAGTGTTGATCAGGAGCTTAAAAGTTTATTTGAGCAGACTATCTCTCAAGAACTCCACAGCTATGCTCAAAATATTTCTTTGAACTCCCATTCTCATGTTTATGTCTTTCCCTATAGGGATGATCAAATCTGGCGAGTGGTAAGCTTTCATGTTGAGGGAGATCACCATCATGAAAAACTGTCTCAATTAGAGCTTCAAGGGCTTCCCCTCAGATCCCTGGATCAAGTTCGAGAAATTATTGGACTGGATGGATCTCTAAAATATATCAGATGGAATTCTTATAGCGAACTTCCTCCAGAACAAATTTTCCTAGCCTCTAAAGCCATTGTTCAAAACTATCTTTTCTTGCATTTTTAAAAAGCTCCCTTTAGGGGTGCTAATATTTATCTTAACTATGATTTATCAAAGTGGATTCATTCCCTTGGTGGTGACTGTGGGTATTCTTATATATGGAAGTGTTATTTTATATTTATATCTAACCTACAACTCCAGGAAATAAGCTTAAAAAGCATTGATATTCAGGCTCATTTATCTTTTTTATTGATGACATAATTACGCTTGCTGAAATATCTGAGAGGGAATAGAATTTTATTTATTATATGAGTTTCTGGAGTCACTATGAGTAAACCAAATAACCTTGAATCCTTATGGATGCCTTTTACGCCCAACAAGACTTTTAAAAAAGATCCCCGAATTATTGTTGGTGCAAAAGATATGCATTTTATCAGTGATGATAATCGCCAAATTCTTGATGGCACTGCTGGGCTCTGGTGTGTGAATGCCGGGCATGGTCGAAAAAAAATTCAAGAAGCGGTATCTGAGCAATTAGAAACACTAGACTATTCTCCTCCCTTTCAATTTGGACATCCTAAACAATTTGAACTAGCAAACCGTCTAGCTGAAATCTTTCCTGAGGGAATGAACCATGTCTTTTTCTCTAATTCTGGGTCCGAGGCTGTGGACAGCGCTTTGAAAATTGCGCTTGCCTATCAACGAGCTAGAGGCCATGCCACAAAGACGAGATTGATTGGTCGCGAGCGTGGCTATCACGGAGTGGGGTTCGGCGGTATTAGTGTTGGCGGTATGGTAAAGAATAGAATGTACTTTGGATCGATGTTGAGTGGTGTTGATCATCTTCGACATACTCACAATCCTTCCGTAAATGCTTACTCCCACGGTCAACCCGAGCATGGAGTGGAGCTGGCTGATGATCTGGAACGACTCGTCCAACTTCACGATGCCTCCACAGTGGCGGCTGTGATCGTAGAGCCCATCGCAGGATCAACAGGAGTCCTTCCACCTCCTAAGGGTTACTTAAAACGACTTCGAGATATCTGCACCAAACATGATATTCTCTTAATCTTTGATGAAGTCATCTCAGCTTTTGGTAGATTAGGTAAGGCCACAGGCTCTGATTACTTTGGTATCACCCCGGACATTATTTGCTGTGCGAAAGGTTTAACCAATGCCACCATCCCCATGGGGGCAACTGTTGTCCAAGACTATATTTACGAGTCCATGCTAGAAAACGCCGATGCTCCTATCGAGCTCTTCCACGGCTATACTTATTCTGGCCATCCCGTGGCTTGTGCGGCTGCTTTAGCAACTTTAGATATTTATCAAGATGAGGGTTTATTTGATAATGCAGCAAAAATGAGCCCTGTTATTGAACAGGCAGCCCATAGCCTGAAAGGAACTAAAAATATTGCAGATATTAGAAACCTCGGTGTGATTGCTGCCATTGAACTAGAGCCCAGAGGAAATACTATAGGTGCTCGTGGATTTGAAACTATGAAAAAAGCTTGGGAAATGGGACTCATGGTAAGAGCCAATGGAGATACCCTAGCCTTCTCTCCTCCTCTGATTGTCAATGAAAGGCAAGTTGATGAAATGTTTACAACAGTGAAACAGGCGATAGAGCAAGTAGACTAAAAACATCAATATTACAGCCATTATTTAAATCAAAGGCACCGCTGGACTGATAGAAGCCACAAATCATAATCCATCTATAAAAGAAGACGACTCCAGGAACTATTATAATCGCGTTAATACTAAATAATAAGACCGAAACCATGACCCTCATGAATAAATGTATCTTCATGTACTGTTGATAGAAAATTCTGATAATTAAACCAGTTGTGACAGCTGATAATAATAAGAAGGGTGCATCTAGGCGTGTAACTAAAAATTCATAATACATTTTTAAAATATATTATATTACGTAGTTGAGATTCAAATATTTAAAAAAGTAAATTTTATTATTTTTGAGAAGTAGATAATAAATTTGTAAACGTTTTTTCTATTTCTTTTGTAAAATTTTTACCATCCATTAACGAAGATTTGATCATCTTATCTCTAATAGTTTTCTTATAATATATTATTCTTTGTTTATCTTTTGATAATTCTTTAATTAGACTTATATAATCTTTTTTACTTTTCGCAGATAGCTCTGGTAAGCCTAAATTATTAAGAATGCTATGTGATACTCTTGACCTATGGCAATCTCCTTCAAAGCTTATTAACGGAGTAGACATCCATAGCGATTCACAAGTAGTAGTAGTTCCATTGTAGGGAAAGGTGTCTAAGGCAATATCAATTTTGTTATAAGTTAAAAAATGTTTTTCATTTGATACTTTACCTAAAAAAATTAATTGATTTGAATTAATCCCACATTTTAAAAATTCTTTCTTTATATTTTCAATTACATATGGATCGTTAAATCCATGATATTTCATCAGAAATTTATTGTTTTCATCCTCAATCAGAATTTGTGACCAAGCCTCAATGACACTATTATTAATTTTATAAATATTATTCAAGGATCCAAATGTTATAAAATTATTTTCTACACATGGCGGTTCTTCAATTAAGTAATCTTTTGGAGCTGCATAACACATAAAAAAACTATTAAGTTTGATATCTTTTTCACCAAAGCTTATATATTCAGGATCGGTAAATTTATCAACTATTCTATAATTAATTGCGTTAAAGCCAGTATAGTTTGGATAACCCATCCATGAAATTTGGATGGGACATAAATTTTGTGTAAAAATACTCAATCTATTATTTGCAGTATGACCAGATAAATCAATTAAAATATCAATATTTTCTTTTATTATAAATTCAGCAATTTCCTTATCTGTCATAGAAAAAATTTCTACAAATATGATATTTTGTTTGAGATACTCAGTGCAATTGTCTGAGTAAGAATTATTGGAAAGACAGTATATAGTAAATTTTTCATGGTTATAATTGCTTATCAAAGGTTTAAAAAAATTAAAAACTGAGTGATTATTAAAATCTCCAGACACATATGCAATTTTAATTTTTTGTTCTCTTTTATTTGGGAAATTAATACTGTTATTTTTGTCAATATCTATTTTTTTTGTAAATAATTCGCTAAGCCTTTGATGCTCTTTATAAATTTCTAACTCACTTAATTTATCATCGTAGTTAAGTGAATATAGGTAATTTGAGACTGCTGTTAAATTAGATGCATCATTTAAAAAAGATTTTTCTAAAGCCTCAGCGCTTAATTTATACTCTCGAAATACTAGGTATGCTTTTCCTAGCAACATCCAACTAAAAGAATGATTTGGATTAATTGTTAGAGCTTTTTTAATTATTTGAATTGCTTCATAAAAATTTCCTAAATCCATATAATTACTAGCGAGAGAACTATAAGCATAAAAAAAATTTTGATCGAGTTTTATTGCTTCTAAAAATGAATTTTTGGCAAGTTCGTAGTTTTTAAGTTTATTATAACAAAGACCTAGATTTAGCCATGAATTTGGGATATTTGGGTCAAGATCAATACTCTTTTTGTTATTTATAGTTGCATCTTCGATTTGACCAACCCTATAAAAGGCGAGTCCAATGTTTAAAAATAAAATACTTTTACTTTTATTAGAATTAATAAGCTTTATGGCTTTCTTATAATTTTCTATAGCTAAATTTGTTTTCAAATATTTAGAATAAATATTACCTAGTTCATTAAAATATCCTGGAATTTCTTTATTAAGTTCTATCGCCTTTTCATAAAATGTAATTGCATCATTGTCCATATTTAATGATTGATAGCACTTTGCTATGTAATTTTTAACTTCATGTTTTTGAATATAATTATCAATATTTAGTAATTTTTTTAAAGAATTATCATATTGTCCAATATGAAAATAGGAAATCGAAATAAGATAATTTTTATGCCAATTATTTGGAGTTATTAATTGATCTTCTTTGAAGTCACTTATTATTTTTTTGTAATTTTTATTATTAAAAAGTTGTTGTAAGTCTCTCATATTTTTTAATTAATTTGAAATAATGAAAGGAATTGGTCATCTAGGAGTGTAACTAAAAATTCATAATACATTTGTTAAAAATATATTAAATTACTCCTAATAGAATGCAAAAATACATCTCAGAATTTCTAGGTACCTTTATTCTTTTACTCAGCATTGTGGGGTCGGGTATTGCTGGCCAGTTATATACTAATGATGTGATGCTTATTTTATTTAGTCATGCTATCGTCATTGGCTTTACGCTAATTTTTCTTATTCGTATTTTTGCTGAATATTCTGGAGCTCATTTTAATCCCGTCGTCTCTTTATTTTTTTATCTTTTAGGGGAGCTGGGTTTTAGAGATTTAGTGATATTTGTGATCATTCAAGTTTTAGCTGCAATTTTAGCTACCTTGTTTGCTAATTATCTTTTTGGCTTAGATGTTATAGATATTTCCTCAAAACTCCGAAGCGGTCCTAATATCTATAT
>CABYQR010000020.1 GCA_902521155.1 uncultured Alphaproteobacteria bacterium | reverse complement strand
GTCTCACAGAACACTTAGGAAAGATAAATAACAAAAAAACTATAATGTTGATGCATGGAGAAAAATTCTCAATAATACCAATTACAACACATATAAATCCAAAATATATATCTGAGAATTTAAAAAAAGGAGTTCTTAATAATTTTTTAACTAATATGCAGAGTTTAGTTGTTGATAAAAAATATAATCTAAACTTTCAGAGGATCATATTTATTTGTTACAATCCACATTGTGGTGAGGATGGAACAATTGGAAATGAAGATAGTCAAATTTTTAAAGTTCTTTCAAAATTTAAAAAAATAAAAGGTCCCTTCCCAGCGGATAGTGCATTTATAAATATTAATAAAAAAACTTTATTTATTTCAACATACCATGACCAGGCTTTAATACCTTTTAAGACTCTAAATAAAAAAGGTATAAATATTACTTTAGGATTAGATTATAGAAGATTAAGTCCGGCACATGGGACTGCATTAGATATAAAATATAAAAATATTTCTGATAATTCATCTTACATTCAATGTATGAAAATCTAAAAAAAAAATATGGACAAAACTTTTTAGTAGATAAAAATATCCTATTAAAAATTATACATTTAAGTGATTTAAGTGATCTTAGTGTATTAGAAATTGGACCTGGAAATGGGAATCTTACTGATTATATAATTTTAAACAATCCAAGAAAACTGACATTAGTTGAGATAGATAAAGATTTGGTAGATGAATTGTTAATTAAATATTCTAAATTTAATTTTATAGAAATTATTAATTCAAATATATTAGAAATTGACTTAAAAGAAACTTATCAGTTAGTTATTTCAAATCTTCCTTATAATATTTCATCACAAATAATAGTTAAATTGGCATTACTACAAAATTCCCCTGATAGATTGATATTAATGTTTCAAAAAGAATTTGCTCAAAGACTTTTAGATAAAAAAATTAACTCAATTAATTCTCTCATAAGATGCTTTTATGATATTAAATTAAGTTTTAATGTAAGTAAAAATTGTTTTAGACCTGTCCCAAAAGTAGATTCTAGTGTATTGGTATTTTTAAAAAAAGATGAAAAACTCCTTAAGGATAATGAAATAAATGACTTTATTATTTTTAAAAGAAACCTATTTTCACATAAAAGGAAGTCTCTTAAAAATCTTTTAAGACAATACAATCTAGAAAAAGATTTTAATTTAAACTTAAGAGTGGAGAATTTAGAATTAGAAACGCTAATAGGTATATTTAGGGCAATTAATTCCTAAAATTATTGACAAATTTAGTTAAATTATTCAATCTAGTTTTTTTTAATCGTTCAGCGTTAACTATATTTTGAATCTGGCTTACACATAAATTTATATCTTTGTTAATAACTACATAGTCATACTCTGGAAAATGAGATATTTCGTCTTGAACTAAATTCATTCTTTTTTTCATTTCTTCCTTAGTATCTCTACCTCTATTTTTTAATCTTTTAATTAATTCTTTTTTATTTGGTGGCAAAATAAAAATGCCCACCACCTCTAAACCACTTTGCTTTAATTGCTGATATCCTTGCCAATCAATATCAAATAAGACGTCTTTTTTTTTATCAAACAATTTATCTATATTTTTTTTTAAAGTACCATATTTGTAACCGAAAACATTAGCATGCTCAATAAATTCATTGTTAGAAATAAATTTATTAAAATGATCTTCTTTAAGAAAGATATAATCTTTTTTGTTTGACTCTCCTTTTCTTATAGGTCTTGTTGTGCATGAAATAGATAAAGAAATCGAATTATCTTTTAATAGCAGTTTTTTAGATATTGAAGTCTTGCCAGCACCTGAAGGGGAAGACAATACAATACAAAAATTTTTACTATTAATTTCCAAAAATCAGACTTGCATTCGTTCCTCCAAAACCAAATGAGTTAGAGATAATATTATCTACTGGCTCCGAAATGGCTTCATGAGGAATTAGATTTATATTTGTTGATATTTCTGGGTTATCTAAGTTCAAAGTGGGAGGTAATATATTTGTTTGTAATGATTTAAAAGAAAATACTGCTTCTACTGCTCCAGCTGCTCCAAGTAGGTGTCCAATGGCAGATTTATTTGAACTCATAAATAAATTTTTATTTAATCCTAAGAGCTTTTCGACAGCTCTTAATTCTATTATATCTCCAACCGGTGTTGAAGTTCCATGAGCATTAACATATTGAATTTCATCAGTCTTTAACCCTGACTCATTAATGGCCATTTCCATAGCCCTGTAACCGCCATTACCATCTTCCGAGGGCTTGGTTATATGAAATGCATCTCCTGACATTCCGTAACCTTTAATCTCGCCATAGATTTTTGCATTACGTTTTTGAGCATGTTCAAGTTCTTCTAATACTAGTACTCCTGCGCCCTCACCCATAACAAAACCAGATCTATCCTTGTCCCAAGGTCTTGATCCTTTGGATGGTTGATCATTAAAAGTATTACATAGGGCTCTTGCAGCAGAAAAACCAGCTATTCCTAATGGGCATATAGCTGCTTCTGCGCCACCACATACCATCAAATCAGCTTTTCCATTCTTAATGAGAGTAAAAGAGTCTCCTATAGCATGGGTTCCAGTAGCGCATGCAGTAACCGGGGAACTATTTGGTCCTTTTAAGTTATAACGAATAGAAATATGTCCTGATAATAAATTAATTAATGAAGAAGGTATAAAAAAAGGTGAAATCTTTCTTATACCTTGATTGTCTAATACTGATGAATTTTTATAAATTGTATCAAGACCACCTATTCCAGAGCCAACCATAACTCCAGATCTAAAAGACGATTTTTCATCTGTTTTAAAGCCAGAGTCTTCGAGTGCTTCATGAGCAGCGATTAGGCCAAGAGCTATAAATCTATCAATTTTTCTTTGTTCCCTGACACTTACTATTTGATCATCAATTAATTTATCATCGATATTACCAGCTATTGTACATGGAAAACCATCAACATCGAATTTAGAAATATTTGAAATACCACTCTTTGAATTCAAGAGCGCACTCCAGCTGTTTTTAACATTATTACCAATGGGGTTAATTGTACCTAACCCAGTAACAACTACTCGCCTCAATTTTTTAAAGACTTATTTTTTTTAATTCGAGTTAGCACTCAGATATGTAACTGCATCTTTTAAGGTGACGATTTTTTCTGCAGCATCATCAGGAATTTCACAGCCAAATTCTTCTTCGAATGCCATAACTAGTTCAACTGTATCTAAGCTATCAGCTCCTAAATCATCAATAAATTTTGAGTCGCTTTGAATTTTTGAATCTTCGACACCTAAATGTTCAACAACTATTTTTTTTACTCTATCTTCTATATCACTCATTTTATAACCTCTTAATATTACTAAATTTTTTTAACGTTCGTACCACATTATGGTCAATATTCAATATTTTATTATATTAGTGCCAAACCTCCATTTACATGAATAGTTTGGCCAGTAATGTAATCAGCATTATTAGAACAAAGGAAACCAACAGTTTTAGCAATATCTAAAGGACTCCCTAGCTTCTTCATAGGGATTCTATCTAAAATAGTACTTTTTTGATTTTCATTAAGTTTATTAGTCATGTTGGATTCGATAAAACCAGGAGCTACACTATTTACAGTTATATTTCTACTTGAGACCTCTAGTGCTAACGATTTAACCATACCTGAAATTGCAGCCTTAGAGGCAGTGTAATTTACTTGGCCAGGATTACCAGTATGTGCCACCACAGATGAAATAAATACTATTCTTCCATATCTTTTTTTTACCATTTTTTTTATAAAGTGTTTCAGTAGATAAAAAGATGAATTTAAATTTACATCAATTACATCAGTCCATTCTTCAACAGACATTCTCAAGAAAATATTATCTTTTGTAAGGCCAGCATTTAAAATTAAAAAATCAACATCTATATCAAGCAATTCGTCTAAATTATTTTCAGAAATATTAGATAGATTTAATTGTTTGTAATTAATAAATTTATCATTTGGGTTAACTTTTTTCAAATTTGTGGTAGAGGCATAGATATCTTTACATCCGTTATCTTTAAAGTAGTGACATATTGAGTTACCAATAGAACCAGTACCTCCAGTAATAAATAAATTTTTATCTTTAAACATAACTATCAATATCCTCACTACTTGTAATAAATATTTTTTCAGCTTCGAAATTCTTAGGAATAAAATTTAAAAGAGTTTTTTTAGGACCTATTTCAATAAATTTATCAACTCCTATTTCAGATATTTTTTTAATTGTATCTGACCACATAACAGGCGAATGAATCTGAAGAGATAATTGATTGATAAATTGAGACTCTGGAATATTTTTATAATTTTTAAGTTGATGATTTGATATTAAATCATAATTTACTTTATTGAATTTTATATTTTTATTTTTATTAATAAATAATTTTGAACTTTCTAACATTAACTCTGAATGAAAAGGTGCAGAGACATTTAAAGGTATGAACTTCCCTAAAGAACTTTGATCTTTAAATTTTTCAAGTTTTTCTTTGAGACCGCAGATTACTACTTGTTTATCAGAGTTTATGTTAGCTATATAAATCCCTTCAAATAATGAAGCTTCATTTATTTTTTCATCATCTTTTTTAAGTATTGCATACATTGAATACTTATCTGGATCCGAAACTATGGACATTGATTCTCCTCTTGATTTTACAAGTAATAACATTTCCTCAAAACTTAGTGCTTCTGCAAAATAAAGGGCACAATATTCACCCAAAGAATGTCCTGCCAATGCAATATCAGAAGACTCTTCAATAATTTTAGACCTGTAAATATCTATTATAATTGAACTAAAAATAAAAATCATCGGTTGGCTATATTCTGTAAGATTTATTAATTTAGGATTACTTTGTGCTTGAAAAACGTCATATCCTAAAATATCGGAACTAATTTCATATCTATTCTTAATCCAGTCAAATTTATTAGCCAAGTCTAATCCCATTTCAGGATTTTGAGAGCCCTGACCTGTAAAAAGAATAGAAAGCTTTTTATTTGACATCATTAGATTATATGTATATTTACTCCTTCTACATGACTAACATATACGAAACAACAATTATAGTAAAACCTGACCTTGCAAATGATCAGATGAAAAACCTTACATCATCAATTGATCAGTTTTTTTCAGAGAATAGTATATCTATTGGGTATAGAGAAGATTGGGGAATTAAAAATTTAAAGTTTGCTATCAAAAAATACTCTAAAGGCTCTTTTAAATTTATTCGTTTTATCTCAAGTCCTGACTTTCCTAAAAAACTTGATGGTTTTTTAAAATTTAACACTGATTGTTTAAGATTCCTTATTACTAAAAGTACAAATGATCTTGAAGAAACCACACCTCAAATAAACAAGGATAACTAGAAATTGAAGAAAAATTTAAACATATCAAATGATGAATTATTAAAAATGGACTATAAATATACACATTTGTTAAAAAAATTTACTAATGAAAATGGAAAAATTATTCCTCAAAGAGTGACTAACATGCCAAGATCGACTCACACTAGAATTACAAAATCTATAAAACAAGCTAGATTTCTATCATTAATTTAAAATCTATGACAAAAGTTATTGTATTAGAAAAATTTAAAAAAAACTGGTCGATAGGATCGGTGGTCACTGTAAAAGATGGCTATGCAAGAAACTATTTAATACCTAACGGTAAAGCAAAAATAGCTACAACAAAAAATATAGCAGATATAAAGGTCATGGAAGATAGTTTATTAAATAAAGATAACGAGTCTAAACAATTAGCTCAAAACACTGCGAATGCAATTGGCAAACTAAATTTTATTAAAGAAATTGCTGCAAAGGAAAATGGTGAGCTTTACGGGTCAATAAGTGTGACTGATATAGTTAGTTTCTTGACTGAAAATAATATCTCTATACAAAAAAAATCAGTAAAATTAGGAGGTAAAATTAAAACAATTGGTGAATACTCAGTTGAAATAGAATTACACCCAGAAGTAGATTGTTCACTAAGTATTGAGATTTTATCCCCTAAAACTTCTTCCTAGTACTATCTTTTTCGATTTTTATTACTAGTTTTATATTGTGCAAAAAACTTATGAAAATTTAAAAGACAATGACATTGAAGTCATAGTAATAGCTTATCTTTTAAAACACCCAGAATTACTTGATACACATTTTGAGCATATAAATCATGATTTATTCTCTAATATTGAAAATCTTAAAATTTATAAGGTTTTGAATGACTTTCATCAATCTCAAAAAAATATCACAATTGAAACTATCAAAAATTATATTCCTGATATTCAGTCAAGTACTCTTAAAGATTTGTCATCCCAAATAGATCAAATTGTATTTTCCAAAGATATATTCAAGAGCTATCTTGAAACTTTACAGGAATTATTTATGAGAAGAGAGCTTTTTAAAATTACTCAAAATAAAAATAGTGAGTCAACGACCTTTAACACCTCGAGTAATATTAAGGACATTGTTTTAGATTTAGAAAAAAAACTCTTTGACCTATCTAACTTTAAAAAAGATAGCTATGAATTTAAAGATTTTGCAACTGTCACAAAATCTTCATTAAAAATAGTTGAAAAAGCTTTTAAGAAGAAAGGAAAGTACTCTGGAATAGTTTCAGGGTTTGAGGACTTAGATAATATGCTTGGTGGTCTTCAAAACTCTGATTTAATTATTCTTGCAGGAAGACCCTCTATGGGAAAAACCGCCCTTGCAACAAATATTGCTTTCAATGCTGCAAAATACTTTTCAAATGAAGAGGAAAAAGCTTCCGCTGTTATGTTCTCTTTGGAGATGTCAGCTGAACAAATAGGTCTTAGAATTTTGGCAGAACAAGCAAAAATTCCAAGTGATAAATTAAGAAAAGGAGATTTAAATGAAAAAGACTCCTTGGAGCTCTCTAATGCATATCAGGAAATACATAAGTTAAACTTTTTCTTTGATGACAGCCCTAATCTAACTGTTTCAGAATTAAGATCTAAGCTTCGTCGATACAAAAATAATTATAATATAAAGTTAGTTCTTATTGATTATCTTCAATTAATTAAACCTGAGGGAAATCGTGACAATAGAGTTAGTGAGTTATCTGAAATTACAAGAAATTTAAAACAATTAGCTAAAGAATTTGACCTTCCAGTTATTTCTCTTTCCCAGCTTTCCAGACAAGTCGAAAATCGTGATGATAAAAGACCATTATTATCTGATTTAAGAGAATCTGGAAGTATTGAGCAAGACGCTGATGTTGTTATGTTTATTTATAGAGAAAGCTATTATCTTCAAAGAAACGAGCCTACACGAGGACCTGATGAAACTCAAGATTCATACAACAAAAAACATGACGCTTGGAAAGATAGAAATGAGGAAGTATTTAATAAAGCTGAATTAATAGTAGCAAAACAAAGAAATGGCCCAACAGGTAAGGTTGATCTATATTTTGATGATAAGTATACTAAATTTTTAGGCATGGATAAAAACTCAAAAAATTAAAAATTTATGATTTTTATTGAGAATTTAGGTAAATTTTTTATCAGCTTAATTTCTGGGGTTGGTAAGTTAATTTTATTTATTGCTCTTTTTTTTAGATATTTTTTTAAACCTAAATTTTACTTAAAAATTAATTTTAAATATTTTATAAATGTTTTTATATCATCTATCCCAATAATTGCCTTAACTGGTATCTTTTCTGGTATGGTATTAGCATTACAGTCTTACACTGGGTTTTCTAGATTTTCTGCCGAGTCGGCTATTCCTAATATTGTTGTTTTAACTTTAACTAGAGAACTTGGACCTGTATTAACTGGTTTAATGATATCAGCAAGAGTTGGGTCATCTATAGCCGCTGAAATAGCTACTATGAGGGTTACAGAGCAAATAGATGCACTTAAAACTTTAAATACCAATTATTATAATTATCTAGTTACTCCAAGAGTATTAGCCCTAACATTAGCAATGCCCATTTTTGTAACACTTGTAGATTTTATTGGAGTCATGGGTGGTTATTTAGTTTCAGTATATAAATTAGGTTTCAATGAAAATTTATACCTACTAAATACTATAAATTTTTTAAGTTTAAATGACTATCTATCTGGTATTTTCAAAGCATTAGTATTTGGCTTTATTATTTCTATAGTAAGTTGCTATAGTGGATTGTACTCTGGTAAGGGTGCTTTTGGCGTGGGTTCTGCTACAACTAATTCAGTTGTTGTATCTTCAATTTTAATATTATTTTCTAATTACATACTTACAGAGATTTTTTTCTAATGAATATAGAGATAAGAAACCTTCAAAAGAAATTTAATGATAATGAAGTCTTAAAGGATATCAGCCTTAAGATAGAAAAGAATAAATCTACAATTATTTTGGGTCAATCAGGTTGTGGAAAATCGGTTCTCATAAAAATAATTTATCAATTACTTAATTATGAAAAAGGAACAATTCTATATGAAGGTAAAAAAAATATAGATATTGATAAATTTAGTATGTTATTTCAATATGGAGCACTCTTTGATAGTTTAAGTTTGTCCGAAAATATTGCATTTACAGACTATATGGACAATAAAATAAATTATTCAAAAAAGGTTAAGTCTTTAATGAGTGATGTTGGGTTAGATATATCAAACTACCATAGATATCCTGCAGAAGTATCAGGGGGTATGAAAAAAAGAGCGGCATTAGCCAGGGCTTTATATAAGAACCCTAAAGTTATATTCTTAGATGAACCCACAACTGGTCTTGATCCTATAAATAGTGATTTAATAAATGATTTAATAATTAAGGTTATAAAAAAAAGAAAAATTACAGCTGTAACTATTACTCATGACATTAAGAGTGCCATCAAAACAGGTGATAACTTTTATTTTATTGATAAAGGAATAACTCAAGAGGAAGGCAGATGTGATAATATACTTTCTACTAAAAATAAAATATTTAAATCTTTTATAACTGGTGCTAGATACTAGTAAATATGAATATTTCTAATTTCAATTATGTCGATATAATTTATTTAATAGTTCTTATATTATTTTCGATTTCATTTGGTATAAAAGGTGCTACTAAATCTATTAGCTACAGTTTAAAAATAATACTATCTGTATCAATACCATTTATTTTTTTTAAGAGAATTCTAAATTATTCAATTGAAATAATAGATAGTGAATATTTAAATTTATTAAATAGAGATAATTC
The DNA here is from genome assembly GCA_902521155.1 of uncultured Alphaproteobacteria bacterium. GTDB lineage: Bacteria > Pseudomonadota > Alphaproteobacteria > HIMB59 > HIMB59 > HIMB59. Next base: position 3,323 of record CABYQR010000020.1, on the reverse strand, counting down.
TATTTTTTTGGAAATTATATCTTTTATTATAATATTTTTATCTACATACATTATTTTTTCATTAATTGAAAAGCTTCTAAACTTAAAATCACCATCTCAATTAGAATTTAAAATCTTAGACATAATTATAGGTGCAATATACGGAATTTTTTTATTTTCTATAATTTTTTATTTTATATACGTTGCTTTTTTGAAGAATCACATTGAAGCAAGAAATATGCTCATGAAGTATAATATATCAATTTATCAAAACCTTATGTATAAAGATATCGAAACAGAAGATAGTCAAGATAAGAAATCATCCAAAAAAAATAAAGAAAATGATCAAGATAAACTCTACTAAAATTAGAGAGGAATGCGGTGTATTTGGTATTTCAAATGTAGAAGAAGCATCCGCTCTTACCACATTAGGTCTTCATGCTTTACAACACAGAGGTCAGGAAGGATGCGGTATAGTATCTTATGACGGAAAAAACTACTTTTCTGAAAAAAGATTTGGCCTAGTTGGAGATAATTTTAATAATCAAGATACAATAAAAAAGTTACCAGGTTCTTATGCTATTGGGCATAATCGTTATAGCACAACGGGAGGTAAAATTTTAAGAAATGTTCAACCTTTTTTTGCTGATACGAATGCAGGAGGTATTGGTGTATCGCATAATGGAAATTTGACTAATGCTATAACTTTGAGAAAAAAACTTGTTGAAGATGGTGCTATCTTTTACACAACTTCTGATACAGAGACTATTGTTCAATTAATTGCTAGATCAAAAAAAGAAAAAAATATTGATAAAATAATTGAGGCTATATCTCAGATTCAAGGTGGTTATGCTTTAGTTATGTTAACTAAAAACATACTTATTGGGGCAAGAGACATTTATGGCATTAGACCCCTTGTAATTGGTAAACTTGGAGAGTCATTCGTTCTTGCATCAGAGTCATGCGCATTAGATATAATTGGTGCTACTTTTTTGAGAGAAGTCGAAAATGGAGAAATTGTTTATATAGAAAATAATGAGCTACATAGCCTTAAACCTTTTGGGAATCACAAACTAAGGCCTTGTGTTTTCGAATATATTTATTTTTCTCGTCCAGATAGTTTTTTAAGAGGCAAAACTGCATATGAATATAGAAAAAATTTAGGTCAAGAGTTGGCAAGAGAGGATACAGTGGAAGCTGATTTAGTTGTTCCTGTTCCCGACTCCGGAAATGCTGCTGCAATTGGATATAGCCATGAAAAAAAAATAAATTTTGAACTAGGATTAATAAGAAATCATTATGTTGGAAGAACTTTTATTGAACCAGGTCAACAAATTAGGAGCCTTGGAGTAAAACTTAAATTAAATGCTAATAAGAGTTCTATTGAGGGTAAAAGTATTATTTTAGTTGATGACTCACTTGTAAGAGGGACAACTTCTCTTAAAATTGTAAAAATGCTTTATGATGCTGGTGCTAAAGAAGTACATTTGAGAATCGCATGCCCAGAAATAAAATTTCCAGATTTCTATGGAGTAGATATGCCTACAAAAAAAGAATTGTTAGCAGCAAATAAAAGTGTCGAGGAAATATGTGAATATGTGAATGCAAAAAGTTTAAGATTTTTATCAATTGAAGGTCTATATAAAGCTTTAGGCTTTCAAGAAAGAAATAATACGACACCTCAGTTAACAGACCATTATTTTACTGGTGAATATCCCATTAAACTAGTAGATCAATTAGGAGATAGTAAAATTACACAATTATCTCTTTTAAGCTCGGGTTCAAATATTTAAATTGTTAATAAATCAAGTTGTGATTGTTATTAACGGGAATGACAATAGAGTTTATAAAAAAAACAGTAATAAAGTTATTATTTCTGAATTAGAAAATAATAGTATTAATCAAAATTATACTTTGTTACAGACAAATTTTAAATCAGTGGAAGATTTTATAAAGGCTAAAAAGATAATTGAAAAACAGGTAAGTCCTGTGAATGAAATAATTATAATTAACAAAGGCATTGATTTAAACATGCTTTCTTACCAGTATGATTATAAGTTCATAAAAGATAATTATTTAATCCTCACAAACATATTTTTTTTTTTAAATTTATTAATTTTAAACTTTGATAAAAAATTAAAATTTATTTTATCCTTTGAAAAAAATAGTCATTATAAAGTACATATGAATAACTTTAATAATTCTATAATAAATTATTTAAATTCATTTAAGAAAGATTTAAAAAATACTTTTAGTATTACTATTAAAAAATTAGATTAAAATTTATTCCCTTAAGTTTAAATTCTCTTATTAAGATCTTTGAAAGAAATGTTTTTATATGTGGCTTAATATTTTTTTTACTAAAGTTACATGAGATTTTAAAATAATTTTTTTGATTAACGGTAAATGCAGTAATATAATATATTTTAAATTCTTTCGAGTTTTTTTGAATTTTACCTAATTCACCATTAATAGACTTAATTACACGATTTAAAAATGATGTTTTAAAAGAAAATTTATTATTTAATTGATTAAGAATAATATTTAAAATTTTGGATTTAGATAAATTGATAGCTGATATGAAATATAAGTTTAAAGAACTATAGTAATTATGGTTAGAAGATAAATAATCTAAAAATTTTCTTTGATATGAATTTTTATCCTTAATTAAATCCATTTTATTAACAAGCACTAAAAAGGGCTTATTTCTTTTAGAAAGAGATCCTATAAGAGTCAAATCTAATTTAGACTCAGAATTAGCATCTAAGAGGAGAATTATTAAAGATGAATTTTTAATAAAATATTCTGACTGATCGATAGAAAATTTTTCAAAATCCTGATTTTTTCTATTAGATCTACTTCTTATAAATCCGGCGGTATCTATAAAACTAATTACCTCATTTCTATAACGCACATCCCAATTAACTGAATCTCTAGTGGTGTGTAATTGGGGAGATGTTTTAGAAAGCGAAATATTAGTAATTTTGTTAAATAATGTTGATTTTCCAGTATTCTCTTTACCAAAAATAGCTACAGTTTTTTGATTATTAATTTTCAAACTATTATCTAGTTGAATTTGATTTATATCAATTAAATACCTCTTAAGAAAAGTTAAGTTATCATTTGAATTAATAAATTTTTTCTCAAATAAATTTGAGATTATATTCGTATCACTAATTTTTTTGAAAGAAAATAAATAAATCTTATTTTTTATCGAATACAAAAATTTACAAATTTTTAAATCTTCTTCTGTGAAGCTTTTAGCTAAATAGATAAAAATTACATTATTTAATTTTAGACTTTTTATTCTATTATTTAATAAGATAAAATCTTTTAAGGTGTAA
>CABYQR010000019.1 GCA_902521155.1 uncultured Alphaproteobacteria bacterium | reverse complement strand
TGTTACTGAGGAATCACCCTTAGTATGTGAACTTGAAAAACTTTTGAAAAGAAAAGAAGAAGAAGATAAAAATTTAATGGTATCTGAAAATGATTGATAAAATGATTAATGAATTTAATACGCCCTTCTACCTTTACAATGAAAATATAATTCAAGAAAAAATTCAATTTTTAAATAATTTAAATTTCAAATTTGATTGCAAATTCCACTTTGCTGTAAAAGCTAATCCTAATTTAGCTATTTTGAATAGAATTCATCTTCATAATTTTGGAGCTGAAGTAGTTTCGGCAGGTGAATTATTTAAAGCACTTAAGTCTGGTTTTGATCCCACAAATATAATATTTGATGGCCCAGGTAAGACAGAATTTGATTTAAAATATGCTATTACCCAACAAATAAGATCTATAAATATAGAGAATTTAGATGAAATAGATTTTATTAATGAATACTCTCTCAGCAAAGGTCTCCAAACCAACATAGGTATAAGAATAAATCCTAATATAGATGGATATACATTAGATAAAATTACCACGGGAAAAACAGGTGGTAAATTTGGGGTTTCTTTTGATCAAATCGATTTTGACTCTATCTTAAATTTTAAAGGCATAAAGTTAACTACGCTGTCTGAGCATATTGGAAGCCAAATTACTGATCATAATCAATTAATTAAATCATATCAGGAACTAATATCTTTAGCTGATCAACTATTAAAAAAGGGTATCTCAATAGAAACTCTTGATTTTGGGGGAGGTTTTGGTGTCATAGATCACTCAGATCAGGAATTAAATTTTCAAGAATGGGAAAAAGATTTAAATAAAATCTTAGAAGGAAAGTCCTATAAAGTTATATTCGAACCAGGTCGTTATATTGTAGCTGATAGTTGTGAATTAATTTCTAAAGTTCTATATGTAAAACAAAGTGGTAATAAAAAAATAGTTATTACAGATTGCTCATTTTCAGAATACCTAAGACCAGCTCTCTACGATATTACACCTCCCATTGAGGTGTTAAATAAATCGAAGGATTTTGATGTTTACGACATAGCTGGAGGGATTTGTGAGTCAACAGACTATTTAGCAAAAGATATAAAACTTCCTCAAATTAAGAAAGGAGATTATATAAAATTTTTAAATGTTGGTGCCTATGGTTCTTCCATGTCATCAACCTATAATAGTCGCCCTCGACCTTTGGAAGTCATGATGAATAAAGAGGAATATCGGGTTATTAGATCTCGCGATACATTAGAAGATCTTTGTAAAAATGAAATCATGTAATGATTCTATTTTTAAAAAGATTAAATATAATTATAGCTTTAATTATAATTTTTATATCTTTAGGCTTAATTAAATTTAAAAATAATCTTTCATATTTAAAGACCGAAACTTTCAATACCGATGCTGTTGTAGTATTAACAGGAGGAAAAGGTGAGAGAATTATTGAAGGATATAATCAAATTAAAAATTCTAATCAAAAAAAATTATTTATTTCAGGAGTTGACGATACATTTAACTCTGAAGTTGTTTTAGTAAATATTTTAAATTTTGATCGAGAAATAGTTAAGTGTTGCATAGAGGTAGGATACCTTTCAAAAAATACCTACGAGAATGCCTTAGAAACAAGATATTGGGCGTTAGAAAAAAAAGTAAATTCTATCTTACTTATTACATCAAACTTACACATGCAAAGAGCTTTGTTTTTATTTGATCAATTATCTGGATTGAGGGTTACTCCTTTTGCCATTAATTCCAGTGATAGAATAATACCCATTGAAAAAATGGTTAAAGAATATTTTAAACTTTTATTATCTAAGATGGTTTTTATAAAAAAATATGAAATTTAGTTTTTTAATATCTTTTTATTTATCTGCAGCAATAATTTTAATTATTTCATTAATAGGACTGCCTTTTAAATTCAAAACTTTTAAATTTTTTGTCAATATATTTACTAAAAATATGGTAATGATCTTAAGAATTTTTCAAATTAAGATAGAAGTAGTCAATTCTCAATTAGCTAATAAAAGTGGCTATTTATTTGCTAGTAAGCATCAATCAATGTTTGAGACTATTTACTATAATCATTTATTCAATAATCCCGCCTACATACTCAAAAAGGAATTATTATCAATACCACTTTTTGGGACTTATTTGAAAAAATTAGGGATGATTGCTATTGACCGATCTCAAGGAATACAAAGCCTTAGACATGTCAATGAACAAGCTTCTAATTATTCAAAAATTAGACCAGTAATAATTTTTCCCGAGGGTACAAGAACAGTTTTTAAAGAAGAGCCAGATTTAAAGCCTGGTATTTATTCAATGTATAAATCTTTAAATAAACCAGTAGTACCAATAGCCTTAAACTCTGGAAATTTTTGGCCTAAAAACAATTGTATTAAAAGTGGGATAATTAAAATTGAATTTAGAGATCCTATCCCCACTGGTTTGAGTAAACAAGAATTTTTAGTTCAGTTAAAAAAAGAGATTAATTTTCTTAATCATTAGGAATAAACTTACCAGCTTGGCGTGCTTTAACTATACGATTTCTTACTTTTTTAGTTAATTCTAACTTTTTTAATAAGTTTTTTGAGTTTTTGGAATTTAGATCTTTTGAGAACTTCTTGAGTTCAGCAATAAAAGTATTTGTTAATTTTTGGATTTGATCACTATTGGTTAAAAAAATATCTCTCCACATTTCAGGATCACTGCCCGCAACTCTTGTAAAGTCTCTAAAACCTCCAGCCGAAAATTTAATTAACTTAGAATTAAGAGATTTTTCTTTTTTCATTGCAGTTAAAACTAGAGAATAGGATATGACGTGGGGAAGATGAGAGGTTAGGCTTAATACATGGTCATGTTCTTTAGAGGTCATGATTTCAATCTTCATAAATAAAGATTTCCAAAATTTTACTATTTTATTGATTTCAGACTTTGGGGTATTTTTAATAGGGCAAATGATATTATATCTATTTTTAAATAATCCTTCAAATCCATATTCCAAACCAGATTTCTCAATACCTGCTATAGGGTGAGCAGGAACGAACCTAAATTTAAAGTTATTTTTAGTATATAAATCTTCAATTTTATATTTAGTAGAACCTACATCAGTTACTATAAATTTATGGTTATCTAAATTGTTAATTTTTTTAAAAATTGACAAATATTGAAGTACAGGCGTACAAATTATAATTAAATCAATGTCTATTTGATTAATATCTGATAAAGATTTTAAAAGAGTAACTTTTGATAGTTTAGCATTTTCTAACCTCTGCTTTAGAGTTGGAGACTTATCAAAAGCGTATATTTTTATGGCTTTATTAGACTTTTTTGCTGATTGAGCAATAGATGAACCAATCATTCCAAAACCTATAATTAATATATTTTTAAACATTAAATTTATTTGAAACCCTTACAGCTTCTTTCATATCTGATTTTGTACCGATAGTCATTCTGACGAAATTTGGTAAGCCATATGAAGCAAGCAATCTTACTGTAATTTTATTTTTATAGAGAAAATCAACATATTTTTGAGCCGTTCTGCTATTTGTAAACTCTAAAACAATAAAATTTGCTTTTGTATCTATTAAATTTATTAAATCATTAGATAATTTTTTCAAAGTATAGTTTCTATTATCATTATTATTTTTAACACTTTGTTTTAACCATTTTTGATTTCTTAATGACTCTATCGCTGCATAACATGATAGTCTTGTAACATTAAAAGGTTTTTTAAACTCATACATTTTGGCAATATTTTTTAGTTGGGAGTACCCCCACCCGATTCTTAATCCACCTAAGGAATAAATCTTAGAAAAAGATCTGGTAATCACTAGGTTGGGATATTTTGAAACTAAATTGAGACCATCTGCATAAGTTTGATCTTCAATATATTCACAATAGGCAGCATCTAAGATTACAAGAGTTTTTTTATTAACCTTATTGAGAAAATTTATTAATTGCTTTTTATAAAAGATAGAGCCAGTTGGATTATTAGGATTAGCTAAAAAAACTATTTTGGTTTTAGCTGTAATACATTTTTGAAAATCATCTAAATTAAACTGAAATTTTTTATCGTTAAATTTAATAGCCTTACATTTAAAATTTTTGGCATAAATATCATACATTGCAAAAGCATATTTAGTAAACACCACCTCATCTCCCGGCTTAGTAAAAGCGGCATAGGCCATTTGCAAGACTTCATCTGAGCCCGCTCCCAAGATGATTTGATTTGCTTTAATAGAATAAGTTTTTGATATTTCTTTTCGTAAGCTTTCTCCATCAAGTTCTGGATAAATATTTGAGTATTTAGTTTTTTTTTTAATCGTAGTTAAAACATTTTTTGGAGGGCCATAATTATTTTCATTAGAGGATAACCTAATGAATCCTTTAAATTCTTCTGCTCCTCCTTGATAGGCATTTTTGGGCTGATTTTTATTCATTTTTGAGATTAATAAATAAACTAAATCAAGAAAATATCATCATTTTATATTGAAAAATATTGTGAAAAGTCATAAATTCCTCAAAACACCGATTTGATAGCAGCTTGCAGGTGTATAAATAGCTAAAGCGTTTTTCCTGCAGTTATCAATCCTACGAGTTACAAATGAGAGAAATAACTGAAAATAAAGAATATCCTGGTTACCTCCTTAAATGCAATGAACACCTGAAACTAGATTCTGGAAAATCTATTAGTAATTTTCAAATTGCTTATCAAACATATGGAAAATTAAATGAAAAAAAAGATAACGCCATTCTGATTTGTCATGCCTTAACAGGAGATCAATTTCCTGCAGAGGAAAGTCCCATTACTAAAAAAAATGGTTGGTGGGATTTAATGGTAGGGCCTGATAGGCCTATTGATACTAATAAATATTTTGTAATTTGTTCTAATGTTCTTGGTGGGTGCGTTGGCACCACTGGTCCAAATGATATTAATCCTGAAACATCTAAAATATATGGGCTAGATTTTCCTACTATCACTATTAGAGATATGGTAAGAGTTCAAAAAATTTTAATCGATGAATTAAAAATTATAAAACTAGTATCTGTTATCGGGGGCTCAATGGGTGCTATGCAAGTACTTCAATGGGCAGCCACTTATCCTGAGTCAGTTAAATCTATCATTAGTGTGGCTGGTTCTCTAAAGCACTCAGCTCAAAATATAGCTTTTGATGAGGCTGGGAGACAGTCTATCATGCTAGATCCTAAGTGGCATAATGGTCAGTACTTAGACAAAGATGATAAGCCAGAAAATGGTTTGTCTGTTGCTAGAATGATCGCACATATCACTTATCTTTCTGAAAAAGCTTTTCAAAATAAATTTGGTAGAAATCTCCAAGAAAAAAAGGATCTTTCGTTTGGATTCGGTATTGATTTTCAAGTAGAAAGTTATCTTCGATACCAAGGTCGTTCATTTGTTGATCGTTTTGATGCTAATAGCTATTTATACATGACTAGAGCAATGGATTATTTTGATGTATCAGAAGATATACAAAAGAATAAAGAAGAGATCATTAATAATGAAGTTAGGTTTTTAGTTTTATCATTTACAAGTGATTGGCTATTTCCAACCAAAGAGTCAAAAGAGATAGTCTCTCTTTTAAACTCAATTGGATCAAATGTTAGTTTTGCTGAAGTAGTTTCTGATAGAGGTCATGATAGTTTTTTATTAGATGAACCTCAGTTTTTTAGGGTATCTGAAGGTTTTTTGAAGGGAATAAAATGAGAAGTGATTATAAAATAATTTTAGATTTAATTTCTGAAAATTCTAAAGTCTTAGATATTGGTTGTTCTGATGGAGAGCTTATATCTTTATTAGCAGATAAAAATATAAGTGCTCAAGGTGTCGAGATTAATCAAGAAAGAGTTATATCCTGTTTGGGCAAAGGGCTAGATGTAATTCATGGAGATATTAATTTAATGGTTGAAGACTTCCCACATAATCAATTTGATTATTGCATTCTCACACAAACTATTCAAGCTGTTCAAAAACCAGATGTTTTGTTAAATACACTAAAAAAAGTTGGTAAAAATATTATTGTGAGTTTTAATAATTCAGCCAGACTAAGTAAAGTTGTAAAATTTTTATTATCAGGAAGTTTTGACTCTCTTTTAAAAAAATCAGATAGCGATCAATGGTACAATACAGATTACATACATCCTTGCAGTATAAAAGATTTTAAAAAACTAACTCTTGATCTTGATCTTAGAATCATTGATACGTACGATGTTATTAATCAAAAAAAATTTACTAATGATAAAATTCCATCTAATCTTTTTTGTAAAGAGGTACTTTTTCATTTAACCAATGACTAAAAAAAAATTAATTTTTGTATATAACGCCAAAGGTGGTAAATGGAATTATATCCTTGATACAGCTCATAAATATGTCTCACCAAGTACCTACGAATGTAATCTTTGTCAAATCACTCATGATTTGAAAATTAGAAAATCTTGGAAGAACTATGTTGATAAGTCACCCCATGAACTTATATTTTTACATCTTGAAGAATTAGAAGATTTTGGTTTAGATAAATATAAGGATCAGTTACCAATTTGTTTAGAGGAAATAGATGGAAAATATGAAGTTTTAATATCTAAACTGGAAATGAATAACTATAAAAATGAATTTGATTTAATCAATTCTCTTGAAGAAAGATTATAGACCTATAATACCCAGATACATAAGTCTTAAAGAGGCAATAATAATAAAAAAATTAATAATTAAGAAGAAGGATTTGTCAGATAGTTTGCTATTCATCCAATGACCTAAAATTACTCCAATCACAGCAACGGGTGAAAACATTAGATAACTAAACAATTTATCCAAATTTAATATCTCTAAATAGAAATAAGGTATTAATTTAAAAAGATTTACTAAAGCAATTGAAAAAACAACTCCAGCAACAAATTGAACTTTCTTATTATAAATTGACATAAAGTAAATATTTAATGGCAAGCCACCCGAATGAAGAGCAAAACTTGTAAATCCTGCTAATGCACCCCAAAAAGATTTACTACCATAAAAGGGGATTTTTTTGAGTTTAGTATCAACTATTAAATAATTAAATAAAACGTAAATCAAAGAGATCATACCAATGAAGATACTTATCATTGATAAATTTAAAAACTTAAACAAGATTGTACCAATAATGACACCCAACAAGGAAAAAGGTGCAATAGACCATAAGATTTTATAGTCAAAATATTTTCTATTTAAATATAAAGCAATCACATCACATATTATTAACATAGGCATTAATATGGCTATTGCTGTTAATGGGCCATAAGTTATTGATAAAAGAGTTACAGATATTAACGCTAGCCCTCCTCCAGAAAATCCAGATTTAGATATGGCAAACAGTAAAATAGAAAATGAAACAATTAAATAATAGTTTAATTCGAACAAGGGTTTAATTTATATTTTTATCTGTAATTTTTAAATTGATAAATGAAAAGTTAATTAGACTAAGTTGTGACGATATTTTTTATAGGTATCTTTTTGATTTTTTTTGAATTTTTAGCATAAACAATTTTTTTACAAATACATATCATTAGTCCTCCCATATAGGGAAAAATATTGTCGCCAATATTTTCAATTGTTTTATAAGTTTTATAATTAAGATAATGCTCCCAAGGAGGAAAATGTAAGAAAGATTTTTTCTTGTCTAGTACGAAAAAATCTTCAATTAAATTTTGAAACTGTTTTGAAGAATATGATCTTCCATAACCAAATGGATTGTTATCATACCTTGACCAAAGCCCAGATCTACGGGGTAGAATGGCAATGAAATAGCCGTTAGGTTTTAATATTCTCCATATTTCTTCAATACTACTAATGGGTTTTTCTACAAACTCTAATAAATGAGAGGATATTACCAAATCAACTGTACTGGGTTCTAAGGGTATAAAGTATTCGTGTATAATCTTCTCTTCAAAATCATATTTTTCTTGTACTGCCCCATCCAGAAAGTCAGGTCTAAGTTCTTTTACTTGAGAGCTTTCATTATGTTTATTAATAAAAGACAAATAAGGACTAGTATAACCATATCCAAAAATTATATTACTATCAACTTCACTTAAATAAGAAACTATCTTTTGGCGAATTATTCTTTTTACGATTCCACCCAATTTTGTTTGATAAAAACTATAAATATATGATGCGTTAATATCCATAGTTGTATTTTAACTAGATTTACCTAACATTCCATATATATGCCAAAGCCAAATGTTTATCTCTTTCCTCAATGGAAGGATAATTATGGGTACTTAATTAAAAACCCTCATGCCTCAGAGGGTATCTTAGTAGATCCTTGTGATTTAGACATGTGTTTAAAAATACTGGAACTCAATGATTGCAAGGCTTCCCATATTCTTTTAACCCATCATCACGATGATCATATAGCAGCCGTTAGCGACATAAAAAAAAAATTTAATTCAACGATTGTAGGTTATGTTAAAGATACTCAAATACCATCACCTGATATTTCAGTGCAACAAGATGAGGTCTTTGAACTTCTAGGTCACAAATATCACTTAATTCATACTCCAGGGCATACTCTTCAACATGTGAATTACTTTATGCCAGATCATAATATTTTATTTTCAGGCGACACTTTATTTAATGCTGGTTGTGGTAGAATGTTTGAGGGAAATCCTGAAATTTTTTGGGAAAGTTTATCGAAAATCAAAGAATTACCTGGAGATACAAAAATTTACTGTGGACATGAATACACCCTTGCGAATATCAATTTTGCTTTAAGTATCGATCCCAAAAATGAAAATTTAATTAAACTTTCTAAATGGGCTTCTCATCGAGAAAAAGAACATAGGCCCACAATACCTACTACATTATCGGAACAGCTTTTAAGCAATCCCTTCTTAAGATGCGACTCAGACTATTTTCTTAAACACTATAATTGCCAAAATCCGGTCGATGTATTTGCTAAAATGCGCTCTGAGAAGGATAGTTTCTAAGGTTTTTCGGCCTTTTTATTTTAACCTTGGCCTTTTAAGCAAATGTGCTAGTTTGAAAAAACTATGAATGAATTTTCTCAGTTAGACTTTGATATTTCCGAAGCTTATCAAAAAAAACAAATGGATAAAGTGTGTGCTCTTTACTATGAAGCTGCTAATTATTTTGAAGATAAAGCAGATATTGAAGCTGCATGCTTTTTTTATACTCAAGCTTTAGTTATGGCCTTAGAAGAAAATCATGAACTAAAAGAAAAAATTATTTATAAATTAGAAAAATACGGCCGTAGTAAAGACGCAACTATTAACTAATAATTCTTAGAATGGACAAATCCACCATTCAGCTCCATCCCTCTTGGCTAAAACACCTAAAAGAAGAATTTCAAAAAGACTACATGTTAAATTTAAAAAAAAAACTTCTAGAACTCAAAAATAAAAAAATAATTTTTTATCCTCAAGGGGATAAAATTTTTAATGCCTTTAATTTAACTCCTTTGAATAATGTAAAAGTAGTAATTTTAGGTCAGGACCCCTACCACGGTCCAAATCAAGCTCATGGTCTTTGTTTTTCTGTGCCTCAGCCGGTCAAACCACCCCCTTCTCTCGTTAATATTTTTAAAGAATTAGAGAGCGATACTGGAAAAAAAAGAAATTACCATGATGGAAATTTAGAACACTGGGCTAGGCAAGGTGTTTTTTTACTCAACACGACTCTTACTGTAGAAAAATCAAAGCCCTTATCCCATCGTGACTACGGTTGGTCAGAATTTACGGATCGAGTAATTTCTTTAATAAGTGATAAATTAGACAACATAGTCTTTATTCTTTGGGGTTCTTTTGCTCAGTCAAAAAAACAACTTATAGATTCGAACAAACATCTTATTTTAACCGCGCCCCACCCCTCTCCTTTATCGGTACATCGCGGTTTTTTTGGAAGCAAACCTTTTTCTAAGACAAATAACTTTCTTCATTCAAAACAAATTGATATGGTGAATTGGTAATGAAAAAAAATAACGTCGAATATATTATGGAGTTTATTGAAAAGGCAGTTATTTTTGTAATTTTAGTTTCTACAATTACTGCTATTAGTTTTGAAATTCTAAATATGATAACTAAGTTATATGTAGAATTGGCTGATTTATTATTATTATTCATATATGTGGAAGTCATAGGAATGGTCAGAGTTTATTATATTTCTAATAGAGTTAGGATGACCTATCCCTTATTTATAGCAATTACCGCTCTATCTCGATTAATAATTCTTCAAGGTAAAGACTCTAATCCTGAAATTCTCCTTTACGAAGCTGGTGCCATCGTTCTAGTTGCCATAGCGGTAATTATTCTTCGTTTAAGATATATTCCATTTTTAAAGCCTATAGAAGATGTTGATGAAATTCCTAAAGAGCCAAGATCAAAGAAAAAATAAAATAACTTGAAAAAAATTGCGGTTGTTGGAACAGGCCTTAGTGCCCTTTCATTAGCACATCATTTACCATCTTTAGATATAACATTCTTTGAAAAATCTTGGAGGCCGGGAGGAAGAATAAGCACAAGAAAACATGGTGAATATGCATTTGATCATGGAGCTCATTATTTAAAAATTGATCATGGTATGATTGGTCTTAATGAATTTTTAGAAAAAATTGATGCTATTAAAATTTTAAAGGGTCCTTTTTGTCGAAATATTTCACAAAATTCACCAATTGAAGAGAAGGAGATTATTGTAGGTAAAGAAGGCAATGAATCTATACCTTTGAAATTTCATAAGCATCTTCATTACCCAACAATTTTCTCAACTAAAATAACATCTATAGAAAATACTAATCAGGAATATTATTTAAAGGCTGGGGAAGAAAAATTTGGACCTTTTGATTATGTTTTTTGCGCTATGCCTTTTGAGCAATCAAAAAATTTATTAAGTAAATTTGTTGATTATAGTGATATTCCAAATATTGAATTTGATGCTATTTGGACAATAATGTTAGCTTTTAATAAAAGACTTGGTGCCCCATTTCAATTTGGCTACCATTTAACTCCTGAAATTAGTTTTTTAATGAATCAGAATTTTAAACATGAGTATTTTAATGAGGAATGTTGGGTTATTAATATGAGAGCAGATTGGACAAAGCAATACTACAATATTGAAAATTATGTTTTAGAAGATTACGTCGTTAGCCAAATAAAAAAATCTTTTCAATCTGATGCTGATGCCATCTTTAAAAAATCTCATAGATGGAAATACTCCTACACCAAAAAAAGTTTAAATGATTATAATTCTAAGAATTTCATCAAATCGATTGATAACCGTTTGTATGCTTTTGGTGACTGGTGTGAAGGACCAAGCATTCAAGATGCCTGGCTTTCAGGCAAAAAATTGGCAAAGTATTTTTCAAAAATGCGTCTAAATTAGGTTTTTATTGTAAATTTTTTTCCAGCTTAGATAATCCTGATCATTTAGCAAAAACCTCATTAAATCTTTGATGTCTGACTTATCTATCTTGTATTGATTACTGATGACGTGAAAAGGTATTTGATCCCTGTGAGCAATAAATTTTATATGGTCTAGTTCATAAGGGGTAAGATATTTCATTATAGTGTGAACATTTGACATGTAAAAAAATTATATAATATTTAATCAGATGTCTAGATTTCGAATTTATTTTATTGATATTGAATTAAAATAATTGCTTTCTGTATTGAGTTTCAAAATATATTTTATTAACTTTAATCCATAATACTTGCTTCAAAACCATACTCTGAAATAGCTTTTTTTCTAAAGAAACCTTCAATTTTAATCATCGTCATAAAATTATTTTTACATTTTAGAAGAGCTTTAAAAGGTTTGGAAGAACCTTTACAACTAATATCTTTATCAATAGTGTCATGTATTTCACCACAGGCACAATTAAATTTAATTGAACCATATCCATTAAGTCTTAAAAGATGAGCAGACTGTAGAGGATTTTCTTTTAATTTATCTTTGACTTCATCTTTTGTATTTAATATCAACATATTTTAAGAGATAATCTTATTTAATCCCCTCTCATAATCCACATAAAAAAAGTAGCTAGTAAAATAAGTGAAATAGTAAGATCTATCCATAGAGTGCCAGTGAACATGAATGTTTATTAGTTTTCTAGTATTGCATTCTCTTCTTTCATGAGAATTGGTCTGCCATCATGAGCTGTATTTAAGGGAATAATTTTACCTTCAAAGCGAACACATAGGGTATGAGCACTCCTAGTTTCATTGCCAAGATTGACCTCTAAGTCTACAAGAATCAACTCTGCATCTTTTAAAATTTTTAATATTTTCATTAAATTTCTCCTAATATAACCTTATTAGGCATTATGAAATATTTAGATGATAATTAAGGTAATAGAATAAATTAGGATAAATTTAGACTATTTCTCTAAACAAACATCTTTTATGGCAGGTGTGTTAGTACAGTCAGCACATTTTGTGATTTGTACAACACAGCCATCTGCTAATTGCGATAACTCAACTTCTTTGTTGCATTTAGAGCAAACTGAAGAGACGGTTAAGTTACATTTAGCACATGATATAGTTTGAACGTTTTCCATTATTGTTTCCATGTTAATTATTACAGATATTATACATTTATAGATGATAATTGAAATAGATTACATAAAATGCTTTTAATTCAATATATTCAATAGTTTTAAAAAACAAGTTTTAGTTGTGGTGATAGATAGACAACATATTGATTATTAGGAAAA
>CABYQR010000018.1 GCA_902521155.1 uncultured Alphaproteobacteria bacterium | reverse complement strand
TGATGATATTACTGCTGAGTCAATATCCATGGCAGTTAATAAGAAGTACTCATTGAATAAAGGTGCCCTAAAAGAATTAAAAAAATACTACAAAAAAGTTAAATCGGAACTTACAGATGCAAGAAAAAAAATGGCTTATATGCCATTAGGTTCTAGACTTATAAAAAATTCAGTAAGTGGAGCACCAGGATTTGTGATTGAAAACATTTTTGTTTTTGCAGGTATACCATCAATAGTTGAGGCTATGACCAAGGAATTTCTAAAAATAATAAAAGTTAAAAATAAATTTTATAGCTCTTCTATTGTGACTAAGTTATTTGAAAGTAAAATTGCTCATATTTTGGAGGAAGCAGAAAAAATTTTCAATGAGGTTTCTATTGGTAGTTACCCAATTTTTGATGGAAAGCCAAGAGGGGTAGAAGTTATTATAAGCTCTATGACTAACAGGACTAATGCATCAAAAGCGAGAAAATATATTCTCAGAGAAATAAACAAAATTATTTAAGAATTAACAATTATAATATAAAACAAATATTCTATAAGGCGGAGTAGCTCAGTTGGTTAGAGCGGTGGAATCATAATCCATGTGTCGGGGGTTCGAATCCCTCCTCCGCTACCAACAAATCTATTGAAATTATTAAATATATAACATATCTTTCGCTCTCTGATCGCGGGGTAGAGCAGCTTGGTAGCTCGTCAGGCTCATAACCTGAAGGTCGTAGGTTCAAATCCTACCCCCGCAACCAAATGCCCACAAAATACTAACTTTTTATTTAATAATTTTTCATTTTTTCTACTAAATGCATTTGACAAAGACATGATAAAGTGTAGTTATAGTCTACTTTTTATTTGAGTCATTGGGCCATTAATTGTGCACCGGTGATTCTTGCTCTTTATAATTTGTAAATATGAAATGAATAGACGGTGGGTTTATAACGTCGAATATCGATCAAGTTTAGATTAGTAAATAATTTAGACTCGGTATTTGTCGTCTAACCTACGTCAATTTAAAACTTTGTTTTTTATGAGTAGGTAATTCAACTTAAGAGTTTGATTATGGCTCAGAACGAACGCTTGCTGCATGCTTTATACATGCAAGTCGAACGAAGGCCCTAGCTTGCTAGGTGTCCTTAGTGGCGCACGGGTGAGTAACACGTGGGAACATACCTCATAGTACGGAATAACTGCGGGAAACTGTAGCTAATACCGTATATTCCAGTAATGGGAAAGATTTATCGCTATGAGATTGGCCCGCGCAAGATTAGTTTGTTGGTAAGGTAATGGCTTACCAAGGCTACGATCTTTAGCTGGTTTGAGAGGATGATCAGCCACACTGGGACTGAGACACGGCCCAGACTCCTACGGGAGGCAGCAGTAGGGAATATTGGACAATGGGGGAAACCCTGATCCAGCAATGCAGCGTGAGTGACGAAGGCCTTAGGGTTGTAAAACTCTTTCATCGGTGAGGATAATGACAGTAACCGAAGAAGAAGGACCGGCTAATTCCGTGCCAGCAGCCGCGGTAATACGGAAGGTCCTAGCGTTGTTCGGAATTACTGGGCGTAAAGCGCATGTAGGCGGAACAGAAAGTTAGAAGTGAAATCCCTGGGCTCAACCTAGGAATTGCTTTTAAAACTTCTGTTCTGGAATTAAGGAGAGGAAAATGGAATATCCAGTGTAGAGGTGAAATTCGTAGATATTGGATGGAACACCAGTGGCGAAGGCGATTTTCTGGACTTATATTGACGCTGAGATGCGAAGGCATGGGTAGCAAACGGGATTAGATACCCCGGTAGTCCATGCAGTAAACGATGGGTGCTAGTCGTCGGACTTATGTTCGGTGTCGTAGCTAACGCGTTAAGCACCCCGCCTGGGGAGTACGGTCGCAAGATTAAAACTCAAATAAATTGACGGGGACCCGCACAAGCAGTGGAGCATGTGGTTTAATTCGACGCAACGCGAAGAACCTTACCAGCTTTTGACATGGGAAGTACCGGTTACAGAATGGTAACCTTCAGTTCGGCTGGCTTCTACACAGGTGCTGCATGGCTGTCGTCAGCTCGTGTCGTGAGATGTTGGGTTAAGTCCCGCAACGAGCGCAACCCTTATCGTTAGTTACTAACAGTTCGGCTGAGGACTCTAGCGAAACTGCCGGTGATAAGCCGGAGGAAGGTGGGGATGACGTCAAGTCCTCATGGCCCTTACAAGCTGGGCTACACACGTGCTACAATGGTAACTACAACGGGACGCAATACCGCGAGGTGGAGCAAATCCCCAAAAGTTATCTCAGTTCGGATTGCACTCTGCAACTCGAGTGCATGAAGTTGGAATTGCTAGTAATCGCGGATCAGCATGCCGCGGTGAATACGTTCCCGGGTCTTGTACACACCGCCCGTCACACCATGAGAGTTGGTTTTATCTTAAGTCAGTGCGCTAACCTTCGGGAGGCAGCTGCCCACGGTACGGCCAGCGATTGGGGTGAAGTCGTAACAAGGTAGCCGTAGGGGAACCTGCGGCTGGATCACCTCCTTTCTAAAGGAAAAAAAACTTTGAACTAAGTGTACGTTTAAAGTAACCACCGTCTATTTATTTTGCTTTTTTCAACTTTGTTGATAAAGGGCATTGATTGGGCGTGTAGCTCAGTTGGTTAGAGCGCGCGCTTGATAAGCGTGAGGTCGGAGGTTCAAGTCCTCCCTCGCCCACCAACACTGTTGGGGGATTAGCTCAGCTGGGAGAGCGCCTGATTTGCATTCAGGAGGTCAGCGGTTCGATCCCGCTATCCTCCACCAACATTCTTTATAATCGTAAATATGTAAGCTGATAACACAAACGAATAACTTTGCACGAGTTATTCGTTTAATTAAACAACTAATATAACAACAAATAACTACAAAAAGTTATTAACAACAAAACTTTTCACTGTGTGTTAATAATTCAAGCGCGTAAGAGCATCTGGTGGATGCCTTGGCACAAAGAGGCGATGAAGGACGTGACAGACTGCGATAAGCTCGGGCTTGCTGTCAATAAGCTTAACCCGAGATTTCCGAATGGGGGAACCCAATAACTTATGAGTGAATACATAGCTTATAAGAGCGAACCTAGGGAACTGAAACATCTAAGTACCTAGAGGAAAAGATATTCCGTTAGTAGTGGCGAGCGAAAGCGGATCAGGCCAGTGCTACTTTTTACTAAACCAGAACTGTATGGAAATGCAGGCCATAGTGAGTGATAGCCTCGTATGGGTAGATAGTAAAAACTAGACATGAGTAGGGCGGGACACGTGAAATCCTGTCTGAATATAGGAAGACCACTTCCTAAGCCTAAATACTACTTTGTGACCGATAGTGAACCAGTACCGTGAGGGAAAGGCGAAAAGAACCCCTAGCAGGGGAGTGAAATAGACCCTGAAACCGGATGCTTACAAGCAGTTGGAGCCTCTTTATGAGGTGACAGCGTACCTTTTGTATAATGGGTCAGCGACTTAATCTCATTAGCAAGCTTAAGCCATTTAGGTGTAGGCGAAGCGAAAGCGAGTCTGAATAGGGCGATTTAGTTAATGGGATTAGACTCGAAACCGAGTGATCTAGTCATGAGCAGGTTGAAAGTGAAGTAAAATTCACCGGAGGACCGAACCCACTAGCGTTGAAAAGCTACGGGATGACTTGTGATTAGGGGTGAAAGGCCAACCAAACTCGGAAATAGCTAGTTCTCCGCGAAAACTATTTAGGTAGTGCGTCGTGTGAATCTTATTGGGGGTAGAGCACTGAATGGGCTAGGGGGAAGCAATTCCTACCAAACCTAATCAAACTCCGAATACCAGTAAGTATGCACGGCAGACAGTCCATGGGTGCTAAGGTCCTTGGACGAGAGGGAAACAGCCCAGATCAACAGCTAAGGTCCCCAAATAATGATTAAGTGTGAAAGGGAGTGGGAACTCCAAGACAGCCAGGAGGTTGGCTTAGAAGCAGCCATCCTTTAAAGAAAGCGTAACAGCTCACTGGTCTAATTAAGAGATCCTGCACCGAAAATGTAACGGGGCTCAAATCATTTACCGAAGCTTTGACAATTACTTTTAGTAATTGGGTAGCGGAGCGTTCTGTAAGCCTGCGAAGGTGATGCGTAAGCATTGCTGGAGGTATCAGAAGTGCGAATGCTGACATGAGTAACGATAAGAAATGTGAAAGACATTTCCGCCGAAATCCTAAGGTTTCCTGCGTAAAGCTAATCTGCGCAGGGTTAGTCGGCCCCTAAGGCGAGGGCGAAAGCCGTAGTCGATGGGAAGCAGGTTAATATTCCTGCACCAGCTGGTAGTGACGGATGAAGTAAATTGTGAGTTCTTACTGGATTGAACTTGCTGTGAATTTGTCCCTGGAAATAGCTCCAGCATAAGACCGTACCAAAACCGACACAGGTAGGAGGGTAGAGAATACCAAGGCGCTTGAGAGAACTATGTTGAAGGAACTCGGCAAATTACACTTGTAACTTCGGGATAAAAGTGACCTGCTATTGGGCAACCAGTAGGAGGTGGCACAGAAGAGGGGGTAGCGACTGTTTACTAAAAACATAGCACTATGCAAAGTCGAAAGACGACGTATATGGTGTGACGCCTGCCCGGTGCCGGAAGGTTAATAGGAGGGGTGCAAGCCCTGAATTGAAGCCCCGGTGAACGGCGGCCGTAACTATAACGGTCCTAAGGTAGCGAAATTCCTTGTCGGGTAAGTTCCGACCTGCACGAATGGCGTAACGATTTCCCCACTGTCTCCAACATAGACTCAGTGAAATTGAATTCTCGGTTAAGATGCCGAGTAACCGTGGTTAGACGGAAAGACCCCGTGCACCTTTACTGCAGCTTTGTATTGGTATTAGGGAACAGATGTGTAGCATAGGTGGGAGACTTTGAAGGAGTGGCGCTAGCCATTCTGGAGTCACTAGTGAAATACCACTCTTCTGTTCCTTGATGCCTAACCATACACCGTTATCCGGTGTTGGGACCATGCATGGTGGGCAGTTTGACTGGGGCGGTCGCCTCCCAAAGAGTAACGGAGGCGCGCGATGGTAGGCTCAGAACGCTTGGAAACCGTTCGTCGAGTGCAATGGCATAAGCCTGCCTGACTGTGAGACCTACAAGTCGAGCAGAGACGAAAGTCGGTCATAGTGATCCGGTGGCACTTCGTGGAAGGGCCATCGCTCAACGGATAAAAGGTACGCCGGGGATAACAGGCTGATCTCTCCCAAGAGTCCATATCGACGGGGAGGTTTGGCACCTCGATGTCGGCTCATCGCATCCTGGGGCTGAAGCAGGTCCCAAGGGTTTGGCTGTTCGCCAATTAAAGCGGTACGCGAGCTGGGTTTAGAACGTCGTGAGACAGTTCGGTCCCTATCTGCCATGGTTGTGGAAGCTTGAGAGGATCTGCCCTTAGTACGAGAGGACCGGGGTGGACGTACCTCTGGTGTACCTATTGTAGCGCCAGCTGCATCGTAGGGTAGCTATGTACGGAATGGATAACCGCTGAAAGCATCTAAGCGGGAAGCCAACCTCAAAACTAGGCTTCGTTATAGGATCGTGGAAGACCACCACGTTGATAGGCTGGGTGTGGAAGTGTGGTAACACATGAAGCTAACCAGTACTAATAATCCAATGCTTGAATTATAATACACAGCGAAAAGTTTTAACTACATGTTATAAAAAGTTTGTGGCGGTCATAGCGGAGTGAAAAAACCCGATCCCATTTCGAACTCGGTCGTGAAGGCCTCCAGCGCCGATGGTACTTAGTCTTAAGGCTTGGGAGAGTAGGACGCCGCCTATTTAATTACGCTTACATATTTACTTTTAATTCAATAAAATTAAAAAATAATGTCAAAATTGTTAACTAGACCTGAAACAATTGGTGTAGTTTTCGCTATATTAGCATACCTCTGTTTTTCTCTATTAGACACAATACAAAAAACATTAATTATTTATTATTCTGTTTTTCAAATACTTTTTATTAAATATTTTTTTACTTTTTTTCTATCTATTGTTGAATCAAAAAGAAAAAAAAATTTTAAATTTTATTTAACTAATAATTGGAAATTACAACTTCTTAGAAGTTTATTATCTTTACTTGAGTCTGGATGTTTTATTTTAGCATTTAGATACCTTAGCCTTGCAGATGCCCATAGTATAGGAGCTCTTACACCAATTGTTGTAGTGGTATTTTCATTTATTTTTTTAAAAGAAGAAATATCTCTAAAAATTTGGATAGCAGTATTTATAGGTTTTATTGGGGTGTTAATAGTAATGAGACCTGGTTTGTCGGTCTTTGATCCGATGTCGATAATACCATTAACTGCTGCTTTTTTTTTAGGCCTATATCAAATAGTTACACGTAAAGTTTCTGCCAATGATAAAAATGAGACTTCTTTATTTTACTCAGGGGTTATTGGAATATTTTTAATGGGGTTTATTAGCTTTTATTTCTGGAAGCCTATTAGTACAGATTTCATTATACTTTTTGTAGGAGTAGGGGTCTTCTATTCATTAGGGCTTTATTTTCAAATTATTGCATTAAGTAAAGCGAGAGCGAGCATTATACAGCCATTTCACTATACTTTAATTTTTTGGGCTATAGTTCTTGGATTTATTTTCTATAAAGATATCCCAGATATATTTACAGTTATAGGAGCTCTTATAATAGCGCTATCAGGTATTTATATATTTAAAAAAAAATGACCTTGGTAGCCTCGGCCGGACTCGAACCGGCACGGGAGTAAATCCCACTGGATTTTAAGTCCAGACTGTCTACCATTCCAGCACGAGGCCATGTGTTTTAAAATAGTCAGTGTCCGAAACTTATTATAAATCAGAATAAATACAACGCATATTTTAATTAAAATAATTAATTTAGATATTCATTAGTTTCAATACTTTTTTGATAACTATGATTTCCAAATATTATACTTTTTAATAATTCATATTTTTGTGAAAAATTTTTGTAATTTATGTTGAGAATATTTTGATTTTTAGAATTTAGTACTTCAATATAGCCTTCTGGTAGTTCCTCATAGCCTTTAACTTCATTTGCTGATAATGGGCCTAAAGCTATATTGAAATTTTTAAATGAATTCTTTCTCACATCATTTTTAATAAGATGACATAAAAATCCAAATTCATTAGTATTATTCAAATAAGCACTAAAGCCGTAATAAGAATATGGAATTGTTTCTGAGCTTTCTAAAAAAATACCTTCATCTCTGCTCCATTTATACTTACTTTGAGGAAATAACTGGTATGTCTGATACTTAAAATTCTTATTCAAAAGAACACCATCGTTAAATAAAGTATAGACATTTTCACCACTCTCATAAGAGCTATAAGTTTCTAAAAAGTCCGATGATAAGATATTTTTATTTAAATTTTTGTATACTTTTCCAAAAAGATTTAATAATGCTTCATTTTCTATAATTTCAAGATCGAACTCCGTACGTCCTGTGTTATAGGCAATAATTTTTGAAACTTCATTTTTAAGTTTAAAGTTTATACCTAAAGTATACTTAATTGGGTCATAATATTTAGATAGATCTTCTAAATTATTTACTTTTTCTTCAATATTTTTGCTAATTAATATGAAAGTGTCCAAATCAAGAGGGAAGATATTATTTGAGAGTTTTATATTGTTTTCACTATAGTAGTCTTTAATACTACTTGGATAATTAACTTTATTTTGACTCAATTTAATTAAGTCATAATATTCTCCAAAAATAATATCAAATTCATTAACATTATTTTCAACATTTTGTATTTCAAACTCTAAATTTTTATTTATTGCGAAATTACCTAGCTCATAATAAAGATAGTACTCATAGTTAATATAATCATTGTCAATCAGTCCAATTTTTAATGGTGAGCTAGTCTCACATTCATTTCCACTAAGTGTTTTAATTATAAAAAGTAAAATAAATAAAAAATAAATATGAAAATTTTTTAACAAGAATGTTCTATTGAGATTTAAACATCTCTTTGTAGACTCTTTCTTCGATTTTGTGATCATTGTCAAATAATAATGGTATCTCTAAGCCTTCTGACATTTCTATCTCAACTGAAATTACATCTTTAGACTCAATATGATCCGCATGAGCTACTATGGGTCTTTTAGAGGGATTGTTATTTGTAATTTTAATTTTAGCATTATCTTTTAATAACCCACCCTTCCAATGTCTTGGACTATATGCACTAACTGCTGTCATAGCCATAACATTGCTGCCCAGTGGTACTATAGGCCCTGAGGCAGAGTAATTGTAACCTGTACTACCCGCAGCGGTAGATAATATAATGCCATCACAGACTAATTCTTCCATCCTAATTTCATCATCAATAATTACTTTCAGTTTTGCAGCTTGATATTTTTCTCTTCTTATGCTTATTTCATTTATAGCAATAGCTTTTACTTCTTGACCAGTTGGAGTTAAAGTTTTCATAACCAATGGTCTAAGTTTTGTTAATTGGGCTTTAGCCAACCTACTATCAAGATTATCAATACTATATTCATTCATCAAAAACCCTACTGACCCAAAATTCATTCCAAAAATAGGTTTTTTTATTTTAAGGAAATCATGAAGAGACTTTAAAATAAAGCCATCCCCACCTAGAGCAACAATATAATCAGCATCTTCAGGGCTACAATTTCCATATCTATCAATTAATTCAGTTTGTGCTTTTAAATTTCTATCTAACGGAAAGGATACAAAACAAATTTTCACTTTATCCACCTGTCTCATTCATGTGACGGTCAATATACCCATCAAAGTTATTTTCTAAAATTTCAAAGTTATGTTTTTGTGGTTTTATACTCATAGCGTATTCAATTTGTTTAATAATATCAATTTTTCCTAAATTTCTTAATGAATATTTTAAATCAACATAATCATTTTGACCTAAACACATAAATAATTTCCCAGTACAAGTTAACCTCACACGATTACATGTGTCACAAAAATTATGAGATATTGCTGAAATTATACCAATTTTAGTATTACTTTTATTATCGCTAAAGTATCTAGAGGGACCATTTGTTCTAAAGTTAGATGGAGTTAAATTCAATTTAGATACAAGGTTTTTCTCAAATTTTTTCATAGATAAATATTGATTAAATCTTTTTTCACCTATAGCACCAATTGGCATAATCTCAATTAGTGAAATATCAAAACTATGAATTTTACACCAATTGATAATATCAAACACCTCTTCCTCATTAAAATTCTGCGTTAGCACAGTATTAATTTTGACTTTGATGCCTTCTTCACTGGCAGTATGTATTCCATTAACTACTTTTTTTAAATCTCCATGCTTAGTTATTTCTCTGTATTTCTCTGAATCAAGACTATCTAAGGAAACATTTATTCTATTTACTCCATTAGTTTTTAAAATTTTTGCATATTTTGATAAGTTTGTACCATTGGTTGTAAGAGTATGTTCATGAATTCTATTTTGTTTTTTTAATTCTGATAAGTGTTCAATTATTGTAATAATATTTTTTCTGACTAAGGGCTCACCTCCAGTAAGTCTAAATTTTTTCACTCCCAATTCGTTAAATATATCAATTAATTTTATTATCTCTTCAATAGAAAGCACCTCTTGCCTAGGCAAGAAAGTAACATCCTCAGCCATACAATAAGTACATCTAAGATCGCACCTATCAGTGACCGAAACTCTTAAATAATCAATTTTTCTTTTAAAATTATCAGTTAGCATTTTCAATTATATCTAAATTTATGATAGTTAAATCTATAACTTTTTTTCCCGAGTTCTCAAAGTTAATTGTAGCTTTGCTTCCAATGCATGATTGTACTTGTCCTATACCCCAAGTAGGTTGACTGGGGCACCTAACTAGGGCGCCTGGTGTTAAATCGCTAAATATAAAGTTATTTTCCATAATTATTCTTGTGAAGTAGATACAATTATTTACTATCTATATTAGAATCATATGGATAAAAAAGATAATTTAAACAAATTAAAGTCAGTAATCAGTAACATTGAAAAATCATATGGTAAGGGTGCCATTATGATGCTTGGCAAAAAAGATGCTGATATAAACTTTGATGTTTACTCAACTGGTTCTCTGGGACTTGATATTGCACTTGGAATAGGTGGATTGCCTAGAGGTAGGGTTGTAGAGGTATATGGACCAGAAAGTTCTGGTAAAACAACATTAACTTTACATGTTATAGCTGAAGCTCAAAAAATGGGAGGTGTTTGTGCCTTTATTGATGCTGAGCATGCTTTGGATCCGGGTTATGCAAAAAAACTTGGGGTAAATATAGATGAATTATTAATATCCCAACCTGACACAGGTGAACAAGCTTTAGAAATTTCAGATACATTAGTTAAATCTGAGGGCATAGACCTACTTGTTATAGACTCCGTTGCTGCTTTAGTACCCAGAGCTGAGTTAGAGGGTGAAATGGGAGACTCCCTACCAGGCTTGCAGGCCAGATTAATGAGTCAGGCTCTTAGAAAATTAACTAGTTCTATCTCAAAGACAAACACAATGGTTGTTTTCATAAACCAACTAAGAATGAAGATTGGAGTTATGTTTGGTAGCCCTGAGGTAACCACTGGAGGAAATGCTTTAAAATTCTACTCATCAGTAAGATTAGATATTAGAAGAATAGGTGCTATCAAAGACAAAGATAACATCATTGGAAACCAAACTAGAGTCAAAGTAGTCAAAAATAAAATGGCACCTCCGTTTAAGATTGTTGAGTTTGATATTATGTATGGTCAGGGCATTTCAAAAATAGGCGAAATCATAGACTTAGGAGTTCAGGCAGACATAGTTGATAAAGCAGGGGCATGGTACTCTTACAAAGATGAGAAAATTGGCCAAGGCAGAGAAAATACAAAACAATTTTTGATGGACAACCCTCAAATGTTGGAGGAAATAGAGGCCAGAATTAGATCAAATTCCAATACGGTAGAAGAATTAATGATAGATCCCCCCCCTCCTACTGACGAAGTAGAAGTAAAAGATACCAAAGAATAATATTAAATTTAAATTAAATTAATCTATATTGCTAGGCTATGAATTCTAATCAGGTCAGAAATTCTTTTATAGATTATTTTAAAAAAAATGGTCATAACTATGTCAGTTCTAGTTCTTTAGTTCCTGATAATGACCCTACTTTGATGTTTGCTAACTCTGGAATGGTTCAATTCAAAAATGTTTTTACTGGCCTAGAGCAAAGAAATTATTCAAAAGCAACTACCTCCCAAAAATGTGTCAGAGCTGGGGGAAAGCACAACGATCTTGAAAATGTTGGATTTACAACGCGACATCATACATTTTTTGAAATGCTTGGAAATTTTTCATTTGGTGATTACTTCAAAGAGGAAGCTATTTTCTATGCTTGGAATTTAATAACTAAAGAATTTGAAATAGATCCAAAAAAATTACTTGTAACAATTTATCATAACGATGAACAGTCCGAAAAATTTTGGAAGAAAATAGCTAATCTCTCTGATGAAAAAATTATTAAGATTAATAGTTCAGATAATTTTTGGTCTATGGGAGAGGTGGGACCTTGCGGTCCATGTTCCGAGATTTTTTATGATCATGGTGATCAATATTTTGGAGGTCCTCCCGGGTCTCCTAATGAAGATGGTGATAGATTTATAGAAATATGGAACTTAGTATTTATGCAATATGAGCAAGTTGATGTTAACAAAAGAATAGACCTTCCAAAACCTTGTGTTGATACGGGTATGGGACTCGAAAGAATTACAGCTTTACTAAATAAAAGTAATGATAATTATTCTTCTGATTTATTCACTCATATAATTGATGCTACTCAAGAGTCAATTAATAAAAAAATTACAGACGAGAATAAATTTAGTTTTAGAGTCATTGCAGACCATTTAAGGGCTTCATCTTTTCTAATAGCAGATGGAGTTATGCCTTCAAATGAGGGAAGAGGTTATGTATTAAGAAGAATTCTTAGAAGAGGTATTAGACACGCATACACTCTAGGCTCAAGAAAACCTATTTTTCATAAAATATTTCAAGAATTAAAAATGTTGATGGGAGATTTTTATGAGGAGTTAAATTCTAGGTCTGATCTTATTTTAGAAACTCTATCTTCTGAGGAAGAAAAATTTCGAGAAACATTATCTAAGGGATTGGATATATTAGGTCAAGAAATTCCTAAAATTAATAATAATACTCTTGATGGAAAAATAGCATTTAAACTTTATGACACTTTTGGTTTTCCACTAGATTTAACACAAGATTTTTTAAAGTCTAAGAATATACAAGTAGACACTAATTCATTTAATGAGGCTATGAAGATGCAAAAGCAAGAGGCGCGATCATCCTGGAAAGGAAGTGGGGATGCGGCTACACAAAAAATATGGTTCGATTTGGCAAAAAAAATCAAACCCACTAATTTTTTAGGTTATGAAAAAACTTCAATCAAATCATCTATACTCTCCATTCTCAAAGATTTCGAAGAAGTAAATGAAACCACTAGTGACACAAAAAATTACGTAATAATCAGTGAAAATACATGCTTTTATGCTGAATCCGGTGGTCAAGTAGGGGATAGGGGAATGATAATATCTCAAAATACTGAGTTTAAAGTGTTAGATACTAAAAAAACACAACAAGGCATTTTTATTCATTTTGGAGAATTAATATCAGGCTCATTGACTGTTGGAGATGAAATAGAGCTAAATATTAATATTTCACTTAGAAATTCAATTAAAAAAAACCATTCTGCAACTCATTTGCTTCATGCAGCACTTAGGAATCACCTTGGTAATCATGTAGCCCAAAGAGGATCTCTTGTAAATGAAGAAAAACTTAGATTTGATTTTAGTCATAATAAGCAAATTTCGAAGGAGCAAATAACGGATATTCAAAGCGAAGTAAATACTATATTAGCTAATTCTATTAAAACAGATATTTCAATTAAATCTCAAGAAGATGCTATACAACAAGGTGCTATGGCTTTATTTGGAGAAAAATACGGAGATGAAGTAAGGGTCGTAACTTTAGGGTCTAAAGATAATAAACCGTATTCAATTGAATTATGTGGTGGAACTCATGTTGATAATATCCAAGACATAAATAAATTTCAAATCACAAGTGAAGAATCAGTCTCTTCTGGTGT
>CABYQR010000017.1 GCA_902521155.1 uncultured Alphaproteobacteria bacterium | reverse complement strand
CTTTATGAAACTATGAAAAAACAAGGCTTATCAGATTTAATTATTAATGAAGTAATTAGGATTTATAGTTTTGATGTGGATTTCCAGAGAGATATTTATGAGGGAGATAGTTTTGAAATTTATTTTAGTAGGGAAAAAAATGAGGATGGTGAGATAGTTAAGATTAGTGACCCTGAATATTTAATGCTTAGTTCTAGAGAAGTACCCCTCATTTATTATCTTTATACCAATGATGAATTTAGTGAGTATTTTGATGAAAATGGTAAGGGTATGACAAAGAGTTTGATGAAAACTCCTATAAACGGTGCTCGACTTAGCTCAAGTTATGGAATGAGGAAACATCCAATTTCTGGTTATAATAAGATGCATAAAGGTGTTGATTTTGCTGCGCCTAAAGGAACTCCAATATTTGCAGCAGGTAATGGAGTAGTTGAATACGCTGGAAGAAATGGGGGTTATGGTAAATATGTTAGAATAAGACATGATAGTACCTATAAAACAGCATATGCACACTTAAATGCTTATAAAAAAGGTATTAACACCGGTGCTAGAGTTAAACAAGGAGATGTTATTGGATATGTTGGTTCTACTGGAAAATCAACGGGTCCACATTTGCATTACGAAATTATAGTTAACGGTAAACAAATAAATCCTGCTAATTTAAAATTACCTTCTGGTAGAAAATTAAATAGTAGTCAATTAGAAAATTTTAAATTAATTATGAAGAAAAAAGATTTAGAATTAAAAGAATATAAAAAAAATTAATTTAATAGAATTAAGCTAATTGATTAGCAAGATCGTCGAAGTCCGTACTTGCCACATCTTTATTAGTTGATAACTGATCAGAGCTTCCAGAATCTTTACTAGTAGTTTCTTTATTAACTATCTTTCTACTAAATGATCCTTTATTTGAATTATCTAATTGTCTGTAATAATGTTCTGCATGTTGAAGATAAAATTGTTCTAAAACTTCATCGCCTTGTCCTTGTGCATCCTTGGCTTTATTAAGAAAATCGTTGTATTGGTCCTTGGGATTTTTTCCATTTCTTTTATACCCATTAGAGTTACCATTAGCATGAAAATATGGAGAGTCTGCAGCACCTCTAGAAGAATGAGTTTTTCTTGGAGATCCGTATGTTTTTCTTTTTATGTAATTTTTCATTTATTAATTGATTATCATAGAATAAAAGCCCATCAGTAAGTTAAAGGGAATGTTATCTTAATTAATCTATCTAAATTTCGATAATCAGTTTTTTTATAAACTATTTTTAAACTTTTTTCTAATAAAAACTTTTCCAAATTATTAATAATAATTGGATCTATTTCAAAGAAAATATCACCAGTGAACTTGACTTTTTTTAAATAATTTAAAATTTTAACATAATACATAATGCCATCTTCTCCTCCATCAAGAGCTATTTTTGGATCATATAATGTTTGATTATCCAAATTATAATAATTATTCGTAGGTATATATGGAGGGTTACAAATTAAGAAATGAGCTTGAAGTAATCTTTCAACAGGGTATTTAGTAAATAAATCAGAGATATATGTAGAAGATTGGCTTTCAACTTTAATTTTTGAAATATTTTTTTTACATACTGATATTGCTTTTTCCGAGATATCTATAAAGTCACAACTCGATTTATTAAACTCATCTAAAACTGAAATTCCAAGACATCCAGAACCACAGCAAACATCAATAAAAAAATGATCTTTTATTTTAGAACTAGATAAATCATTTAGAATATTTTCTATAATTATTTCAGAGTCTGCTCGGGGGTCTAAAGTATTTTCATCAGTAATAAATATATTTTTCCAAAACCCTTTTTGCCTAATAATTTTAGATAAAGGCTTCCCTTTAAGTCTTTCTTTAACAATAGACTCAAGAATATTTTCATTTATTTTATTAAACTTAACATCGATAAATTTTTCTCTACTGCCTGCGTAAGCAATCATTATCTGTGACTCCTCCTCAAAATTTTTAATTTCATTTAATTTTAAGAGATTAGATAGGCTTAATAATAGATCAGTTTTATTTAATGACTTACTGCGCATTAAGTTGGTTTAGCTTATCTGCTTGTTCACTAGCTGATAGAGCAGAAATCATTTCTTCTAAAGCCTCACCAGTTAAGAATTGATCTAATTTATAAAGTGTCAGATTAATTCGATGATCAGAGACTCTTCCTTGAGGAAAGTTATATGTTCTAATCCTTTCAGATCTATCGCCAGATCCTACTTGACTTTTTCGACTCGAAGATAATTCTTGTTGTTTTTTCAAGCGCTCAACTTCATATATACGTGAGCGAAGAATTTTTAAAGCTTTAGCTTTATTTTTATGTTGGGATCGTTCATCTTGCTGAGTAACAACTATATTTGTAGGAATATGTGTAATTCTTACAGCACTATCAGTGGTGTTAACTGATTGACCCCCTGCTCCTCCAGATCTATAAACATCTATTCTAAGATCAGTATCTTTGATCTCAACGTCAACCTCTTCAGCTTCGGGAAGTACTGCTACTGTTGCGGCGGAGGTATGAATTCTCCCCCCAGACTCAGTCTCAGGAATTCTTTGAACACGATGAACACCCGACTCATTTTTCAAGTATTTAAATACCCCATCACCTTTAATCTCAATAACAGCCTCTTTAATACCCTTAAGACCTGTTTCACTTTTTTCCATAGGTTGAAATTGCCAACTTTTTAATGATGAATAGCGTTCATACATCCTATATAGATCTCCAGCAAATAAGGCAGCCTCATCACCACCGGTGCCAGCTCTAATTTCTAAAATAACATTTTTTTCATCAGCATCGTCTTTGGGAAGAAGGGCTATAAGAAGTTCTTTATTTCTTGTTTCTAAATCTTTTTCAAATGCGGGTAATTCTAACTTAGCAATATCTCTTAACTCCTCATCATTCTCATTCTCTAATATATCTTTATAACCAATTATCTCCTTTTCTATTTTTTCAATTATATTAGATAAAGTAATAATAGGCTCTAATTTAGAGAGATCTTTATTAATACTAATAATTTTTTTATTATCTAAATTTCCAGAGTCCATAAGCTGTTCATTTAAGTTATTAAACTTATTTTTTAATTCTGAAATTTGTTTATCTAATTTCATTAACTAATATAATTTCATTTTGTTTGTATAGTTTTTGACTTTTATCATCCAAGTTTTTAAGAATTATACTTTGTGATTTGAACTCTTCTTCACCAATTAATAATATAAAATTAAATTTATTTTTATCAGCATAGGTAAATAGTTTTTTGATATTTTTGTTGACCTTAATCTCATGTCTAATATCTGCTCTATATATCTGTTTAAGAATAGAAGAATTACTTAAATAAGATTCTTCTTGAACAGCATACAAAATTTTTTTAGGAATTTGAGTATAATTTTTTTGATCAGATAAAAGATCACTTAGTCTCTCAATACCTGCTGCCCAACCTATTCCAGGTATATCTCTTGAAGAAATCATATTTATTAGTTTATCGTATCTTCCACCTGCTAAGATTGCATTTTGTCTTTTTTCTTCATTAGTTTGAAACTCAAATGCTGTGTGTGTGTAATAATCTAAACCTCTTACTAATTTTTCATCTTCTTTAAATAGAATATTGTTATCAGTAAGCATTAATTTTATATCATTGAAAAAATTTTGACTTTCTTTTGATAAATAGTCATTAATTTTTGGAGCATTAAGAAGGATTTCTTTATCACTTTCATCTTTGCTATCTAAAATCCTAAGAGGATTTTTCTCAAGCCTTGTTAAAGAAGTCTCAGATAAATTTTTTTTATATTGATTTAAATATCCACTTAATATTTTTGAATAATTTATTTGATCTTCGGGCGATCCTAAAGAGTTAATTAATAACGTATATTGATCTGCTTCTAATCCTATTTCCTTAAGTATTGTGGAGGCAATTAAAATTATCTCAAAATCAATATATGAGGACTTTTCACCAATATTTTCAATATTAATTTGATGAAACTGCCTATATCTCCCTTTTTGAGGTCGTTCTCTTCTAAACATAGGTCCATGAGTAGAAAATTTCATCTGGCCTGATTGATAGTTAGAGGCTGCAAATCTTGCTAGACTACTGGTTGCTTCTGGTCTTAAACAAATTGTCGTATCCCCTTTATCGACAAATGAGTACATTTCTTTTGACACAATGTCCGTATCCTCCCCTACAGAGCGTGAAAACAGTTCCTGATGTTCAATGATAGGTGTTTGAATTGATTGAAAATTGAATTTAGCAGATATCATATTAAACTTATCGACAATAAAGTTATACTTTTCCATATCTAAGCCAAAAATATCGTGGGTTCCTTTTACTGGTAAAATATTATTACTCATATTTATTGGTGAATAAGATTTACTTTTTCTTCTATAGTTTTTACTAAATATTCAACTAAATTTTCGTTATGAATTCGATGCGATTTTTCTCCATCTACATATATCATATGAGTGTCCTTACCACCACCAGTAATACCTATATTTGTCATGGTTGCCTCTCCTGGCCCATTAACGACGCACCCTATGATTGAAACTGTAATGGGTTTTTTGATATGTGATAATTGACTCTCAACACTTTTTACAGTTTCAATTACATCAAAATTTTGTCTTGCGCAGGATGGGCATGAGATTATTGTTACTCCGTAATCACGTAAATTTAATGATTTAAGCATTTCAAAACCTACTTTTACCTCTTGTGTTGGGTGATCGGATAATGAGACTCTTATCGTATCCCCAATACCTTGATAGAGAAGCATACCCAAACCAATTGAGGATTTAATTGAGCCACTAAAATAACTTCCTGCCTCTGTAATGCCTAAGTGCAAAGGATAATTACAATAATTAGAAAGCATTTGATACGACTCTACACTTGTAAAAATGTTTGAAGCTTTAACACTTATTTTAAAATTATCGAAATTTAAATCTTCTAGTAATTGAATATTTAGTTTAGCACTTTCAAATAAAGCCTCAGAAGTAGGGCTTTTGTATTTATCTAAAATTTGTTTTTCCAAGCTACCAGCATTTACCCCAACTCTTATAGGGATATTATTTTGCCTAGCAGCCTCAATAACCTCACTAACTCTTTCTTTAGATCCTATATTACCAGGATTAATTCTTAAGCAATGTGCACCATTTTCAGCAGCCTCTAACGCTCTTTTGTAGTGAAAATGAATATCTGCTATTAAAGGTATTTTTATATGAGGGATGATTGATTTTAAAGCTTTTGAAGATGCTTCATCAGGAATTGAAACTCTTACTATGTCACAACCTTCATTTTCGATCTCAGAAATTTGTTTAAGAGTTGCATCAATATTATGAGTTAAAGTATTCGTCATAGTCTGAACAGCTATAGGTGCATCACCACCTATTTCAATATTGCCTAATTTAATTTTTTTAGTCTTTTTTCTCTCTATAGAATGAGTGTAATTCACAATAATGTTTCCAGTTTATTTATATCAAAATCCTTAAGATAAAATTGATAGTTATTCTTTAATTTAATTTCTATACCCCGGTAAATAATTTTATCAATATTCGCAATATTAGATAAATCAATTAAAAAATCATTATTTAAATTTAATTCTATTTTATTAAGCTGTAATAATTCACCAAATTGTATGGTTTTCTTATCAATATATTTAATTTTATAGTAAATTGGGCCTAAATTATTTGTATGTAATATAAATGTTTGTGAATAATTGGTCCTTTTTAAAGGGACTAATAAATTAATAAAGTCTTTGTCATTAATATTTTCCAAATTGTTTTTGGAAACAAAATTCAGAGTATCTTCATAAATTTTATCTTTTTCGAAATTCTTATTACCTATCTTGTTATTGAATTTATTATAAATATTAAATGATGAAAAAAATAAAATGACTAAAGAAAATATTAAAAAGAAAGAAGTTAGTAAAAATTTACTATAGTTGTAAGGAGAATCTTGAAAATAATTAGTGAAAGGTATTTTGTAACCTAGGTAGTTATATATTGATCTTCTATATGAAGATCTATAAGCTTTGAACTTGTCGGGTATTTCAGTGTCATCATCAAGAAGTTGAACTAATTTAATGTCTAACTTTAAAGAATTTGCTAGCTCCGAGATTGATAATCCTTTTTTTAATCTGGCTTCTTTAATTGAAATCAAGTTTTTTAAATATTACTTATGCAACTTATAAGCATGGTGGAGCTTCTGAACGGCTAAATCAGTAAATTGGTCATCTATAAGGATACTAATCTTTATTTCAGAAGTGGTTATTACTTGGATATTAATTTTATTATTACCCAATGTTTCAAATAAAGTTTGAGCAACTCCAGCATGTGATCTCATTCCAACTCCTACAACCGATATTTTTGAGATATTATTTGAAGAATTAATTTTTCTATAGCCTATGCTCGATTTTTCTTTTTTTAAAATTTTTAAAGCTTTTTCAAGATCTCCTCTTGGTAAGGTAAAAGATAAATTAGCATATTTACCATCTTGAGAAACATTCTGAAGGATCATATCAACATTAATATTTCCTTTTGACAGTGGTCCAAAAATTCTAGATGAAACTCCAGGTTTATCTAATACCTTTGATAAGGTAATCTTTGCTTCATCTTTTGAGTAGGCTATACCGCTTACTGTATTATTTTCTAGCGTACTGTTTTCTTCAGTGACAAGAGTGCCAGATTTATTTGGTTTAATGGAAGATCTAACACTTAACTTAGTTTTTTTTCTCATAGCTAATTCAACTGAACGAGTTTGGAGAACTTTAGCTCCTTGGGAAGCTAATTCAAGCATTTCTTCATATGATATTTGAGGTATCTTTTTTGCGTTCTTTACTAAGTTTGGATCGGTTGTATAAACGCCCTCAACATCTGTATAAATTATACATTCTGAATTAAAAGCTGCCGCTACAGCTACGGCACTAGTATCAGATCCACCTCTACCTAGAGTTGTAATTTCATACTTTGAATTAATTCCTTGAAAACCAGGCACTAATAAAACATCATTAACTTTTAATTCTTTTAAAATTTTATCAACTTCAATATTTAATATTCTTGATTTCATATGTTCATTAGAGGTATGGATAGGAACTTGCCAGCTTAATAATGATTTTGACTTAATTTTAATACTATTTAAGTAAATTGACATTAAAGCACATGAAACATTTTCTCCAGTTGAAATAGCATTATCATAATCAATAGGATTTGGTGTCTTAGAAAAGGATTTAGATAAGTTAATTAGCCTATCTGTTTCACCTGCCATTGCTGAAAGAACAACAATAACTTTATTTTTCTTGGACCAATTAGAGATTATAGAAGCAGATCTTTTTATTGCCTCAATAGTTCCAACTGAAGTTCCACCAAATTTTAAGACTTTTACTTTCATAAATTAGGGTAATATACCTTTAAGTTTTATTAAGTAAAGATTATGGAAAATATAAACTCTAAATACTATAAACCGCTTGAGCAAATGATGTCAGTAAGACATCAATATATGGGTAAAATAATATCTTTGGATGGGAGACCTAATATCTATAATTTCTTTAAAAATCGGCATATCCTTGACCTTGGATGTGGAACTGGGAAGTTTTTGCATAATTACTATGAATTAGGTTCTATATGTTCCGGAGTTGATCTTGTAAAGAATTTTCAATTTCAAAATAAAAAAAATTACAAATTAATAAATTCAAACTTTCAAGATTTCTTGAGAAAAAATAAAAAAAAATTTGATGTAATATTTATTTTTGAATTTTTAGAACATTTATCTTTAAATGAAAGAGAGTTTTTGTTTAAATATTTTCCTAAAATATTAAAGACAAATGGGATAGTCTTTTTATCAACATTAAATAGGAATAAAATATCAACATTTATGTCAATAAATATTGCTGAAAATTTATTGAACCTATTACCTAAAAATACCCATGATCCAAAACTATTTTTGAAACCCTCTGAGATCCGAACACTATCTAATAAAAATGGTCTTGAGTTATTAAACGTACAAGGTTTGAGTTATAATCCTCTTCTGAAATCTTTTAGATTATCAGAGATAGATTTAATAAATTATTTTGCCACTATTAAAAATTAATTCTTTTTTTTAATTTTGTCTTTTTTATCAAAAGGAAGTTTAATTAAAGAAATACCCTCATCTAAGAGTTCTTTACTCTCTTTTTCTGTTGCCTCACCATATATAGATTTATCATCTACTTCTCCATAATATATTTTTCTTGCTTCTTCAGGAAATTTATTTCCAACATAAGTAAAATTTTTTTCAATATCAGATTTTAATTTTTTAATTTGCTTATCATATGTTGCAAAAACTTTCTCTTGGTTCTTATAAATTTTTTTATTCTTATTAGATTTGGATGAGACATTTGGAGCCATTATTGATTTTGTAATTTTACAAGATAAGCAGTACGGGCATTCAATTAATTTTTTTTTTCTTTGAAAATCAAAAGATTTAGAGTCATCAAAACTAGCTTCAAAAATATGGCCAACATCACATTTAAGATCAAACTTAATCATAATATTTAAAAAGAATGTTAAATTTTTTTTTTATTAATTTCATATTAAATTAAATCAACATCATTTTTCAAAACAGGGATAGATTGTTGATATGCTTCAACATCACTAATGTCAATTTCACAATTTAAAACTGTCTCTTCATCTTTAGCTTCAACTATGATATCTCCCCAGGGATTAACTACCATGCTATGCCCGAAGGTAGACCTTCTTTCAATGTTTATTCCCCATTGATTGGGAGCCACTATGAAAACACCATTTTCTATTGCTCTTGAACGGACTAAAGTATGCCAATGTGCTTTACCGGTGGTATACGTAAACGCAGAGGGAATGACTATTATCTTTACACCTTTCTTCGCGAGGGCTCTATAAAGCTTAGGGAAACGAAGATCGTAACATATTGAGTGACCCATTAAGCAGTCATCTACTTTAAATGTCTTTAAATTATTTCCTGGAGTGAAAGTATCACTTTCATTATATGTTTCATTATTGTTCAAGGTTACATCAAACATATGAATTTTATCATATTGTGAAATTAAATTTCCATTTAAATCAATAACGATGGATCTGTTGAATATTTTATTGTTTTCATTAATTGGCAAAGAACCAAGCAAAATATTAACTTTATATTTAATTGCAAATTCTTGAAAAAAAACTATTGCAGGGTGTTTTAATGTAAATGAAATTTTTTTTTTATTGGATAAGAATAAAAAATGTTCAGGAAATAAAATAAAATCAGGCTCACTTTGAAGACTTTGAGTTATTAAATTTTGTGATTTTTTAAAATTTTCCTCAAAACTTGGTCCAACAGTTAGTTGAATTAGTGATAGTCTCATTCAATATTTAAGTTGAAAATTTCATACTTTGAAAAATCTTTTAAAGCTTTATGAATTTTAATCTTTTCATTAGGAAGAATAGAAATACTATGGTTTGAAAATAAAATATAGCTTAATTCTTTGCCATTTTTATAAATACTTAATTTCAAGGTTTTGTCTTTATTTAATAAGACAGTAGGTTTGTCGACTTCATGGGTAAATTCAATTTTATTATCAGAGGAATTTATATTGATAAAATCTTTATTAAACTGTTCTAAATCTTCATAATAATTTAATCTTTTTTGATCTAAATTAAATCTTGATATCATGGTAAATTAACATATCACAAAATGAATAAATTTAATTTAAAAAATAAAAAATATCGAACTAAATTATATAAAAAGAAAGATAATATTCTATCTCAGGCCGGAAGCGATTTAATTAAAAATAAGTTACAGTTTGTAAATAAAAGATTTGAAAAAAGTTTATTTATTGATGATATTAATAATTTTAAAAGTAACAAACTTAATAAGATAGATATATGCAATTTTGAAACAATAAATGAAAATAATAATAAATATGAAGGTATATTTTCTAATTTTAGTACCCAGATTGATTTTGCTATAAATTTAGATCTAAGCCTAATAATAATTTACAATAAATTACTTAAAGATGGCTTATTTTGCTTTAACTTACTTACGCCTAACTCCATGAGAACTATAAAGAAGATTTTTATGGAAATAGATGAAAATATATTTAATGGAGTGTTTAATCGTTTTGGACCTTTTCACGATGTTCCTGGAATAATTGAAAAATTAAATCAAAATAATTTTAAAGAAATAGTAGTTGGTACAGAGATGATCGAACTAAATTATCGATCTTTTGATAAATTAAGAGAAGATTTTAAAGAATTTGGTATTTCAAACTATAATATTAATGTTCCTAGATTTAAAAAGGAGTTCTTAACTAAGACTTATTCTGTATTTTCTAAAATTATTGATAAATATAAATATATACCTGTTGAATTTGAAATTGCCACATTTACCTCATGGAAATAATTTTTAATTAGTATAATCCTATTTTATGTTTCAGAAAATTAACAATTTTTTTTCTTCAAAAAAAAACTCTAAATTAATAAATGAAATATCTGGAAAGTACTTAGAAAAAGTAAATGTATTAGAAAATGAAATTAAAGAATTACCTAAAGAACAACTTATAAAAAAAGTATTTGATTTAAGGGAAAGCTATTTTCAAGAAAAAAAAAAAGAATTAGATGAAAGAGACCTTTGCGTCATAAGCGCTATAACAAGAGAGGTTTCACATAGATCAATTGGTTTACGACATTTTGACTCTCAAATAATTGGAGGTATTGCTCTTTACTTCGGATTAATAGCTGAAATGAAAACAGGAGAGGGTAAAACCTTGGTTGCCACTATTCCCATTATTCTCAACTTTGTTTTGGGAAAAAGAGTACATCTAATTACAGTTAATGATTATTTAGCTAAAAGGGACTCTCTTTGGATGGGGCCTGTTTATGAATATTTAAATATCTCAAACTCTTTTATACAAAATGACCAATCCATCGAAGAAAAAGTTAAAAGTTATCAGTCACATATTGTTTATGGAAATAATAATGAATTTTGTTTTGACTACCTGCGAGACAACCTAAGATCTAATAATTCTACAAAAATGCAGAGTGAACTTCAAATAGCTGTAATTGATGAGGCAGACTCAGTTCTCATTGACGAGTCAAGATCCCCTTTAGGGATTTCTGGTCCTGTAAAAACGCCAATCCAATTATTTAAATTATGTTATGAAATAACTGAAGATTTAATAATAGAAGATGTTGAAATTAATGAGGAAAGAAAAAATGTTTTATTAAAAGATAGTGGCATCAAAAAAATTGAATTTAACCTAAAAAAAATTAATTACTTAAAAGGCAATAGTT
Organism: uncultured Alphaproteobacteria bacterium; assembly: GCA_902521155.1. Taxonomy (GTDB): domain Bacteria; phylum Pseudomonadota; class Alphaproteobacteria; order HIMB59; family HIMB59; genus HIMB59. The sequence continues at coordinate 3,298 of CABYQR010000017.1, read as the reverse complement.
TGTTTGATAATGAAAATCTTGAGGCATATCAAATAATTAATCAATCATTAAAAGCAAGATTTCTATATGAAAAAGATAAAGATTATATTGTCAAAGATGATCAAATTGTTGTAATAGATGAATTCTCTGGAAGACTATCTCAAGGTAGGAGGTTTGGGGAAGGATTACATCAATCTTTAGAAGCTAAAGAGAACGTCAAAATTCAGTCAGAAAGTATTACATTAGCCAGCATTACTTTTCAAAATTATTTTAAGAAGTATGAAAAAATTTCAGGTATGACAGGTACAGCTTTAACTGAGTCTGAAGAGCTAATGGAAATTTATGGACTAAATGTCATTGAAATACCAACTAACAAAGAAATGATCAGAAAAGATCAAAATGATCAAATTTACAAAACTAGTGATGAAAAATATTTAGCTGTTTTAGAATTAGTTAAAACTAAATATTCATCTGGTCAACCGCTACTTATCGGAACTACCTCTATTGAAAAATCAAATTTTATTTCTGAATTATTAAAAAAATCAGATATTCCACATAATGTATTGAATGCAAAAAATCATGAAAATGAAGCTGAAATTATAGCTCAGGCAGGAAAACCGTTTCAAATAACTGTTGCTACAAATATGGCAGGTAGAGGTACGGATATAAAACTTGGAGGCAACCCTGAAATAGATAAAAATTTCATCGAAGATGATTATAATAAAGTTATAGAACTAGGTGGGCTTTGTATTCTTGGAACGGAAAGACATGAGAGTAGAAGAATAGATAATCAACTAAGAGGAAGATCTGGAAGACAAGGAGACCCTGGGGAAAGTATTTTTTTTGTATCTCTTGAAGATGACCTAATGAGAATATTTGGTTCTGAAAAGTTAAAATCGATGTTATCTACACTTGGATTAAAAAAGGGAGAGGTTATTGAACATAAATGGTTAACTTCATCTATTGAGCGGGCTCAAAAGAGAGTTGAGGGTCACAACTTCGATATTAGAAAACAACTTCTTGAATTTGATAACATAATTGATAAGCAAAGAAATATAATTTACTCAAAAAGAGAGACTATAATTGGTGAAGATATTTTCAATTTTATTGCAGAAACTGAAGATGAGTTTATTAGCAATCTTCTTGAAGGAGAAGAAGAGGAAATAAAAAACTTTGCTGAGACTCTTCCTTTTCTTAATAATATAGATTTTAATAATAAATTAGAATACTTAGATGCCTTTAAGAAAATAAAAGAAGATAATACGGAAAACTATAATTTAGCATATGAGCAGATTTTAAAATCAGTTAGCTTAACAATTCTAGATAGGAATTGGCATAACCACATCCAAGAACTTAATAATATTAGATTATCTGTAAGTCTAAGTGGTTATGGTGGAAAAGACCCTGTAAACGAATTTAGGAAAGCATCTTTTGGTGCTTTTAATCAATTAATTTATGAAATTCAAAAGCAAATGGTTCTAGTTTTAAATAATATGAATATCCAAAACAAAGATCAAAAAACTGAAAATAAAATAGAAGACAATGTTCTAAATCCAAAAAAAATTGGTAGAAATGAACCTTGCCCCTGTGGATCGAAAAAGAAATATAAGCACTGTCATGGAAAAGTAAGTCTAGGGTGAATAATCTAAGTAACGATTATTTCTTTTGGTTATCAATTCATTTATACTTATTTCTTCTAATAATTTGAGATTTTTTAATATAGATCTCTTCAAATCATCACTTATTACTTGTTGATTTCTATGAGCTCCACCTATTGGTTCTTCAATTATCTCATCAATAATTTTAAATTTTAAACAATCCTGAGCCGTAACTCTTAAAGAGTTTGATGCTACTTCTGCATATTCAGAAGATTTCCATAAAATTGATGAGCATCCTTCAGGTGAAATAACTGAGTAAATAGAATTGCTTAACATTAAGACTTTATCACTTGTACCTAATGCTATGGCTCCGCCGGAACCCCCTTCTCCTATAATTATTGAAATACATGGAGCTTCACAATTTAGAGCAACTTTCATAGATTGAGCTATAGCTTCAGCCTGCCCTCTCTCTTCAGCATCTTTACCAGGATAAGCCCCAGAAGTATCAATAAAGCAAATAAGTGGAATTTTTAATTTTGACGCCAATTTCATAATTCTTTGAGACTTTCTGTAGCCTTCAGGTTTAGCCATACCAAAATTATGTTTGATTCTCGTATTCATATCATGCCCTTTTTCTGTACCAAGTATCAACACAGGTGCTCCGTCTAAGAAAGCAAATCCTGATATAATAGAACTGTCCTCTGAGTAGAGCCTATCTCCCAATAAAGAAGTAAAGTCAGTAAAGATATTTTTTATATAATCAGTAGTTTTGGGTCTGTTAGGATGCCTTGCAATTTTTACAATCTGCCAAGGAGATAAATTGGAATAAATTTTTTTTAGTTCTAGAGTTTCTTTTTCTTCTAGGATTTTTATTTTGGAATCTATATTTATACCACTTTCATCTGATAATTTAGATAGAGAATTTTTTTCAGCTTCTAATTTTTCTAATTTTTCTTCAAAATCTAAGTAAAACATTTCGAAGACTATAATTTATTTTTTAGTGGATGATAAGAGTCTAAAACATTTTTTTTCAAAGATTTAGCGACCTTAGTGTATATTTCAGTCGTAGATATACTGGAGTGCCCTAATAATTTTTGGATGTGCCTAATATCAGCATTATTTTCTAACATAGTTGTGGCAAAAGAGTGTCTAAAAATATGAGAAGAAAGTGATTTATTAATTATACCGTTCTTAAAAGAGTCATTTAAAAATTTATTTATAGTTCTTGTTGAAATGGGTTTATTTTTAATATGGAAGATAAAAGTTGAATTACTTTTTAAAAGGAATAGTTGATTTGAAAAGTCTTGTGTCAAATAAACTTTTCTTTCTTTTGAACCCTTACCATAAATATTTATTGAAAAATCGTTAGTATTTAAATCAGTCCATTTTATATTTAATGCCTCAGATACTCTTAAACCGGAGAGGAACATTAATCTTAATACCATTACATAAATTTTGCCATTTTTAGATTTTGAATTATTCAATAAATTAAAAATTTCATCTATTTGACTTTTAGTAATAGCTTTAGGTATCTTCTTTGAATTCTTTAAAGATTCAAATTTATCAAGATTTACCTGATCAATAATCTTTTCAGACTGTAAGAATTTTAAAAAGTTTTTAATTACAGATACTTTTCTGTTGATACTTGAGAAAGATAAATTTTTTCTTCTTAGCTTGGATATAAAGGTTTCAAATTCTTTATCTATTTGTGTGTGAGAGAA
>CABYQR010000016.1 GCA_902521155.1 uncultured Alphaproteobacteria bacterium | reverse complement strand
TGGGTGCAATGTAAATTCTATGGGCATTGCCTTTCTAGTATTTTTTCCTTTTTTATATACTGACAACACTAATGCCTGGAGGTTGAGAGATCATAAGAAAAGGCTGACCATTAACTTTGCAGGAATTTCAACAGAACTGCATTTGGCTTTAGTAGCAACATTTTTATGGGGTATAGCTGAGCCAGGAATGTTGAAAAGTATTGCATTTTTTGTGGCCACTACAGGTTGGATATCGTCATTATTAATAAATATCAGCCCTTTTATGAGGTTTGATGGCTATTATGTATTCGCCGATTATCTCAAAATAGAAAACCTGCAACCCCGTGCTTTTGCTTTGGCTAAATGGAAGCTCAGAAAGTGGTTATTTGGTTTTAATTTAAAAGCACCGGAACAAATGAATATTGGAAAACAAAATTTAATTATTTTGTATGCATGGTCGACGTGGATATATCGTTTTTTTTTTTTTTTAGGAATAGCCTTTCTTGTATATCACTTCGCCTTTAAGCTTTTGGGAATATTTCTTTTTGTTGTCGAAATCTTTTGGTTTATAGCTCTACCAATTCTTCGAGAAATTAGAGAATGGTGGAGATTTCGATCTTATTTAATTTTATCTCTTCAATTGTTTCGATCAATTACTATTTTGATAATTTTATCCTTTGTGTTGTTTTACCCGTGGAAGAATTATCAAAATATTCCTGCAATATATCAATCTGAAAAATTTATAGAAATCTATCCCCCAATAAATTCCAAGGTTTTAGATATTTATATTACAGAAAAACAAAAAGTAAAAAAAAATCAAAACTTAATTAAACTAACTTCACCTGCTCTTAACTCTCAAATCAAGATAACAACTAAAGAACTCGATTTAGTCTCTATAAAAATAAATAATGCTCTGGATGCAGAAACAAATAGAGCAAATCTATTACCTTTAAAAAGTGAAAAACAAAAAATCTCAATTAAACTTGAGAACCTATACAAAATTAAAAATTCATTAGCAATTAAAGCCCCTTTTGATGGAGAAATTTCTTATTTAAATAAAATGAAAAAAAATCAATGGTTGAATGAAGATATAGCTATGCTTTCTTTAGTGAATAAACAATCTTATCAATTGATTGCTTTTCTTTCAGAAAAAGAAATTTCTTCACTTGATCAATCTAAAATAACAACTTTTATTCCCTCTTCTGCTGACCGTTCCAAAATTACAGCTGCTATTTCTGATATCAGTAAAGCACCGGTTGATAACTTTAATTTATATCCTCTAGTGACTTCTATTTACGGGGGGCCTATAGCGGCCAAAGAAAATTCTGAAGGAGGTATTCAATCGGAACAAGCTTACTACAAAGTCACCCTTGAAATTCTGCAAGATAATAAACTCCTAGATAACAAAATAGCGGGTGTCATGAATATAGGTGTTAAACCCTATAGCTTTTTTAATCAATTTAGAGACTTTACTATCGCGACTCTCATAAGAGAGCTTAGCTTCTAAATAAAGTGCTCATTTTGGGCCTTAAATTAGCAAAAAGTCAACAAAATCAATGTAATATTATCAATAATAAAATGATTATCTTGCATCAAACGCTGAAGGACACGAAACCTAAGAATAACAAAAATATAGGATCCCCTAGTTCTTTTTTTAAATTAAAATGGATAGAAGAGCAGGAAAGAAATAAAACCTTCGATCACCTTGAAATTAAAGAAATAGATGAGGCCATGCAAGATAGATTGCATTTTAAAAGTTCAAATATATCTGATTTTGAAAAATTTCAAGATATCATGGAGTACAAGAGAGCCTCCGACATTAAAATCTTTTCAAAATTAAAATCTATAATTAAACCCTATCAAAAACTTGAATTTCAAAAAATTTCTGAAGAATTAGAGGGCATAGATTGCCTCTATTCCATTCAAAATAAAAAAATTATGAATCATCAAATGATAAAATCTCTCTCACAAAGCCTCAGGCAAATAGAGAAACATTGTCAAAAAATTAAAAAAGAAATAAATAACTCGTTAAAAAAAACAAAAGTCAAAAAAGAAATGTCTCCTTCTGAAATTATTCTCAAAGATAGTGAAGGTGGAGATATTACAAGCACTTCCATTTTTGAAGAATTTTCCATCATCGCCAAGCAATGTCAATATTTAGAAAAAGCTAATGAAATTACAGATAGAAACTCACCCTCTCTATTTCCAGATATGGAAAGTCCTGAAATATCTCTAGATTATTTTATAATTTGTTTAAAAAATCTTTTCGAATGCATGGATTTATCAAAATTTAAAATTCAAGACAAAAATGCTGAATTAAAAACGTTCTGTTGGGAAGGGATCTTACAAACCCCATCTATTTGTTACACACCATACTCTACTTTTTTAAAGTCATATAAAAGATGTTTAAAAAAACCACCTGTTTATTTTGGTCTCTCTAACACAATAAAAAAAGAAGAATTTTTTCTCACTAGAGATAAAATTATAAATATTTAGTTATTCTCATAGGATACTTTCAACATCAAGAAAGCCCCTAATACTAATAAAACAATGGAGAAGGCAAAACCAGCCCTCTGAGAAATTAAAAAAGTTAGTGCGGCTGCACATACGGGGCCTATAAAGGCAGTAGCCTTACCTGAAAATGTAAACAATCCAAATCCCAAACCTTGAGTTTCATTTGGGATAAGGTTGGCCATCACCACTCTGCTTGAGCTTTGTAGAGGTCCTGCAAAAAAAGTACCGGCTACTACTAATACGATATATGCATTGGGATTTTTGTTAATGGAAATAAGCACCACTATGAAAGAGAGAATTAGTAGGGTTATAATAATTGTATTTTTATCATTTTTGGCTCTTGCACCAAATAAATAACAGCCAATAGCCCCAGAAATATTAGCAATAATTGCTACCATTAATATTTGGCTGATGGAGAGGCCCATAACTGAGGTGCCAAAAATTCCAACGCTGGTAGATACAATAATTAGACCATCCATGTATAACATTCTTGCTATTAAATATTTCCCAACATTTGTGAGCCCTTTATCCCAAATTAGACTTTTTATTTTCTGAGAGATTTTATTTTTAGAAATAGCAGTCTCTTGAGTTAACTGAGAAAAATATAACAAAGGAAGACAAAATACTAAAAACCAAAAAGCTAAAATTATATGAGCAAATCTCAAATGGAGATAATTATCCATGCTAATGCCAAACAAATTTGGTTGAGGCAATATTAAGGTATAGAGCAATAAAACTAATATTAAGACACCTCCTAAGAACCCAGTTCCAAATCCAATACCAGAGCTAAGTGTGAGATTATTTGTGGCACAATTTTTCATGATAGAATTATAAAGACTATTAGATGCCTCGTAGGTAACACTTCCCAAAAACAAAATAACAAGAGCCGTTAAAACATATTCTTGGTTGGGAAGGATAAAATAAAAACAACCAACAAATAAGATACATAAAAAAGTAAATAATCTTAAAAGTTTTAGACGCCCATTGATCATGTTATCTGCCGCATTGCCAATGTAAGGCATCGCAAATGCTATAAAAATTCCTGCAATACCAATTGTTAGTTGCCATAAGGCTGTACCAAGTTGTTCGTCAGCTACTATATGATTTACAAAGTAACTCGATGTGAGGGCCGATAAGACAAGCATGGGAAAAACAGAATTTCCAGCATCAAAAAAAGAAAATTTAATTAATTGTCTCATTACAATTTATAAAGTTTCTTCTTCCTTTTTTTGGTACCATTTTATCTTGCCTAAACGAGTAGTAAGCTTGTACAACTCTGCTGCAGTTTTATCTGCAAACTTATTTACCAAACTAGTATAATTTTCTCCGAGCATAATGCCGTTATTCTCATCTTTTTTTAAAAGCTGATAGTCGATAAGTTTTTGAACGCGTCTTCTGGTAGACTCCTTTGGTTGACCTAAGATATTGGCAATACTCAATATTGACAGTCGAGAACCTGAAAAATATTTTTTAATATCTTCATCAGACATATCTACCAAATCACTAAATGATTTATTGTTCTTTGAATTTATCTTATATAACCAGTGAGCAGAGACAGTATTTAAAGTCATCATCTCATCCATATTGATATCCAAATCATCATTAACTCTCTTATAATAACCAGTAATGAGCATAAGCCAGGAGTAAGCCGCCTGACTATAACTTGCTCTTTCGTCTTGGTTTGAATCTATTTCTTTATCCATGTGATAATAATATAATAGTATAACCTAAAATGGGTCTATTAAAGAACCCAAAATGGGCCATATTTTCTTCTAAATACTATAATAAGAGATGTTTTTGTTGAAAATATTAATAAAATCTGAATATGAGCAAATTCATTAGTGTTGTTAAATTTATAGTTAAAGAAGGTGAAGAGTCCAATTTTACGGAATCGATGAAAAAATTTATAAATCCAGAAGGTGTTATTTCAAGAAAAGTTATTAAAACTGGAGATCGCTCATATTGCAGCGTAGTCGAATGGGTTGATGAAGGCAGCTTAGCCAATGCTCGCCAACAAATGATTGCCTACCTCGATACCATAAGAGATATCTTAGAGGAAATTAGCCCCGAGCTCGGTGTCACCGACCCTGTCTCTGGTCCCGTGGTAATCGATGAGCAGGGATTAGTAACTAGTCCAGGTGGTACCATCTCTGGAAAAATAAAAACCTAATCTTTTTTATCTAAATAGATCTTGGATCTTCAAGACCTGCATGACGGTAAGCGGAGGTCACAGTATTTCTTAATAAGCAAGCAATTGTCATGGGGCCCACACCTCCTGGAACAGGTGTAATTTTAGAAGCCTTTTCTGAGGCACTGGCAAAATCGACATCTCCGACAATTTTACTTCCCTCACTCCCATCTTCTTTAGTGACAGGTATACGATTAATACCCACGTCAATGACAACAGCGCCTTCTTTTAACCATTTAGCATCAACCATCTCGGGGCGACCCACCGCTACAACGACTACGTCTGCTTGCGCGCAAACAGTTTCAATATCTTTTGTTTTGGAATGAACAATAGTGACAGTGCACGACTCCTCAATCAGTAATTGAGACATAGGCTTTCCCACAATATTTGATCTTCCCACTACAACAGCATTTTTTCCTTTAAGATCATCTACCTGGTCTTTTAAAAGCAACAAAGATCCTAAAGGCGTACAGGGAATAAAAGCTTTTTTTAACATATCTCCCCCAATAGAAAGTCTTCCCGCGTTAATAGCATGGAAACCATCAACATCTTTTTCTACCACAATAGTATCAATCACTTTTCTCTCATCGATCTGTTTAGGCAGAGGGAGTTGAACCAGTATCCCGTGAACTGTACTATCGTTATTGAGATCTTCGATAAGCTTTAGGAGTGTCTCTTGATCGGTGCTCTCATCTAACTTGTAATCTTTAGTTTTAATATTGCATTCTTTCGCCATTTTCGACTTTTGACCCACATAAACCTTACTGGCAGGATTTTCTCCCACTAAAACCACGGCTAAACACGGATCTACTTGTTTTTGACTAATTAATTTGTCTGAATCCTCTTTAACCTCTGCTCTAATTTTTGCTGCAAAAGCTTTTCCGTCAATAATGTCTGCCATTTTTTTTCTCCTTTATAGACCTCGAGGCCAATATTCAATTAGTAAATCTTTCAATAAATAAATTATCAATATCAATAGCACGGGTGAGATATCAATCCCGCCCAAGTTTGGTAAATACCTTCTAATGTAATTTAGCGGAGGATCTGTAAGTTTTTGAAAGCTCTCATAGACTTTCCATAAAAAGACATTTTGGCTGTTGAGTATATTGAAGTGAAACAACCACGATACAACAACATAAAAGAAAACTATAAGCGTATAGAAATCTATTATTCTTACTAAAAATAGTAACAGTGAATTCACGAGGATAAATTATAAAAATTTGTCATTCGCGTCTATTAAATAAGAAATTACGACACCGCTCTGATTGGGGATTTGTAAAAACTGTGTCAGGATGTCCTTGCTCTTCGACTAATCCATTATGCAAAAAGATAACGTTGTTAGAAACTTTTCGTGCAAATTCCATTTCGTGAGTTACCACTAACATTGTCTTTCCGCCTTCTGCTAATTTACGCATGACAGATAAAACCTCATCTACTAACTCAGGGTCTAGGGACGAAGTGGGTTCATCAAATAATAATATTTCAGGAGAGATGGCAAGAGCTCGAGCGATAGCTGCTCTTTGTTGTTGCCCACCGGATAGATGAGCTGGGTACTCTTGAGCCTTTTCTTCTATTCCCACCAGTTTGAGTAACTCCATGGCTTCAGCCTCAGACTCCACTTTATCTTTCCCTAATACATTGATAGGTGCCTCGATAATATTTTCTAAAATATTCATATGAGACCAAAGATTAAAACTTTGAAAAACCATTCCTAAATTTTTCCGAATAGAGACAATTTTTGATTGAAGGTCTTTGTTGGGATTGACTAAATCCACTTTTTGGCAATCTATAATTTGCCCACAGACATCAATTATTCCTGAGTTAGGAGTTTCTAAAAAATTAATGCATCTTAAAAGTGTACTTTTTCCCGATCCAGAACTCCCAATAATGCTGATGACATCACCTTGATTAGCAAGCAAATCAACGCCTTGTAACACCTCATTATCACCAAAACTTTTCTGTAAATTGCTTAATTCTAATATCTTCATTTCTTACCTAATATCTCATCTTTTCTAATTCATTGATATTCTTTATTATTCATCACCTTAACTCATCTCTATAAAAAGTTTATTATTTTCATGCATTTTAGTTTATATTTTCTCGTAGTAATTATTCAATTTATAGAGGAAGAATAAAAACAAATTAAAGGAGAAAATTATGAAAAAAATAATACTGTCAGCTCTTGCTGCCTTCTTCATGGTTAGTTCTGCATATGCTGACACCGTAAGAATGGGCACCGAAGGAGCTTACCCTCCCTACAACTTTATTAATGATAATGGTGAAGTTGATGGATTTGAAAAAGATGTGGGTGACATGCTTTGTATCCGTGCAAACTTAGATTGTGTTTGGGTTATCAACGAGTGGGACTCTATCATTCCTAACTTAGTATCTGGTAACTATGATACAATTATTGCTGGTATGTCAATTACAGCAGAACGCGACGAAGTTATTGACTTTACACAAGATTATTTTCCACCATCACCTTCAGTTTATATGGGTATGAGTGGATCAGATGTTGACCTTGAAGGTGGCGTAATTGCTGCACAGACTGCAACTATTCAAGCAGGCTATGTTGCTGAAAGTGGTGCTACCCTCGTTGAATTTGCTACTGCAGAAGAAACTATTTCCGCAGTTCAAAATGGTGAAGCTGATGCTGTTTTAGCAGATGGTGATTACCTTGCTTCCATTATTGCTGAGTCAGGTGGTGAGTTTGCTAATGTTGGCGAAGTTTCCATTGGTGGCGGCGTTGGAATGGGAATTCGTGAATCTGATGGAGATCTGAAAGCTACAATGGACAAAGCTATTAGCTCTATGAAAGAAGACGGATCTCTTAACGCTTTGATCAAAAAGTGGTTTGGCAACGACGCTAATACTTTTTAAGACCATTTGAATAAAATAAATGAATATGAAGACGGTATCACTGTCTTCATATTCTTTTAATTTACCTATTATAATTTTTTTTCTCAGCAATTATGCAATTAGCCATTTGATGGCCATCGCAAAGTTCCGCCTATTATGATTATTGTTGGTGGAGGGATAGTTGGCGCCTCATTTGCTTATCATGCTCATTTAAGAGGTGTAAGTGAAATCACTCAAATTACGGGAAAACTTTCTACTGATAAAGAACAAGCTACCAGAAACACTTGGGGTTGGGTCAATGGATATTCCCCTAATGATAAAAAGTATGCAGCTTTTCGGTTGGCTAATTTGAAATACTGGCCAAAATTAATAGAGGATATAAAACATCTGACAAGTTCTTCAAAAGGTGCTTTTTTTTGGGATATGGATAAAGACGATCTGAGTGAAACTATTGCCCAGCACCAAAGTTGGGGACATTCCGTCAGTGATGTAAGAAAATTAAAACTCGAGGAATATTTACCCAATCTTTATAACAGACCTGAAATAGCAGGGTTTGGCGAAAATGATCTAGCTATAGAAGGCTCTAAAGTATCCAATTTATTAATTAAAGCTAGTGGATCTCGAATAAAAAAATCTAATGTTAATAAACTTATTTTTAAGGAAAATAAGGTTATCGGAGTAGAAACTGATCAAGGTATCATCTACAGTGATGAGGTGATTATTGCCGCTGGGCTTGGCACCCCTGATTTACTCTCGACTATAAATATCAATTTCAAGATGAGCTCTACCCTTGGACTTTTGGCATATACAAAACCTCTTCCAAAATTAATACTGCAGCACCCCATCACCGGAAAAGATTTTCATGCACGACAAGACGACCAAGGACGTTTAGTAATTGGAGGTAAGTTTGATGAAGATGCAAGTAAAGAGAGTAATATAAAAGAGGTGGCCGAAAAACTTGTTCAAGACATGAATGCAAGGCTTAACTATAATGGTGCCATGACTTTAGAGAGCTACACTCTTGGAAGGCGCCCTCTGCCTATTGATGGTAGACCCAAGATCGGTCGACTTAAAAACCAACTTGATGAGAAAATTAAAGGAGTATATGTAGCTGTTATGCATTCAGGAATAACAAATGCACCTTTGGCTGGTAAGTTAGGCATTGAAGAAATCATCACAGAAAAAAGACACCCTTTAATCACAGATTTTTTTCCTCAAACCTCAAGTTATAACGAAAGTAAAAGTAATGTTTAGTTACTGCGCAGACCCTAAAACCTTAGAGGGTTTGATGTGGCTTTCTTGTTACATCACCACAGTAAAACATATGTCATTTTATGTTTCTTTTTTGGTTGTTATGGGTTTGATATCCCTGGCTGCACCATTAGCAATGGCTTTTGGATTTGCTGGAGCTATTGCGTCTAGATCATCTATTAAGGTATTTCGTTATTTAGGCAAAACCTACCTTGCAATGATTAGAGGAATACCCGATATAGTTTTTTTTCTATTTATCCCAATTGCTCTTGATCAAGCGTTTGAATATTTGCGCCATAAGGTTCTTTGTCCCGAAGTCACAGAAGCTATCAGACAAGGTAATGATTTTGTCGTTTGTACAGCTGCTAAACTTCCCTTAAGTTCAGCCAGTGAGTGGGTACATGACTTTTATGGCTTTTCCCTTGCCTTATTAGCTTTTGGTTTTGTTTTTGGAGCATTTACGGGCAATGTTCTTTTGGGGGCAATGTCAGCAGTTCCCAAAGCTCAATTAGAAACAGGAGAAGCTTTTGGTTTTTCACCTCGTCAAATTTTTAGGAGAATACTTTTAAAACAAATGTGGGTTTACGCTCTGCCAGGCCTTTCTAACTTATGGATGATACTTATCAAAGCTACGCCACTTCTTTTCCTTTTAGGAATTGAAGATATTGTCTATTGGGCTAAAGAACTCGGAGGAATTAAAACAGGTGTATATGAATACCCTCACCCTGATTGGCGTGCTTGGTATTTTGGAGTACTTTTAATATTTTATTTATTACTAACTTACTTATCACAATTAGTTTTTGATAAACTAACTTTTCGACTTTCTTTAGGACAGGCAACAATGGCTGGAAAATCAAATTAAGATGAGCTGTCTACAAACACTTTCTGATTACGGTCTAAGGTCTATTGGTTATGGAGAGCGACTTTTACCTAAAGCAGACATCACTCTTTGTGAGCAATTTGTACTGATCGGTTCTGGAATGATTTGGAATATATATTTTGCTATTCTTGCACTGCTTTTAGGGTTTTTTCTTTCAACTATTTTAGCTCTAGGCAAAAATTCAAATTTCTGGCTATTTAGTAATTTTTCACGCACCTTCATTTTTATATTTAGGGGATCACCTTTATTTATTCAATTCTTTTTTGCCTATGAATTATTTGTAATCTTACCTAAGCTGGGAGTTGATCTTGATTTAGGTTTTGTCACTATCACTTTAGAAACTCGCTGGTTTACCAAGGCTTGGTTAGGAGCTCTCATTGTATTATTTTTTAATACATCTGCCTATGCGGGTGAGATTTTTTATGGCGCACTCCGAGCTGTCCCTAGTCAGGACATAGAGTCAGCCGATGCATTTGGCCTTACAGGAATTAAAAAATTCAGACGAATTATTTGGCCAACTATGCTTCGTTTGGCATGGCCTTCTTATACCAATGAGGCCATTTTTATGTTTCACGCCACGACACTAGTTTTTTTTACTGGCTTCCCTGCATGGCAGCAAAAAGGGGATGCAATTTACTATGCAAGTTACTTTGCTGATAAAACATTTAATCCTTTTGTTCCTTACCCCATTGTAGGCTTTTATTTTATTTTACTTACTCTGGTTTTAATTGGCTTGTTTAGTATCATTAATCGGTACTTGAATAAGCACTTACCATCTCAAGAAAGAAAAAAATTAAAAATTAATACACATAGCTTAATTAGGTAAGTCTGTTTCAATTATTTTTTTTTATAAAAAAACTTAAGTTTATTTCTGATAAACATAAAAATGACTAAGACTAAAATTAAAGGCATAACCCAAAGCAAAAAATGATTTTTGGAGGGATTAAATGAGATTTGCTCACCATAAATCTCAACTAACTCTCGATTAATTTCTTTTATAGACATTCCAGAATTAGTTTTAATCTTAATTTGTTCTTTTAAATTAATTGCAAATTCAGTATCTGATTCATTTATACTTTGACCTTCACAAACAAGGCAACGTATTGTTTTAAAATAGTCATTTAATTTATTTTCATTGGAATAACCCATAGAAAATAAACTTAATAAAAATATGACTAATAAAAAATTAGAGGTAAGTTTCAATATCTTCATAAAATAAAGGTCCTTGAATTTTCTTTTGAATTATTTTTTTGTTAATAAAGTACGTTTCTGGTACTCCGATGAGGCCCATCTCGTATGCTATAGATCCATCATCGCGAATTATATATTCAAAAGGATTTCCGTTTTCTTCTATCCAATCGATAAAATTATCTTCATCATCTCTGAAATTTACACCAATAATTTTTATACCTTTTGATTGTAGCTCCATGAGCAAGGGATGTTCAGCTAGACAGGGCTTACACCATGATGCAAAAAAATTGATGATATAAAAATCCCCAAGATTTTGTATATCTATTAATTCATTCTTATAAAAATCTTTTGAATCAAATAATACTGCCGGTACTTGTTTAGCCTCTAATTTTTGAGAGGGTGCTTGATTGAAATAATAGAAAGCACAAATTGCTAAAATAAAAAGACCAATAAAGGGAATAAATAAATTTTTTTTCATTTTCTTTTTATTATTGATAAAAATATTGAAAAGACCAATAATATTAAACTAATCCACAATAGGTTAATAAAGGGCTTATAAACAAGGTTTATAGACACTTTATCACTTTCTATCATAGAAATTGTTGCATAATATTGATCAAAATATCTGTTAACAGTGCTTACCTCATTGGTCACCTGTCCCGATGGTTGATAAATATTTTTAGAGGGAGACAAGGAATACTTTAATTTTTTTTCCACGACTATTAAATCAACAGATATTTTTTGATGATTGCTAAGGTCGCTATCTTTAATATTTTCAAGCAGTAAAGAAGTATCCTCATCCAATACTATTTCGTTACTATCTCCTTTTTCAAAAGTAATATTCTTTTCATAATCAAACTGCTCCGTGTACACAGCAGCCACTATAAAAAGCCCAATACTTAAATGTGCAAGCCATTGTGAAAAAAAACTTCTATCTTTGGAAGCCTTTTTAAAAAACACTAAGAAACTTTTTATAAATAAAGGCATTGTAATAAACACACTTAGTGAAAAAAAAATATTTCCTAACAAGTAGTAAACAATAGCCGTTATTAAAATCGAAATAGCAATTATATAAAAAGTTTGATTATTTTTTCTCTTATGTTCCCCCCATTTAATTTGAGGAGCAAATGCCATGAGTAAGATAATAGGTGACATCAAAAAGTTAAAAGCAAAATTATAGTAGGGTGCCCCAATTGATACTGATGAATTATAAAATATCTCACTAAATAAAGGATAGATCGTTCCTACGAGAACAGTTAAAGCAGCTGCGATAAAAAAAATATTATTTAGAAGCAAAAAAGTTTCTTTACTTATAATTTTAAATGTATCCTGATTAAAATAGCTAACACTTTTGACATTTAATCGTACGGTAACCATGAATAAATAAGCTATTATCATAATTAAAAATAAACCTCTTAGTGGATCAGTTGCAAAACTGTGAACTGAAACTATTAAATTTGACCTCACTAAAAATGTACCAAAAACGGCTGCAATAAAACTATATAAAGCTAAATTTAAAGACCACAATTTTAACTGATTGCTTTTAATGGAGACTTGAAGTGAATGAATGAGAGCCGTATTAAGCAACCATGGTATTAGAGATATGTTTTCGACAGGATCCCAAAACCACCATCCACCCCAACCAAGCTCCGAATAAGCCCAATAAGATCCAAGAACTATTCCAAATGTTAAAAAAAACCATGATATTTTTGACCAAAATAACATCTGATTAAATAGATTTTCTGAAAAATTCTTTGATATTAAAATATGAGAAGCTAGGACAAAGGGAATGATCAATCCTATATATCCTAAGAAAAGTGTGGGGGGATGAATTATGAATAGCAGATGCTGCAAAATAGGATTTAAGCCAAGTCCTTCTAATGTTTTATCAAGTTCTATTTTTTGAAATGGGTTGGAGCTAATTAATAAATATAAAATAAATAGGCTGGATATAAATATGATTTGTTTATGTATCTCTTTATTACTATTTGTTTTTAAAAAAAATATCCCATAAATATTAATTAAAAAAATCCAGAGCAATATTGAACCCTCATGACTTCCCCATGCCGATGTTACTTTATAGAAAATTGGATCATCAATATAAGAATTTTGAAAAATATTAAGTACAGTATAGTCTGATATAGCAAAGCCAATTACTAATACCAAAAAGGGTGAGGCGCTCGTGACATAAATTAGGTTCAAAAATACTGTATCAGATGTAAATATTTTTTTTGACCAACCCGTATAAAAAACAGTAATACTAATAAGTGAAAAAAATAAAAAAAAATTTCCTAGATTAGAAATCAATTAATTACCTCTCCAAATACCATCTTCTTGCATCTTATCAATTGCACTTTGGGGCATGTAGTTTTCATCATGTTTGGCTAAAACAATTTCAGCAATAAATAAATTTTCTTTAAGAACTCTACCCTCAACAATAATTCCTTTATTTTCTTCAACTAGGTTAGGTAATGTTTTTGAAAATTCTACTTTGATAGATTGATTTTCTTCATCAATAATTTCAAATTCCCAAATATTATTTTCAAATTTTAAAGAACCTTCTTTGACTAAACCACCTACTCTTAAGTATCGACTATCTAAATCTTTCATTTGAAGAAGTTCAGACGGAGATACAAAATAGGCTATTTGATCTTTTAACGAGTAGCTAATTAATACAATGGATGATGAAAAACATACAAATATAATAATTAAAAAAATAAATCTTTTCTTAATCTGATTGTTGAGTTTGATAATGCGCACTGCTTCTATTAAAGACTTTTTTCTTAAGAAGCATAATTATTATCGTTGTCACAGCACAGACAAAAGTGAAGAAGCCATAACTTAGTAATACAAATTCAATAGTTGTCATTGATTAAGTAATTTTGATCTTTCTATTCTTCTATTCTCAATAATTATATAAAAAATATTTGAAAACCAATAAATACACAATAAAAGTAAAGCAAAAAAGCTTACTAAAAGCGTTATTAAATAATCACTAGTGATGCTGGGACCGCCAACCCTAAAAACTGTGCTGCCTTGATGTAAAGTTGTCCACCAATCAACTGAAAACTTCACTATTGGTAAATTAATTAGACCAATTATAGCCAAAATTGAGGCAGCAAAATCAGCTTTTTGAAAATGATCAAAAGAGTAGAGCAGAAGAATATGTCCCAAGTAGATAAAGCAAAGAATAAGCATTGAGGTTAATCTTGCGTCCCAAACCCAATATGTACCCCAAGTAAGATTTCCCCAAATGGATCCTGTTACAAGAACGATAATGCTCATTATCAGGCCAATAGGGGAAATTGCTCTGGAGATAGTAAATGCAGTAGGAGATTTAAATACAAGACCAATAATACTACTAATACCCATTGTTGAAAATATAAGTAAGGAGAGCCAGGCCGCTGGCACATGAATAAACATTATCTTAAAGGAAACCCCCTGATAGTAATCATTTTCTAAAAGAGTTATCAAAATAGCTGAGAATCCTAAAAGTAAGATCATTAATAGCACAATGTATTTTGATATAGAATTTAGAAAAGCCGACAAAGTATTTGGGGTTATTGCAAACATTAGACTGATAGTTTTTTCAAAGCAAAACTGGTTAGTAAAGGAGAAAAAGCCAAATTTAGCAAAAAATAAGCTACGAAAAATAAATACATTTTATTTAATTGAAAATCCACAACATCAGTCAGCGCCATTGAAAAAATTAAAATTGGTATAAAGAGGGGTAAGGTCAAAACACTTGTTATCGATAATTTATTATTTTTAGAAATCGTGATGGAGGCAGTCATTGAAGATATAAAAATGATGCTCAGCAGTGACAAGGCTAACAATATATTAATAGGAAGTAGGTAAGATAATTGAATACCTAAAATAATAAGAATAATCGGGGAAAAAATAATAAATAAAAATAGCAAGTTAAAGTAAATCATTATATTTTTCAAAAATACAACAATCTCTAAAGCAAAGGGGGATAAAATATATTGTTGCAACTTAGGTTCTGAAAAATCAGTTGCATAAACCTTTTCAACTTTTATCAGAGATATAAAAAAAATTATAACCCATAAAAAAGCAATTGCGATTTCTATATCAAAAGATACATGCCTAAGAGCCAAAGAGAATATCGATGCAGCAATTAATAAAAGAGAGTATAAAACAATTGTAAAAACACTACCTCTTAGCATTAATGTAAATTCATTTTTAATAAGCTTTAAAAAATTTTTAATCATTTGAGTTGAAAAATTTTATGATTGGGAATAGATACATCCTGATGACTAGAAATGATTATTAAACCATTATTTTCAACTTTTTTTGACAATAAAGTTGTTATTTTTTTTACCGTATTTTTATCTAAACCATTAAAAGGATCATCTAAAATCCAAACAGGTTTGTTTACCAACATTAATAAGAGCAGCTGCAACTTCTTTTTTTGTCCATAAGATAGTTGATAGAATTTCAAATTGAGATTTAACTCACTAAATAAAAACTTAATACTTTTATCTCTTACTTCCTGTGAAAAATTCACATTGTGAACAGCTAGCCAATATTTGATATTATCATTTAAGGATAAATTATCGTAGGCAAAATTATTCTCACCAATGTATAAAAAATACTGTGATGCGGTGTGACCATCGATTGATTTACCATGATAGAGAATTTCACCTGCTAGAGGATCTAAAAAATTTACAATATTTGATAACAAGGTTGTCTTACCTTGTCCATTTGTACCTTTCAAAACCATTAGCTCATTCGGTTTAACCCTGAAGGAAACATTTTGAAATATGAGGTTATTACCTCTAGCAAAAGATAAATTTTTGATTTCAATCATAAAAAAAAGCGGGTGATTATAACCCGCTTTTGAAGTTTTAAATATTTAAAACTAAGAAATTTATCTTCTTTTTCTTGAAGCTTTTTTCTTTTTAGGAGCCGCTTTCTTTTTTGCAGCCTTTCGCTTAGGAGCTGCTTTCTTTTTTGCAGCTTTTTTCTTCTTAGGTGCAGCCTTCTTTTTCTTAGGCGCTGCTTTTTTCTTAGCTGCTTTACGCTTAGGCGCTGCTTTTTTCTTAGCCGCTTTACGCTTAGGCGCTGCTTTTTTCTTAGCCGCTTTACGCT
>CABYQR010000015.1 GCA_902521155.1 uncultured Alphaproteobacteria bacterium | reverse complement strand
GACGATGCTTATAAATATTTTAGCAAGATGTTTAATAAAGAATTTTTAGAGTCTAAGAATTTACCTAAGCCTGATTGGCTATAATTATTTCATTTTAAAAAAAGTAATTCTTCTCAAAGTATTATCCTTTTTAATAAGGTGATGATAGAGAGCACCTAGGACATGCAATGAAAACAATATCAATAGTATATTTCCAACATAGTCGTGGATAGTATGAACATAGTTTTTCAAACCACGGTTTTGCTCTAAAACCTCTGGAAGACCATATCCATAAAATAAAACAATATCTCCTTGCAGGTTTGTTAAAATATATCCAGTTATAGGAAGTGTAAAAAATATAATATAAAAAAAAATATGAGTTAAAGTGGCTAGTTTCATAAGTATAACTTTATTTGGCAATTGATTAGGTTTGATATTGAAGAATTTCCATGCAACTCTGAATATGGCAAGAAGAAATATTGTGATACCAAGGCTGTTATGAAGAGCTAAAACCTCGTAATAATATTGAAAATTATGTTTAAGGTTTAAGCCTAATATAAAGGTGGCAATAATTATTAGAGCCATCAGCCAATGGAAAATGATACTTATTAATCCATATCTTTGATCACTATTAAGAATATTCAACACTATTTACAATACATTTTATTACATCTATTAATAATCGATAAAAATCTTAAAATAAGGAATTCTTATTAGATTAGTACTAATCAATTTGATTTACTAATTAAAAATATTCAATTACTATGAAATTAATAAAATTCTTAATCTTATTTTTAATTTTCTCTAGCTCCCTTTTAAGCCGAGAATATATCATACTTCAATCTACGACTAGTACTGCCAATACTGGCCTGCTTGAAACATTATCTGATAGCTTTTATAAGGAAACTGGGATTGAAGTCCGCGCAATATCAGTTGGAACTGGTACAGCAATACAAAATGCAAAAAGAGGTGATGGTGATGTACTTCTTGTTCATTCAAAATCAGATGAAATAGAATTTGTAGAGGAAGGGTATGGTGTAGAGAGATTTGAGTTAATGTATAACGACTTTGTCATCGTAGGCCCATCTAATGACCCGGCAAAAATTGAAAATGTTAGATCATTGAATGAAGTAATGCGTATTTTACATTCGTCTGAATCTAAGTTTATCTCTCGAGATGATAATTCAGGGACTCATAAAAAAGAATTATTTTTATGGAAAAAAGCTAATCTTGTTTCGCCCATCTCAAATTCTTATATTAAAACCGGTACAGGCATGGCTAATACTTTAAATATAGCTGCAGAGATGCAGGGTTATACCTTAACAGATCGTGGAACATGGACTACATTCACAAATAAAAAAAATTTGAAAATATTATTTGATAAAGATGAAGCTCTTTATAATCCATATGGTGTAATAGCAATTAATCCAGTAAAATTTCCTCATGTTGAATATAAAAAATCACAAACATTTATTGATTGGTTAATTAACGGTAACGGAAAGCTTTTAATTAAAAACTATGAGGTAAACAAAAAAAAAATTTTTTTCATAAATGAACGAGAACATAATTTAAAATAATAAGATGAGTATTAAATGATTAGTTATCAAAAAATTTTTGAGGCAATTTATATTTCTCTCCATGTAAGCATTTTATCAACATTATTTGCTTTTTTTTTGTCATTATTTTTGGGTTATCTAATTGCAATAAATAAATTTTATTTGAAAAGAACTATCGTTGCATTACTAGCTTCCTTAACATCTATTCCACCCGTTTGTGCAGGATTAATTGTGTATCTTCTAATAAGCAGGTCTGGTCCTCTAGGTTGGATGGAAATCTTATATACGCCCTCTGCAATGATAATTGCACAATTTTTTATAATTTTCCCCATCATGATTACTTTAATAATTAACTATATTGAAGAAGAGTATCCAAGGTTTAATGATGAATTAAATTCTTATGGGGCTTCAAAAAAAGATCTTATTTTCTTGATGATTGTAAATAAAAAGAGCATTTATATGACCGTTTTATTAATAGGGTTTGGTAGAGCTATAAGTGAGTATGGTGCTGCTGCAATTGTTGGAGGGTCAATAGACCATGTGACTAGAAATATGACGTCTATGATTGCTCTCGAAACCTCTAAAGGGAATATCCTTCTAGGCGTTATATTAGGTTTGGTGCTTATTTTATTTTCGCTAACAATATCATTCGTAATGAGTGTTATAAAAAAAAAAGATAATGTTTAAATTAGAGAAAGTTTATTATGAACAAAATCAGAAAAATATTTTAAATAATATTAATTGCGAAATTCCCTCTAAAAAAACTACTGTAATTATGGGTAAGAACGGATCAGGTAAATCCACTCTTTTAAAATTACTAAATAAAATTATTATACCTTCTTCTGGAAAATTGAATAGTAGTCTCGAATTCCCAGTTCCTATGCTTTTTCAAAAACCGATAGAATTTGAAAACACTGTTGAATATAATTTCTTGATACTTCAAAAAATAAAAAAACATAAATTAGATCGTAAATGGTTTAATACATTTAATCTTGAAAGAATTAAAAATCAAAATATTAACACACTCTCAGGTGGTGAAAAACAGAAATTGTTTCTATCACGAATAATGTCATTTAATCAAAATTATTTATTTCTAGATGAACCCAATCAAAGCTTGGACTTACAAAGCGAAAAATTATTTGTAGACTTAATATCACAAGAAAAGCACAATAAAACAATTTTATTAACATTACATGATTTTGAAATTGCAAAAAAAATTGCTGATTTAATTATCTATTTAGATAGAGGAAAAATTTATATCTACGAAGAGACCCATAAATTTTTTAATAAATTTCATGTGTAGATTTAAAGGCTTAATAATATAAGGTTTAATAGTGTTAAAATTACTTATCCTTATTATTTTTCCCTTAAATTTACTTATAGCTAACGACTATATTTTACAAAGACAAGACTCTATGCAAAAATTTAACAAGCTAATGAGATCTGCAAATCAAATGATTAAAAATAGTGAAATAAATGAAGATCTCAGTCAAATCTATACGGATATTGAAAATATAATGACTGAGTATCCAACATTGTTCCCAGATGATAGCTTTAAAGGTAAAACCAAAGCTAGTGAGGATATCATTGCAAATCGAGATAAGTTTAATGAAATCTCTCTCGAAACAGCAGAGATTGCAAGATTAGCCAGTCTTGCATCTCTTAACAATGATATTGAATTATTACAACAGTCTCATCAAAATCTTTTTAGTACTTGTAAAAGTTGCCACTCTCGTTTTAAAAATTAAATGGATTTTACACCTCTAAGTATTAATGACTCTATTCAAATAATAGAAAAAGGAGCCCTTATTATTGATGTAAGAGAAAAGCATGAGTATGAACAAGTTCATTTAGAGGGAAGCATTTTAGTACCCTTGTCTGATATTAGTGCAGAAAAAATAAATAAAATAAACTCTGAAAATAATGACATTATTATACATTGTAGGTCAGGGAAAAGATCTAAAGTAGCAGCTAGTATATTAATAGGACAAAACTACCAAGGTAAAATCTATGAAATAGATGAAGGTATCATTGGTTGGATTGAAGCAAATCAATCGGTAATTTCAGAATAAAAGTCTGAGATAGAAAAGACCAATTACTAAGTAAAGTAATTAGTACTAATCATATAATAAGTCATATAGGCTATTAACCCTACAACAAGAATAACCAGAGGAATGGTTGAAAGTGTAAAGGCCTCTCTGAATTTTTTATTGAAAATCAAAAGACTGACAGTTAATAAAATTAACAAAATTAATAACAATCTAATCATAAATTTATTATCATCATTTTATAAATTTTTACTATTCTATAAGTATTATTTTCTCTATAAATAATCCTGATGACAACTAAAATTGCAATAGCTGGGGCAAAAGGTCGAATGGGCGAAAACCTTATTCGATCTGGTCTTTCTAACCAAAATACCCAAATAGTTGGTATATTTGATGTTACTGATATTGATGAGACTTTTCTTAAAAAGGTAGGATTACCTAATACTGTTAAAACTTCTCAGGAAGAATCTTTTATAGCAGCTGATGCTATAATTGATTTTACTTCACCACCTGCATTGTTTTCTTTCACTGAAAGTGCTGTTGCAAATAATACTTCTCTAATTGTGGGTACAACAGGGCTTGAAAAAAAGCATTTTAAATTATTAGAGCAAGCTGGAAAATCCGTTAAGGTCTTCTATGCTCCTAACATGAGTTTTGGTGTAAATTCGTTTTTTAATTTAGCTAGAAAAGCAGCATCTCAATTAAAAAGTTTTGATATTGAGATTATTGAAACCCATCATCGCCATAAAAAAGATTCTCCCAGCGGAACGGCGATAAAATTAGGAGAAGAGATTGCTGAAGAAATAAACTATTCCAATGAAAATTTTAACTTTGACAGACAACAAAAGAGTGAAGAAAGAAAAAGTAAAGAGATAGGATTTTCTTCTATAAGAGGGGGTAATATTCCTGGTGAACATACAGTAATTTTTCATGGAGATAACGAGTCGATAGAACTAACACATAAATCTTATAATAGAAAAATTTTTTCCGATGGGGCTATAGAAGCAGCTAACTGGCTAGTATCTCAAAAAAATGGTCTGTATACATTTCGGGATATGATTACTTAGACATTGAATTATATTTTTCAATAATTTTTTTAAGTTTAAGTCTTCTGTCTTTACTTAAAAAACTAGCAAAAATTTTTTTTTTCCCAGCATAAATAATACTTAGGGAATCCCTTTCATTTCTTATCTTTGACCAACTTAAGTTATATTTATTATTTTCAACAATTTCATCACCGTCTAAGTTTTGCAAATGCATAG
The DNA here is from genome assembly GCA_902521155.1 of uncultured Alphaproteobacteria bacterium. GTDB lineage: Bacteria > Pseudomonadota > Alphaproteobacteria > HIMB59 > HIMB59 > HIMB59. Next base: position 13,614 of record CABYQR010000015.1, on the reverse strand, counting down.
TTTTCTCACTTAAAGATATTTTTTCTGTCCTTTTAACCTTTCTTAAAAAATAGACAGTGCAAGAAACTAAAATAAAAAATTCAGCTATGCCAAAAATAATTATGGGCCAAGCTCCAACTAGTAAAAATCTTGCTCCAATAAAAATAATTAAAAATCCAGTAATAAGTAAAAAAAATAATATTTGTAAATTGTTCAGACTTTTATTAGGTTTTATATGAAGGTTTTTATTCATTTTTGAAATAATCTATATATATAGTCATAAATTTATAATAAAAATTACTTTAAAAATAATAAATTATGAAAAAAGTAGATAGGGCTAATATTGTCTCAGATTATTTGGATAAGATTTATCCCGAAGTTCCTATACCTCTAAAACATAAAAGTACTTATGAGCTTCTAATTGCAGTTCTATTAAGCGCCCAATGCACTGATGAAAGAGTCAATAAAATAACCCCCTTACTATTTAAGATAGCAAAAAATCCTTTCGATATGTCCAAGGTTCCTGTTAACAAGATTTATAAAATTATTAGACCTTGTGGTCTTGCTCCCAAAAAATCTAATGCTATATCTCAGCTCTCAAAAATTTTGGTAAAAAAATATGATGGAAAAGTTCCAAAATCTTTTGAAGATTTAGAGAGCCTACCTGGCGTAGGACATAAAACAGCCAGTGTTGTCATGTCCCAGGGTTTTGGATACCCAGCATTCCCTGTAGACACTCACATACATAGATTGGCACAAAGATGGGGCTTAACCAATGGTAAAAATGTTATCCAAACTGAAGCTGATTTAAAGAAACTATTCCCAGAAAACTCGTGGAACAAACTTCATTTACAAATAATTTTTTATGGAAGAGAATATTGCCAAGCAAGAAGTTGTTATGGAATTGAATGCAAAATTTGCACTTCTTGTTATCCAAAAAGACATAAGCCAATAACTGTTAAAAAACCTTAAAAAAACATAGAATATGTATAAAAAAAAATAGAATAATGTATAAAATTAACGAGATTTAGCGTCCAAATGAAAATAATAAAAAAAATCTTAATTGCTAATAGAAGTGAAATTGCTATCAGAATTTCACGTGCTGCTACTGAGCTAGGCTTCAAAACTGTATCTATTTATTCTTATGAAGATCGTTTTGCTCTTCATAGATTTAAAACTGACGAAAGTTATTTAGTTGGTTCGAGCCTCGGCCCTATTCAAGCTTATTTAGATTATAAGGGAATTGTACAAATCGCAATCAATTCAGGCTGTGATGCAATTCATCCAGGCTATGGTTTTTTATCAGAGAACCCAGAATTTGCAGACGAATGCGCTAAATATAATATTTTATTCGTTGGACCGTCTTCTAATATCATGCGTTCCCTTGGTAATAAAGTTGAAGCAAAAAAAACTGCTAGTAAAGCTAATGTTCCAACTATTCCATCAACGGGCCCTTTGCCAAGAGAAATTAAAAGAAACAAGGAACTCGCAAAAAAAATTGGATATCCAATTATGCTGAAAGCATCTTGGGGCGGTGGTGGCCGTGGTATGAGAGTAATTAGAAAAAAAGAAGAGCTTGAAAATCAAATTAATACAGCTAGAAGAGAAGCAAAAAGTGCTTTTGGAAAAGATGATGTTTTTTTAGAAAAACTGATTGAAAAAGCTTTTCATGTAGAAGTTCAAATCATAGGAGACACGCATGGCAATATAGTCCACCTCTTTGAAAGGGATTGCTCACTTCAACGAAGACACCAAAAAGTTGTAGAGAGGGCGCCAGCTGCCTATTTAAGTGAATCAGAAAGAAATTTAATTTGTGAAGCTGGAGTTAGAATTGGAAAACAAGTTAATTACACATGTGCAGGTACTGTCGAATTTTTGATGGATGCCAAATCTAGAGAATTTTTCTTTATTGAGGTCAATCCTCGAGTTCAAGTAGAACATACTGTAACAGAAGAAATAACTGGAATTGACATAGTTAAAGCTCAATTTCTTTTAGCTGCCGGTGCAAAAATTGGTGACGGCATTTGTGGTGTTCCTAATCAAAAAAACATTCATATGAAAGGTCATGCCATTCAATCACGCGTGACTACTGAAGATGCATCTAATGATTTTGCACCAGACTACGGAAAGATAACTGTTTACCGATCTGCAAGTGGGCATGGTATTAGATTAGATGCTGGCACGGCTTCAACTGGAACGGTCATTACACCATATTATGACTCCCTGTTAGTTAAAGTCACAGCAAAGGGTCAATCACCCATAGAAGCAAAAGAAAGAATGGATCGCGCTCTTAGTGAATTTAGAGTGAGAGGTGTTAAGACCAATATTCCTTTTCTTTTGAAGCTGATTAATCATGATGGATTTGATAAGTTTCGCTATCACACAAAATTTATAGATAGTGAAAAAAGTCTTTTCAATTTTTCCTCAAGAAAAGACAGAGCCTCAAAAACTTTAAATTTTTTAGCCGAAGTAATTGTTAATGGTAACTCAGAAGTAGCTAATCGTCCAAGACTAAGAGAGACCACTCCTGCAAAGCTTTCAGATTTTGGCATTGCAAAATCTCGAAAAGCCCAATCACTAGTTGACAAAACTTTTAAGCAAATTCTTGATGATAAAGGACCTCAAGAAGTAGCTCAAGAAGTTCTAAAACAAAAGAAACTTCTAATTACTGATACAACATTCAGAGATGCCCATCAATCTTTGATTGCTACTAGAATGAGAACTCAAGATATGTTGGGTGTTACAGACTTATATGAGGAAAGATTAAAAAATTTATTTTCAATTGAATGTTGGGGTGGTGCAACTTTTGATGTTGCTTTAAGATTTCTAAAAGAGGATCCTTGGGAGCGACTAGAAAAGCTTCGTGAACAAATTCCATCGGCATTAATGCAAATGCTATTCCGAGGTTCAAATGCTCTAGGCTATACTAACTATCCAGATAATGTTTTAAGGCGCTTTATTCAACTTTCTGCTCAGTCAGGAATAGATGTTTTTAGAATATTTGATGCACTCAATTGGATTGAAAATATGAAAGTATCAATCGATGAAGTTTTAAAGACAGATAAAATTTGTGAGGCATCCATTTGCTACTCTGGAGATTTGTCCTCTCCTACTGAAAAAAAATATACTTTGGATTACTACCTTAAAATGGCTGAAAAACTTGAGAAAATGGGTGTGCATTTTCTTGCTATTAAAGACATGGCTGGTCTTTGTAAGCCAAAGGCAGCTAAAGTTTTATTCAAAGAACTTAAAAAGAATATCAAAATCCCAATTCACTTTCATACCCACGACACAAGTGGTAATGGTGTAGCAACTATCCTCAATGCATCAGAATCTGGAGTAGACATCGTTGACCTTGCTATTGACTCTTGGTCAGGTTTTACCTCACAACCAAGTTTTGGAGCAGTGCTCGAATCTCTCGATGGGAATTCTAGAGACCCCAAAATTTCATCAGCCGTTGTTAGAACTGCTGCTAATTACTGGGAGGGTGTTAGAAAACAATATCAACCATTTGAAAGTAAAACTCGAACAAGCATGTCTGAAGTTTACCTTCATCAAATGCCAGGCGGGCAATATACTAATTTAAGAGAACAAGCCAGATCTATGGGAATTAATGATGATAGATGGCCAGAACTTGCATCTATGTATGCCGAAGTTAATCAAATCTTTGGTGATGTTATAAAAGTTACACCCATTTCAAAAGTTGTTGGTGATATGGCCATTTATATGCTTGCAAATAACATTCAGATTAAAGATGTTTTAGATCCAAAAAAAGATGTAGGATTCCCAGCATCAGTAATAGAATTTTTTAGCGGCAGGTTAGGCCAACCTTACAAAGGATTTCCTAAGTTATTACAAAAGAAAATTTTAAAAGGTAAGAAGCCTATTTCTTATCGTTTTGGCTCAAAACTTAAATCTTTAAATATCAAAAAAAGAAATAAAGACCTTGAAAATAAATATAAAGATAGAGTTTCTGAAAAGGATACCCTCTCCCAAATCTTTTTCCCTGAAGTGTTTGAAGAGTATATGAAACATAAAAAAGATTTTGGCAATACAAGCGTCATACCTACTTCAAATTATTTCTTTGGAATGAATGCGGGTGAGGAGATTTATGTATCTATCGAGCCTGGTAAAACTTTAATTATTAGATATTTCACCTTGAGCGAGCCTAATGAAAAAGGTTTTAGAACTGTTTATTTTGAATTAAATGGCCAACCCAGATCCGTTGACATTAAAGACAATTCCATTGCTGTCGATGATTTAGCAAAAGAAATAGCAGACTCAAGCAATAAGGAGCATGTTGCAGCACCAATACCAGGCTTGTTAGTGGATGTAGCAGTCACTGAGGGACTAAAGGTTTCAAAAGGTGCAAAATTATGCACTATTGAAGCCATGAAAATGGAAACAGTTATATACGCTGAGAATGCAGGAACACTCCATAAGCTTTATGTTAAAGCAGGAGATAATATCGAAGCCCAACAGCTATTGTTTGTCATAAAATAATTCTTTCTCTTTCCTAATGTGGTAGGTTTTAATCGTGCTAAAAAAAATACTAACAGCTAAACATCGTGGTTTTTGCGCTGGTGTAGAACGAGCTGTAGAAATGGTTGAAAAAAGCCTTATTAAATACGGATCGCCAGTTTATGTTCGCCATGAAATTGTCCATAACAAATTTGTAGTAAATAATTTAAAAAAAAAAGGTGTAGTTTTCGTTGACTCTTTGGATGAAATTCCCAAAGGTAGCAAACAACCAGTAATATTTTCTGCGCATGGAGTTGCAAAAAGAGTAATTGAAAAAGCAAAAAATTATAATTTGCTTTATTACGATGCAATATGTCCTTTAGTTAGTAAAATACACAAAGAAATTCTTCAATTAGAAGAAAAAGATTATCAAATTATTATGATTGGCCACGAAGGCCACCCAGAAGTAGAGGGCACCGCAGGCCAACTTCAAAACATTGGAAATCTCACCTTAGTTCAAAACATAGAAGATGTCGAAAAATTATATTTTCCTTCAAATCAAAACTTAGCTTATATCACTCAAACAACCTTATCTGTTCTAGATACAAAAGAAATTGTCGATGCACTAAAATCAAAATTTCCTTCAATCTTAGAGCCAAAAAAATCAGATATATGCTACGCAACTTCTAACAGACAAGAGTCTGTTCAAGAAATGGCTAAAAAAGTACAAGCTATATTTGTTATAGGGGCTTTCAATAGTTCTAACTCAATAAGGCTTGTAGAGACTGCAAAACGATTTGGTTGCAAGCACAGTGAATTAATTGAAAATATTGATGATTTTGATTACTCTAATTTGTCTCAATATAATGAAATTGGTCTAACAGCAAGTGCTTCTGCCCCAGAAGAGCAACTTGATTTGTTTATCAACAGAGTTAAAAATTTATTCAGTATTGAAGTATTAGATCATTATGAAGATGAAAATATTATTTTCAAAGTTCCTAACTATCTTAATTAAATTTCTTCCTATAAAAAAAATCAACGAGCGTCATATGAGGTAAAGTTAGTGCAGCTAGTCCTATAAAAATTGTCTTAATTAATGACTCATCAAAAGAAATATTATTACTCATAAATATTATTGCTAGGCAACCACCTAACCACGTCAAAATTGTAAAAACACTAGTGGATATAAATATAAATTTTTTATTGGATATATGCTTACTGGTATCTGCAAGGATTGCTTTGATATGTTTAAAAGTATGAACAAAGCAAAAATACAATGCAAAACCAGTTAAAGGATCAAAGAGTGAAATAACTATTAAAATTAATAGCATCTCTAAAAGGCCCCAGCGAATTTTTTTGATATTAATTGCTAAAAAACAATAATAAATCAACAATGTAATATAAATGATATAACCAAATACTAAATATTCTTTAAATATTAAAAAATTCTTATTAGATAAATATTTAAAAATTTCAAAGGACTCGTGTGTGTGAAAAAAAATTACTCCTAAGACTATATTCATACCGTGTGCGAGAGTTAGAGGCCATTTATGATTTATTATTTTTAAAGAGGACCAGTCACATAAACCAAAATGAACGATACTCATTAAAAGAAACAAAGAGAGAGAAATTATTGGAAAAAAAATCCAAAAAATTATTACTGCAATTGATATCAAAATATATCCAATAATAAATAAGGTAAATTTTTTTTTTGATTGGAAACCAAGAAGAGCAGCAACTGCCCCATCAAATGAACCATGGGGAACACCAATAAAAGAGACTAAACAAAGCGCAATAATAGAGAGAGTAGTTAATTCATACATACTTAATAAGATAATGACTGAAAAAAACTTCGAAGAAAACCTAATTTAGGCATTGAATATATAATTTTTAGTTTTGTGTTTAATTTTGCAGTACCCATCATGAATGAGGCAAATTCATCACCATTTAAAGATCTCACCATATTTTTAAAAATTTTTTCAGTCCTAATATTATTTTCTAGATAATTAACAAATATTTTATCCATCCAATTATCCCAAAATGAATGGTAATTCTGGTTCATTTCATTTTGTGATGATTTGAGCTTTCTTAAAAAAAATGAAAAAGCATATCCCGAAGAAATTTTAGTGGCACCACCTCTTGAACCAAGGTTTATATAGTTTTCGCTATTTTGATTATTTATAGCATACATAGGAAGAATACCTCTTTCTTCTTCAACCAATTCATAATTTTTTAACTTGAGATTATTTTCGATATAATCTTTTATTTTTTCTTCATACCAATTCTTATTTAAAACTGCTTTAGAAAATACTGTTGACTCTACAAGCAGCTCATTACTTTGTAAGGGTAATATATACATAAAATGCAATCCATTTTCTTGAGAGACTCGAAAATCCATTAAATTAACAAAATTTTTATTTTTCACCTCATCAGACCTTATGATATGTCCTAAAAAATGTTGCTTGAGTTTGTCAGATTGCTCATTGGGCGTTCTAGAGTCATAAATTTTCTTTGAGTATATCTTTTCTCCATCTTCTAAATTTATCTCAAAATGCCCGTTTAGCCTTTTTAATTCAATCACATTTTGCTCTTTAATTATAAGATTGTTAAAATTTTTAAGGCAATAATTTTTCCATTCTTGAAATTTAATTACACAATATGGCATTTCTTTGCTCTCATGTGATATGCAAAGATCATTATAATTGAACTGCCAATTGTGCCATCTATATTTAATAACTTCATCGAATTCTTTCATCCAATCTGTTAACCAGAACGCAAAAAAATTGTTTCTATTGCTATTATAATTTTTATCTATTCCCACAATAGACAAAGAACTGTTTTGATAATGTAATCTAAGTGTTGATAAACTACTAGCCCCCATCCCCAAAAAAGCTACATCATAAATTTTCATTTCTAAAAGTATCCCTGAGTGAAGTATAATTTTTATAAATATATTTTATAAGAAAAAATTTAGGAATAGAAATTATAGTAATCCATAATTTTTCATAATTATTTAAGTATGTTCTTTGTAAATCATATCTATAATTGTTTTGCTTAATTTTATTTCCAATCCCTTTATACACTTGTGCTGAAATAAAAATACCAAGTCTAGTTTTAATGGGGATATATCTAAGACCACTGAATCCATTTTTGTAAAAAATGTCAGATAGCTTAATTAATTTTTCCAAAATATTCGCAACTTTCTTTTTATCAGAATCCTGTAAATCAATAAGATCTTTTGTTGACACATCTCCCATCCATTCTTTAGGAATATATAATCTATCCATTTTTGCATCTTCATAAATATCTCTAGCAATGTTAGTTAATTGCATGGCAATCCCCAAATCAACAGCATGCTTTCTTGCGTTTGGTTCATTAACAAGAATAATAGGTAGCATCATCAACCCAACTGTACCCGCAACTTCATATGAATATTCTATCAGTTCAGACTCTGTGTTTATCCTGACTTTTTCCTGATCTTTAAGGAGTCCTTTAACTAAGTCTCCTAAAATATCAATTTTTATATTATTTTTTTTAAAAAATTTATTTATTGCGTTTAATTCGTTTGTAATGATTTCTTGATACTCACTTTTAATTTCTTCAGATAAATTTTTTTCCGAGTCGTCAGCTAAATCATCAAAATATCTACAAATACTATATAACTCACTAGCCGCTAGTTTATTTTGATGAGGTAGAAAAAAACTGGCCCAATAAAAACTTTTTCCATGATTTCTCAAAGAATTAATGTCGTATTGGTACCCACTCACAGATTTAACTGATACCAAAATCTTTCTTAATTAACTTTTCTATAACTTTTGCAGAGCATAAAACTCCTGGAATACCAGCACCAGGATGAGAACCCGCCGCTGAAAAATATAAGTTATTAATGTTTTTATCTTTGTTATGATAGCGGAACCAAGCTGACTGTGAAAAAATCGGGGCAACAGAAAAACCCGCACCATGCATTGATCTATAGTCATTTTTAAAATCTTCAGGTGTCATCCAAAAATCGGCTTCAATATTTGTATCTAGAGAGGGCATGATAGTATCGCCCAACGCTTTAACTATCCTATTTCTTAATAAAGGGCCTTCTTTATCCCAATCCACATTTGATTGAAGGTTTGGTACGGGACATAAAACATAAAAACTATCCTTTCCTGATGGGGCAAAAGTCTCGTCAGTTGCAGTAGGTCTATGAAGATATAATGAAAAATCTTTGGTGAGTATTTTGCTTTCAAAAATATCTTTTAAGAGTTCTTTATACCTATCAGCCATCCAAATTGTATGATGTGCAACAGAGGGATATTGTTTCTTACTCCCAAAAAATAAAACATAAAGACCCATTGAATACTGAGTATACTTTTCAGGTTTAAACATAGTTCCTCTATTATATTTTGATTCTAACATCTCTTTATACACAGTTGGGGGATCGGCATTACATATCACTGCATCGGCATGAATAATCTCACCATCTGAAAGCTTTATGCCCGTAGCTTTTTTATTATTAACTAATATCTTATCTACATCAGAGTTTTTTATAATATTAATTTTATTTCTAATCATTAGCTTTTCTAATTCACTAACAATTTTTCCTGTTCCTCCCATACAAAAGAAGACACCCCATTTCCTCTCTAAGTAATGGATGAGTGCATAAATGGATGTTGTAGTGAAAGGATTTCCACCGACTAAAAGAGGGTGTATAGAAAAAGCTTTTCTTAAAAATTCATTTTTTAGTTTGCTATTAACTAATTGGCTTACAGTTAAATAGCTTTTTAATTTTAATAAAGAAGGAACTTGCTTTGCCATTTCCCAAAACGATGAAAACGGCTTATCAGATAGTTTCTCAAAACCAATTTTAAATATTTCTTTGGAGGTGCTTAAGAGATTCTCATAACCTTTCACATCATTTGGATCAAATTTTCTAATCTCCTCATTGGTGTCTTCAATAGAGGGTCTATAATCAAATGTTTTGCCGTTATGAAAATAAAATCGATACCAGGGATCAAGGGGAACAAAATTTAAATAATCTTTTAAGTTTTCATTATAAAGATTAAATAATTCTTCAAATAAAAAAGGAGCTGTTATTACAGTAGGCCCAGCATCATGTCTATAGCCTTGTCTCTGGAATACCCTGGCTCTTCCACCAAGCATATCCAAACGTTCTACTAAAGTAACGTCAAAACCCAGCTTTTTACACCTAAGAGCTGCCGCTAAGCCTCCAAAACCTCCACCTATTATTACAGCTTTTTTATTCAAGAATTATAAAGTATATGAAATTTAGATAAAAAAAAACCAGGCAAGTTATACTTGCCTGGTTAAATATTAATTATAAATAATTAAGCTTTTTTGCTTGATGCAACTGCAGCAGCCCAAATAACTGCAACAAATGCGATCTTATTCACAACGTCAGCAACATTATAAATAACGTTAAGTGTTACTGCATCAGCTCCTCCAGTTAGATAACCGAAGAAATATCCTAATGGATAAATTGCCCATCCGACTGTAACAATCCATCTCATTGTGTTGAAAGCTGTTTGAACAGCAGCAGGACATTTATCTGCAGCGGCTTTACCAGCTTCACCAGCAAAAATTTCATATAAAATGTATGCCCAACCAGCTAGACCTACAATAAATCCTGCCCATGCATTGATAAAGCCAGCTTCACCAGCATAACCAGCAACAAGCATTACTAGAGTACCAATTAAAAGTCTCCAGAAGATACCAGCTGATACTGTAGCAACAGCAGCAAGGATAATGTAAAATTCAATCATCTGTAATGGAACAGTGATTAACCAGTCAACATATCTATAAACAGTAGGTGTTTCACCTGTTGTTACCCATACTTCTCTCATATAGAAGTAGTGAACTGCGGCAACTAAACAAACTAGACCACCAAGTGCAAGAGATGTCTTCCACTTACCGGATACGTTGTTAGTCTCTAAAAAGAAAAATGCAGTTGCGGCAACCATACACATTGAGATAACCCAAAAAGATATCCCAACAAAGTCAGTTGGCTCTAATGCTGCAGCTGCTGAGGCAACGCCTGGCAGAGCAGTTAAAGCGGCTGTAGGAACAGCCATTGTTTTTAAAAACTTAATCATTGAGTACTCCTTTTCTTAAGTTTTGTAACTTATAACAGAATCCAAATAAGGGATTTGCTAATTCCCAGGGATTATAGGGAAAATATGCAAAAAAAAAATACTTTTAATGCCTTTAATTAATGCCAATTGTGAGTATAGTGGATAAAAAATGGCTATTTTACATGATAGTGTGATTTTTAACGGCTTTTTGTTCTTCTTATCCACACTAATACTCTGGATAACTCTTAAATACACTAAAAATTACATAAAGAATAAAAAGACTAAGAAAAACATCAATCTTATTATCTATGTTCTCTTTATTGGAATGATTATCTTTATTTTTGACAATCACACCTCTCATTATTTGAATAACCTTTAATTTTATGAAAATAAGCAAAAATTTTGATGCAAATCACATAAAATCATTTTCATCGAATTTTGATCGTAAACTTCTCAGACATATACAAAAATTAAAATCCCCAGATAGTAAAATTAAACAAGCTATGATTTATTTTGTTAAAACGGGAGGGAAAAGAATAAGACCATTTTTTATTTATCGAATGGGGTTATTTTTAAATATTAAACCTAACATTTTACAAGATTTTGCTCTTTCGATTGAATGTGTTCATCTTCATTCTTTAATACATGATGACTTGCCCGCCATGGATAACGATGATTATCGAAGAGGAAAACTCACTGTTCATAAAAAATTTGACGAGGCCACAGCCGTGTTAGCAGGGGACATGTTTCAAGTCTTGTCTGTTAAGACATTGGCGGAGTCAAAGCACCTCTCAGCTAATCAAAAAATAAATTCTATTCAAATGCTTTCAAAAGCAAATGGTTTGGAGGGATTGATAGCTGGTCAATCATTAGATATTTATATGAAAAAAAACTCCAACATCAAAGATATTGAAAAGATGTACCTTTTAAAAACAGGTGCTTTATTTAGTCTTTGTTTTCATCTCCTTTTAAACGTTAAAAATTTGAGTTTAAAAAAGAAAAAAGAGTTAAAGCTCATTGGTGAAAAAATTGGAAAAATTTTTCAAGTCACTGATGATATGTTGGATCGATGGGGAGATGAAAAAAAGGTAGGAAAAAAAATTAATAAAGACTCACAAAAAGCTAATATTGCTTATAAGTTCAGTCGAGAGGAATGTCTGAAATATCTGCATCAAATTCAAAATAAAAATTATAAAGTTTTACAAAACTTTTTTAATACTAGTAAAGAGGGTCTAGATTATATGTCAAGTCTTGTTGATTTTATTGTCAACCGTGTTAAATAAAAGAAGGATGAACTTAATTTATACAAAGGTTCTTATGTAAAATGATAATCGATGAAAAAGAAATTTCTGAAGCACGTAACTCTTGGGGCGAGGGTCTTATTGCGATTTCAAATGCCTTTGAGAGTGGGGGAATTGAGCAAGCAACTTTAGTTGCTAATGATATCTTAGATAGGTTATACGGATTTGAGCTTGGTCCAATTTTATTTAAACCCACTCAAAGCGGGGGAGAGCAGACTTTCCGCCATAATAAAGAGGGAGCTTTGTCGTATTTTGTGGGTCATAACTCTAAATATCCTCTGGATAGTGGCTTCGGTTTAAAATTCTGGCGCGAAGTTAAGTCTGAAACTTCTTCATTAAGGGTTGATAAAGATATAGCTATGTGGATGGGCTGGGTATTTTTAACCAACAAAGAGGGTGACCTGATCAAAGTAGATAAAAGTTGGGGATATAAAAAAGCACCCAGTGGTGAATTGAAAATTATTTTGCACCATTCTTCAATGCCCTATGAGATATAAAAAATTTTTTTTAAAATTTTAATTATTAATTACCATTAGAACAGATTGAATAGTTTCACCATCTAAGGTGAACTCACCGTTAAGGTTAGTATTTAAAGTAACTTTTACTAAATTTTCTTTCAAATAGAAAAACCTTTGAGGAATATGAAACCATTGAGAGTAAACCCTTGCTATTTTATATCATTTACATAAAGGCTTAAATATCCTGTGTTAGATTGATTTTCTTTTCCAACTAGGTCAGGAGCTAGATTAAAATTTTTTTAAATCGATATATAAATTGTATCCATCCACACTATCTTTCATAATTTCTAAATTAACAGATGGTAAGGGAGGTGCTACCTCAACCTTATGGCCAGGGTGGTGAGCAAAAGAATTTGTTGAGAATAAAACTAAGACTATAATTATAAAAAATCTCATTGGCACATTTTATCTTATCTTAAGTTTAGTTATACAGATATTATTGGCAAGCATCCCTGGAGTATTTCTTATAGAATTTATTTTTTTCAAAATTAAAAATAGTAATATGAATTATTTTTTTATCACTAGCATTGTTTTGAACAAAGATACGACAATTTTCTGCATTATATCGATGAAACTCATAATATTTTTCATACTTTGAAAAGTTTAAATCTCCATACTCCGATACCAAAGAAGTTAATTTTTTAGATTGAAACCCTTTAATACCTGAAAAATCTTTAAAATCTATTTTTGGTTCTTCATTCGTTGTTATTATTTCTTCTTCAGGTTCATATATAATTTCCTTTTTAGGCTCGGGTATAATTTCTAGCTTTTTATCAAGGGATGTTGTCTCACAACTAATTATGAACAGAGACAACAATAATAGTGAAATTTTTTTCATTATAGAAACATCTAAATTTGAGAGATAATAGGTTAAATATTACAACAAACAATTAAAATAGCATTCGCACATTAATGATTTTTATAAAAGAGACTTTCTATATTTCAGTCAGCAGCAACTATTTTTCATCCTATATTTAGTTTATAATAAAAATGTGAAGATTAAATACGAGCAACCGACTGTCTATCCTCAATCATATAAAAGTATTTTGGGTCAAAGGCCTTTATGGGACTGGAGACAGGATAAATTATTGTGGGTAGATATTTACGAGAATAAAATCATAGAAACAGACCAAAATAACGCCAAAGAAAGTTATTATATAATTACTGAAGGGGTAACAAATATACTTCTACAAGATAACGAAAATTATCTAATGAGTTCTCATGACTCGATTTTCTCACTTCATTCCTCCATTACTAAAATAGAGCTTCTTTCTA
>CABYQR010000014.1 GCA_902521155.1 uncultured Alphaproteobacteria bacterium | reverse complement strand
ATATTTTAAAAAAAATAAGTACAATCACTTTTATAATATCATCTTTATTTATTCTTTCATGCTCCAAAGACCTTTATTTTTCTGGAATTTCCGAAAATAGTATAAATCTGATTAAGGACAATTATTTAGTAAAGGATTATAGCAAGGAAGAAATAACTAAAATAATTGGTGCGCCACTGGTTAAAGAAAATTCTGGAAATTTATGGATTTACAGAATTGAGAAAAAAAAAGGAAATGCAACTTTTAAAAAAAATATCTACAACAAAACCTTAAAACTCAATTTTAAAAATAATGTTTTAAGGTCTGTTGAAGAAATTAATCTAAATTAGATAATATTTAAATGTACTACGATAGATAACAGTAATATTGAAACGATATTTGTTATTTTGATCATAGGGTTAACTGCTGGACCTGCAGTATCTTTGTAAGGGTCGCCAACAGTATCACCTGTGACAGAAGCTTTATGAGTTTCACTTCCCTTACCGCCTAAGTTTCCATCTTCTATGTATTTCTTAGCGTTATCCCATGCTCCGCCACCTGCGGTCATAGATATTGCAACGAAAAATCCTGTAATGATTACACCAATCAACATAGCTCCAAGTGCTTGAAATCCTGTATTGACACTTCCTGTTAAAACGTAGACTCCAAAAAAAACAATGACAGGAGATAATACAGGAAGTAAAGAAGGGATAATCATTTCCTTAATTGCAGATTTGGTTAAGATGTCGACGCACTTACCATAATCTGGTTTTTCTTTTCCAGACATAATTCCTTTTTTCTCTTTAAATTGTTGTCTAACCTCTAATACCACTGACCCAGCTGCCCTTCCAACTGCTGTCATGCTTAAAGCACTAAATAAGTATGGAAGTAGACCTCCAATTAATAGCCCGATGATTACGTATGGTTCAGATAGATCGAAAGAGACATCAAAAACTTTATTACCAGTTTCTTGATAAAAGTAATTAAGATCTTCTGTGTAAGCCGCAAATAAAACTAATGCACCAAGACCGGCTGAGCCGATAGCATAACCTTTAGTTACTGCCTTAGTTGTATTTCCAACAGCATCAAGAGCATCTGTTCTTGTTCGAACACTCTGTTTCATACCTGACATTTCAGCAATACCTCCTGCATTATCTGTAACAGGCCCGTATGCATCCAATGCAACAACCATTCCAGCAAGAGCTAACATAGAAGTAACAGCAATCGCTATTCCAAAGAGTCCAGCAGTAGCGTATGTAAGTCCGATACCAGATACTATTATAAGGACTGGTACAGCAGTTGACTCCATTCCCATAGCTAGACCTTGGATAATGTTAGTAGCATGGCCTGTCTGAGAAGCCTCCGCCACACTCCTTACAGGTCTATAATCTGTACTTGTGTAATATTCAGTTATAAAGACGAGAGCTAAAGTAATAAGCAGACCATAAACAGCACATAAGAATAAATCCATTCCATTATACCACTTAGAACCTATTTGGAAAAATTGATCAAACCCTATTGAATATTGAGTGATAATAGCAAACAAAATAACTGAAATAAACAATGTCATAAAGAAACCTTTATACAATGCACCCATTATTGATGATTTAGGTGTTGATATTGAAACAAACTGGGATCCTATTATTGATGCAAAAATACTTGAACCAGCAATAAGTAAAGGATATATGGTTAGATCTGTAACAGTTCCTTGAAATATAATTGCTAAAACCATAGTAGCTACAATTGACACGACATATGTCTCAAATAAATCTGCTGCCATTCCTGCACAATCACCTACATTATCGCCAACATTATCTGCAATAACCGCAGGATTTCTGGGGTCATCCTCAGGGATATTTTTCTCAACCTTACCGACTAAATCTGCACCTACATCTGCGCCTTTAGTAAATATTCCACCACCTAATCTTGCAAAGATAGAAATAAGAGAAGAACCAAAACCTAAAGCAACTAAAGGTTCAATTAACTCACGTCCAGTTCTTTCAAAACCAAAGTATAAAGCAAAAAAATAGCCTGCAATACCTGCTAATGCGAGTCCAACAACTAAAAGACCTGTTACGGCTCCTGCATTAAAAGCAACGTAGAGACCTTGCTTAAGAGAAGAGCTTGCAGCTTGAGCTGTGATAACATTTGCACGAACTGAAACATTCATACCAATATATCCAGCCAGACCAGATAATACTGCACCAATTAAAAAACCAACTGGTACATCGTATACGTGTTTAAAAGGTATTAGAAAGAATGCAAAAAATATTACAATTCCAACAATAGCAATAGTTGTATATTGTCGGTTCAAGTAAGCCTTAGCTCCCTCTTGAATAGCACCAGAAATTTCAATCATTTTCTTAGTACCTTTTGATAAATTTAAAATTTTATTTGTAATTAATAAACCGAAAGCAATTGCTGCGGCCGCAGCAAATAATACTATTTGTAGGTATTGTATTTGAGACATGGTAAGTTGTTAATCTATTTTAATTTTTTTTTCAAGGTGCTTTTTTAGAGATATCATCTATCAAAAAGTTGAAATATTTTACTTCTTCGAAGGTTAAAAAGTCCTTGGAAAGCTTGATATATTCACCCATAAGTATTTTTTTTTTCTCTTTATTTATCAAATACTCAGAAAAAAAAGCATAAATTAGGAAAATTGTAATTTTATTAGTTTTTTTAAGAATCTCGTTATCTATTAAACTCTTAATATGATCATTATTAGATAAAAAACTTTGGTATAGAGATTTCAATTTTTTTTTATTACATGGCCTTTTCTTTAAATTTTGTTTAACAAAATCTTCTAGTTCAAAATCCTTCGTATAGTCTCTTTGAAAGATATATTGAAAAAAAAATAAGCGTGTATTTCGATTTAGATTAAGCATCGAATCATTCTTATTAAAGCACTGGCAGCTTCTTGACCTTTATTTTTATTATCTGATTTTGATCTTTTGAGAGCTTGATTTTTATTATTTGCATTAATGATTCCATTTGTGATGAGTGTTTTAGGATTGCTATTGACTAAATCTAACAATGATTCACCTACTGAGTCTGATATAACCTCAAAATGATAGGTTTGCCCTTTAATCACACACCCTAGTGCAATAAATAAATTAGGACCTTTAGAGTTGATACACCATTTTATCATTTGAGGTATTTCATAAACACCTGGAACTTTTATAATTTCATATTTGATTTTATTTTTTTTCAAAAGAGTTATTGCAGATAATGTTAAAGAGTCTGTTATCTCTTTATAATAGTCTGCGACAATGACTTTTACTTTTAACTCATTCTTATTCATTAAATTTTTTCAATACCTGTAACATTCAATCCGTATATACCAAGGTCTAATTCATTATTAAACGAATTAGATAACACAGTTATATCGTTAATTGAAAAGTTTTTTAATATTTGAGCACCCAAACCATAATATTTTACTTTTTCATCATTTGATAGTTTGCCTAGCTCATTCAAAATAGGATTATTAATAAGAACAATAATACCTGATCCATTGGCTTTAATTTTTTCAATTGAATTATGAAGATCTTTCGTTTTGGAGTTATTTAAATTCATAATTATATCATCAAATCCTTGGACGGGATGAACTCTAGTCAAAATACTTTTTTGGTTATTTAAATCTCCTAAATGAAGAGAGGCATGATGAAGACCATCGATAGTATTTTCAAAAACGTTAAATTCCAATAAATCAGAGTAAATGTTTTTGATTTTATGATTTTTTTCTGGAATTTTTTTTATCAAAATGTCATTTTTAATTCTATAAGCAATCAAATCTTGAATTGTTCCTATATTTAAAGAGTGTTTTTTTGCATAAGGTATTAGATCTGGGACTCTGGCCATTGTGCCATCATCGTTCATAATCTCACAAATTACAGCAGACTCATTCAATCCAGCTAACTTAGATATATCGACAGCAGCCTCAGTATGACCGGCTCTTGTCAAAACACCTCCATCCCAAGCAATTAATGGAAAAACATGCCCTGGGCTGATAATATCATCAGGCTGAAATTGAGGATTAATGGCAGCTTTGACAGTCTCATATCTGTCATGAGCTGATATTCCAGTTGTTATATTTTTACTAGACTCAATAGACACTGTGAATGCCGTAGTTTTCTTTTTCCAATTATCAGGGTTCATTAAAGGCAGATTAAGTTCTTTTGCCCTAAGCTCGGTGATTGATAAGCAAATAAGACCCCTTCCATGAGTAGCCATAAAATTTATATGTTCTGCCCCGCATAAAGATCCTGGAATAATTAAATCACCTTCATTTTCTCTATCGTCACTATCAACCAGGATATACATTTTACCATCTTGAGCATCCTGAATAATCTTTTCGATGTTGGTAAAGTCTGACATTTAATTGATGTTTATTTTCCTAAATTAGAAAAATGAGCGTATCTTGCTAGCATATCAACTTCAAGATTTAAAATTTGATTTTTTTTATAGGACTGAATATCAGTATTTTTAAATGTATGGGGGATTATCATGCAGTTAAATTGATTTGATTTTACATTGTTAACTGTTAAAGAAATTCCGTTTAGAGAAATAGAGCCTTTTGAAACAATAAATTTTTTTAGATAGGAAGGAAATTTAATTTGCATTAGCCAACTTTTTCCAACTTTTTTAATTTCTTTAAGTTCGCCTGTGCTATCCACATGACCAAATACAAAATGACCAGAAACTTCATCACCAATTTTTAGAGATTTTTCTAAGTTTACTTTAGTACCTTTTTTCCAGTATTTAGAATTAGTTTTTTCAAGTGTTTCATTTGATATATCTGCAGTAAATTTATTTTTTTGGATAGATGTGGCAGTTAGACAAATTCCTGAGCAACAAATTGAAGAGCCTATATCAAAGTTTTTTAAGTTTGACTCTATCTCTATACTTTTAAATTTATTTGACTCTCTCATTTGAGAAATTCTACCTTGGGATTGAATAATTCCTGTAAACATTTTTTTAGTATTTATAAGTCTCTATAATGTCTTCTCCATAAGTTATTGAAGAATACAATTTTAAATTCTTTTTTAAAAGACTAAGGTTTAATTTGTATCTTTTTTTAGATGATTTTATAACCTTAGCAGATTGACATATAACAATCTCATCAAAAATTTTGTTATTATAAAAATAGTTAAAGGTACTTACGCCTCCTTCAATTAAAATACTATTAATTGGATAATTTTTTAATTGTTGTAAAAATATTTTTGGATCATCTTTATAATTTAAATTAATCATATTAAAATTTTTTTTTAGTTTTTTATTTATTTTAGAAAGAACAAATTTAATATTATTTTTATTAATACCATTAAGTCTAGAACTTAACCTAGGGTTATCCTCTTTATATGTATTATATCCAATAGCAATTGCATCGTGGGTAAGTCTATATTTATGCATATAATATTGTGTCTCAAAAGAAGTTATATTGGATTCATTATAATCCTTAGAAAAACCATTTTTAGAAATTGCTAATTTGAGGGTAACATAGGGTCTTGCATTTCTTTGATAATGGTAAAAAATTTTATTTATGTTCTTAAAATTATTTAGATAATTGGGTGCAAGATTAATCTTAACATTATTTTTTTTTAAAAAATTTAGACCTCTTTTGTGTATAATTGGATTGGGATCTAAAGAACTTATAAAAACTTTGCCTATGCCGCTCTTTAAAATTCTCTTTGCACAGCAATCACTTTCTTTCATACAAGGTTCTAAACTCACATACATGACAGTTTTATTAGTAATTTTATTTTTTTTAATTTTATTTAATGCATTAACTTCAGAATGAGGAGATCCACCAATAGAGGTTAAACCATAACTTAATACTTGGCCTTCAGATGATTTAGAATAGTCAACAATCATACATGCTACTGCAGGGTTCTTACCCGTAAGGCCTAAATTTCTTTGAGAAAGGTTATTAACTGACTGAAGATATTTTGAGTGAATATTATTTGCAATCAAAATTTATTTTTTGTCTATTGAGTCAAGGAACTGTTCAAAGTCTTTAGTTTCTCTAAAATCTCTATATACAGAGGCAAATCTAACATAAGCAACTTTATCTATTGTATACAAAGCTTTCATAACAGCTTCACCAACTACATTTGAACTAACTTCATTTTCTCCCATGCCCTCAATATCATTAACAATTCTCGATATTAATTTTTCTTTAGTATCAGTATCTACTGGTCTTTTACGCAAGGCAAGTTCGACAGATTTTGCTATCTTGTCTCTATCAAAGTTAACCTTATCTCCATCTTTTTTTACTACAACTAATTCTCTGAACTGAATCCTTTCATGAGTTGTAAATCTACCTTTACATTCTATGCAAATTCTTCTTCTTCTGATGACTGATCCATTTTCAGAAGGTCGTGAATCTAAAACTGATGTCTCTTTGTTTTTATCTATACAAAAAGGACATTTCATTTTTAATAAATTGGGTATTTAGAACAAAGATCTTCAACCTCTTGATTAATAGACTTTTCTAACATAGAGATATCAGAGTTGGAGGCAGATAAATTATTAATAATTGTTGATATTTTTTCACCAATAAATTTAAATTCTTCTTCTTTGAAACCTCTTGTAGTTGCTGCTGGTGAGCCTAATCTAATACCAGAAGTTATCGTTGGAGGATTTGGATCGTTTGCTACACCATTCTTATTACAAGTCATTCCAGCTCTTTCAAGGCTTTCTTCGGCATCTTTTCCAGTTACATTCTTTGATCTAAGATCAACCAAAACCATGTGAGAGTCAGTTCCACCTGTAACTATATCAATTCCATTAGACATAAGAACTTCTCCGAGAGTAGAGGCATTTTTTTTAACCTGTTTAATATACTGTTTAAATTCTGGTTGAAGGGCTTCACCAAATGCAACTGCCTTAGCTGCTATGACATGCATCAAAGGTCCACCTTGTAGTCCAGGAAAAACTGAACTATTAAATTTTTTTCCTAGTGCCAAATCATTGGAGAGTATCATTCCACCTCTTGGGCCACGAATAGTTTTATGAGTTGTTGAGGTAACAACATGAGCATGAGGTAAAGGATCAGGATATTCTTTTGCGGCAACTAAACCAGAATAGTGGGCCATGTCTACGAGTAAATAAGCATCAACCTTATCTGCTATTTCTCTAAATTTTTTAAAATCAATATTTCTAGGGTATGCAGAACCTCCAGCAATTATCATACTAGGTTTGTGCTCAAGAGCTAAACTTTCAACTTCATCATAATCTATAAGAGACGTATCTGATTTTATTCCATATTGAATTGCATTAAAATACTTACCAGATTGATTTGGACGAGAGCCATGAGTTAGGTGACCTCCTGCGTCTAATGACATTCCAAGTATAGTATCACCAGGTTTAATAAGAGCTAGAAAAACAGCTTGATTTGCTTGAGCACCAGAGTGTGGCTGCACATTAGCATATTCACAGCCATAAAGTTTTTTTAAACGATCTATTGCTAGGTTTTCTGCAATATCTACAAACTCACATCCACCGTAATATCGTTTAGCACTATATCCCTCAGCATATTTATTTGTCATAATTGATCCTTGTGCTTCCAATACTGCTTTGGAAACAATATTCTCTGATGCAATAAGTTCAATTTGATTTTGCTGTCTTGAAAGTTCACTGGAAATACTCTCAAATAAATCTTTATCAGCCTGTTCTAAGTTACTTGAAAAAAATTGTGCGTTTAAAGTCATAGTTGTTTTATTCTCCTTAGGTGTCTGCCTTCTTCAAATTCTGTATCAAAATAGGCGTTGAGCATAGCAAAAATATTTTTTTTTACAAAAGGTCTTCCTTGAAAACAGATAACGTTAGAGTCATTATGTTTTCTGGTCATCTTTGCAGAATTAGCATTATGACACAAGGAAGCCCTAATATGACTATGCCTGTTAGCACTTATGCTTACTCCTATACCGGATCCACAGATCAAAATACCCATACTTTTAGGCGTTATCTTTTTGCATAGTTTTTTTGCAAATTTTGGATAATCTACAGAAGCTTCAGATTTCGGACCTAAATCAACAAAATCAATATCTTTTTTTGATAAATAATCATTAATTATTATGTTTTTTAGAGCTAATCCGGCATGATCAGATGCAATATAAATTGTTTTAATTTTTTTGAATAATTTCACTTCTAGAAAAAGGTAAATTAATATTTAAATTAATCAACACCCTTGAAACAACTCTTCCCATAAAGTCAAAAAATTGACTTTGAGCTTCAAAATCTGAGTTAATTTTGGTTATGATCTCTTCATTTGTTGTTAAGTTTTGAAAGTCTATTTCTTTAAATATTTTAGCCAAAATATTTTCATTTAAATCAGGTTGATACCCTGATGTTTTTAAGATTTCTAATTCTAAAAGTAAAAATTCCGATATGTATGATTCACTTAAATTCATTTTAGAAATTAAATTAATATAATATTTTAAAATATTTGATCTTTCATCCTCTAAAAATAAAAGCTTACCAATTAAATAACAAATATAGTCTACTGTCTTCAAACGATATTTATCAAATAAAAACCAATTGTATGACTGTATGATATTTGAATTAACACACGTATTTTCTTGATTGAATTCTATTTCACTCACTAATCCTTTAATATAGCTTGAATTCTTTTTTTTTGACTTACCTCCAAACACTACTAGCGATTTTCTGCCATATAAAATTGAGTAAACTGAAATCAATAGATGATTATCTTTAAAATTTTCAATATTAGTTAAAATTGCTTGAGTTTTATTCAAGATAATTATTTTGATTGAATTAACTTTATCATTTTTTTTGCTGCGACTATTTCAGCTTTTTGCTTAGATACTCCCTCACCTTCAACATAAAGATCATCTATCTTGAGAGAAATCTTAAACTTGGGCTTGTGCTTAATTCCTGACTCCTCTACTACGTTGTAAGTTGGTATTACTTTGTTTTTCTTTTGACTATATTCTTGAATATAAGTCTTTGGATCTTTTTGGGGTAGTGTATTTAATTCTTCTTTCCAGAGTTGTAAAATTAAATTTTTAGTAAACTCTAATCCTTTCTCTTTATAAATAAATCCAATTAATGACTCTAATGCATCTGCATATACAGAATTTTTGTGTGATTTAGGGTCTAATTGATGTTTAAAAATTTCATTAAATTCATAGTATTTAAATACTTTAGCTAAGGTATTTGTATTAACGAGGTGGATGAATCTTCGTGAAATTTCATCCAAGGAGTTTTTATGAAAATTTTCAATTAAATACTCTGAAATAATTAAGCCCAATACTCTATCGCCTAAAAATTCATATTTTTGAAATGGTTTATCAACACTTTTTTTATTTTTATCTAGACTGTCATGTTTTAAGCTCTTTTCATATCCCTTAACAGTTTTAATTAAATTAAATATTTCTATTTTATTCAAAGTTATTTGACAGATTTAAATAATCTCTCATACCTAATGTGCAATGGTAAAGTCCAAAATTTAGTTATCGAAAATTGGGTGTCTATAGATAGCCATATAAACCAAACTTTACCAATCATGTTTTCCTTAGGGACAAATCCTACTCCACTCATAACTCTACTATCTGAGGAGTTGTCTCTATTATCGCCCATAAAAAAATACTTATTTTGAGGAATTATGTACTCAGGGGTATAGTCCAAAGGACCATTATCAGTAATATTTAAAATTTTATAATTATCCTCAATTAATTGATCTATTTCCTCTTGATATTGATCATCAAAAAAAAGATCATCAGATATTTGGTTTAATTTTTCAAAATTTAAAGAGTTGTTTTTTTTTATAAAAACTTCTCCATCAATAACCTTGATAGTCTCACCTGGCAAAGCCAAAAGCCTTTTTACATAATTAATATTCTCCTGACCAGGTAGTTTAAAAACTATAATATCTCCTCTTTCAGGATTTTTTTCAAATATTTTTCCAGAAAAAGGAGCTAAACCAAAAGGAAAAGAATATTTTGAGTACCCATAATTCCATTTTGAAACAAATAAAAAATCACCAACTAAAAGATTTGGTTTCATGGATCCAGAGGGAATTTTAAAAGGCTCTATTGCAAAAGTTCTAATAATACCTGCTATCAAAAGTGCCCAAAAAAGAGCTTTTAAATTATTAACAAAAGAAGATTTAAGATTTTTCAATAATTACCGACGCAATCGAATGCTTTTTTGTATCCGTTAAAGTAACATGGATAACAAAATCTCCAAAATTTTCTATTAAATATTTTTGCAACTTATAATTTAGCTTAATTTCTGGTTTACCTAATTCCTTTCTGCTAACAGCAATATTATTAGGATAGCAAGGGTCGCGAAATCCTAAACCAATTGATTTTGAAAATGCCTCTTTTATAGCAAAATTATTTGCTAGAACTCTTGGATTTATTGCTTCTATTATGTCATTCTTAAAATACTTATGAACAAAACTGTTCTTAAACTTACTATATATAGAAGTCACTCTATCAATTTCTATTAAATCAATACCATGTCCAATAATCATAATTTAATTAAGCTTTTAAAAATTTTTATTACTTTTGGGAGAGATAAAAATATCGCCTCAGAAATAATAAAGTGGCCTATATGAACAGTGTCAACTTTATGTCTATTTTTAATATATTTAATATTACTGAAGTTTAACCCATGCCCAATATTTACAATTAAATTTTTTTTATAACAATAATTAATCATTTCATTAATTTTTTTAATATCAAGTTTGTTGACTTTATTTCTGTCTAATGGACCAGTATGTAATTCAACGGCATGGATACCAAAACTTTTAACAATTTCTATGTTTTTTTTCCTTGGATTTATAAATACGCTTAGCTGGATATTATTTGAATTACAAATTGTCAGAAGTAGTTTTAGTTTTTTTTTAGATATTTTTTCTAAATTCAAACCACCCTCAGTAGTAATTTCATTCCTCTTTTCAGGAACAAGGCATATAAAATTAGGCTTAATTTTTTTTGCTATTTTTATCATCTCATCTGTTAAAGCCATCTCCAGATTTATTGGTAGTTTGGAATTTTTTTTTAACTGTCTAAGGTCCTTATCATTAATGTGTCTTCTATCCTCTCTTAAATGGATAGTTAGTGTGTCGATTTTAGATTTTTCACAAATTTTTAGAGCTCTTAATAAGCTTGGGTTATTCATACCCCTAGCATTGCGCAAAGTAGCTATGTGATCTATATTAACTCCTAGTTTCATTGATATTTAAAAGATTGCCTTTTGACTTTATCAACTTGGCTTAATGTTTTCATTTCAGCAAGTAAAAATTTTAATTTTTCAGAGTCGTTAATACTTATATCGATTATAAACGTGTAGTATTTTTTAGTTCGCTCTGCGATACGAATATTTTCAATATTAATATGATTTTTATCGAAGATAGAAGTTATGTTGAATAAAGCTCCAGGTTGATTTTTAATTACTATTTCTATCCGAGAACTATAATTTTTTTGGTCTTTCTTGCTTCCCCAATGAGAACGGTAAAAATTATCTTTGTGGTAATAACTTAAGCTATCACACATA
This sequence comes from uncultured Alphaproteobacteria bacterium, assembly GCA_902521155.1. GTDB lineage: Bacteria > Pseudomonadota > Alphaproteobacteria > HIMB59 > HIMB59 > HIMB59. Next base: position 10,881 of record CABYQR010000014.1, on the reverse strand, counting down.
GTACTATGTACAACTAGACCCCTCCCATAAGACATAACTGAGATAATGTCATCTCCACTAATAGGTGAGCAACATGTTGCAAAATTTATAGCAATACCATTTTCATATTTAGTAACATCAACTTTTTCAGAATGATCTTTAGATGAAAATATATTTTTGACAAATCCTTTCTCTAATTTTTTAAATAAATTATCTAAATCTTTTCTAGATAAAAAACCCCTTCCCACACTTTCAAATAATTTATTTTTATATTTTAGATCTGTTTGCTCCAAAATTTGATCGTGCATTCCTTCAGAGGCTTCAATTTCTTTAGACTTTGCTAAATATTTTAATATTTTTTTTCCTAATTTTTCAAATTCCCTTCTTCTTTTTGATCTGAAAAAATATCTAATATTTTCCCTAACTTTTTCTTTTTTTACAAATCTTATCCATAGAGGTGATATAGTAGTTTTCTCGTTTAGAATTATCTTTACTTGATCGCCACTAAATAATTTAGTACTTAGAGGAACCTCTTGTCCATTGACTAGGGCTCCGGAACACTTGTTACCTATATCAGTGTGAATTGTGTATGCAAAATCAACTGGAGTAGAGTCAATTGGAAGTGTAAACAAATCTCCTTTAGGTGAAAAAACATAAATTTGCTCATCAAAAAATTGTTGTGAAGTTTTATTTACAATTAAATGTTTTTCATTTTTTTCTTCTACATAGTTTACTGCATCTCTCAGCCAAGAATAAACATTTTGATCTTTTGTGTTTTTATTTAAATACTTGTATCTCCAATGAGCAGCAATTCCATTTTCTGCAATCATATTCATAGCTCGAGATCTAATTTGTAATTCAAATATCTTACCTGAAAAAATTACGTCTGTGTGAATTGATCTATAACCATTAGGCTTGGGATTAGAGATATAATCTTTTGTTCTTCCAATTTTTGCTGAAAAATTTCTATGAATAATGCCTAAAACCTTATAACAATCTCTTGTTGATTTGGTAATTATTCTAACAGCTGCCAGATCTGAGATTGAATTTAAATCAATATTTTTTTTATTTATTTTTTTCCAAATAGAATATGGGTTCTTTTTTCTATGATAAATAGAAAATTCAATATCTTCTTTTTCCAGAGATTTTTGAATAATTGACTCTAACTCTAAAAAAGAGTCCTCTAAGTTTTTAAAAGAATTATCAATTTTGTCATTAATTCTATTGAAAATATCAGGGTGTAAATTTTTGAAAGAAATATTTTCTAGAGTGTATTTCCAATTTTCAAATCCTAATCTTTCTGCCAAGGGGGCATATATTAGTAATGTCTCGTTACTAACTCTTTTTCTTTTTTCAATATCTTTAAAAAAATGAATGGTCTTTATGTTGTGTAGCCTGTCAGCCAGTTTAATTATCAAGACTCGTATATCCTTAGCAGTGGAAATTAAAAGTTTTCTAAAATTTTCTGCCTCTTGTTCTGATCTTGTAATCTTCTTTTCTTCTAAGAAGTCTATTTTAGTTAATCCATCAACAAGACTTGTAATTGATGATCCAAAAATATTATTGAGTTGCTGTTTAGAAAAAGATGTATCTTCAATAACGTCATGGAGAAGACCAGTAATTACTGTTTCAGTATCTAACTTAAGATCAATGAGTGACTTGCACACTTCGTAGGGATGGACTATATAAGGGTCACCAGATGCTCTAAATTGATCCTTGTGAGAACTTTCTGCTACCTCAATAGCTTTGATAAAAAGATCCTCATTAAAATTTTTATCATAAGATTCTAATGCAGATTTAAAATCGCCATAGCTGCTTGTGAAATAGCTGGTTTGAAACATCAGCTAAAATAATAAACTAAAATGAAGTTTTATTCTTCAAGAAGATGATCTTCGTTTTCTTCTTCTTTTTCTTGGACTAACTGATAGCTTTTGATGATATCTTCTTTGACTTCATCAACACTGATCTTTTCATCAGCAATCTCTCTTAGTGCTACAACTGTATTTTTGTCATTATCAATTGCAATGTTAGCCTCATTTCCAGCGTTTAAAACTTTAGCCCTATGGGAAGCCAACAAAACTAGGTCAAATAGGCTATCTACATTTTTAGTACAATCTTCTACTGTTACTCTTGCCATGTGAGGTTTATATGAAAAAGTATCTTATATTTCAAGATAATAATTAATTTTTCATAATTGTTTGTTTTTTTCGACTCCATTCTCGTTGTTTAATGGCTTCTCTTTTATCGTATTTCTTCTTTCCTACACCCACCCCAAATCTTACTTTAGCAAGGCCTTTTTCGTTAAAAAAAATCTCTATGGGAACAGCGGTAAAGCCCTTTGTAGTTAAAAGGCCCAATATTTTCTTTATTTCCCTCTTGTTAAGAAGGAGTTTTTTAACAGATCGGGTTTTCTTTTTTGAGTCAAAATTTTTGTCCTTTGAGATTATTTCAAAATTATTAATATAAATTTCTCCCTTTTGCTCATTAATAAAACTCGATTGTATTGATGCTTTTCCATAGCGAAGGGGTTTTACCTCATTACTTTCAAGGACAATGCCAGCTATATATTCCTCTTTGATATCGTAATCAAATTTTGCTCTGCGATTTTGGATAGACAATTAAATAAAATTAAGATCTTTAATAGTTTTTTTTATTTGCGCTTTTGTTTGTGAGCTAAGTTCATATAAAGGCTCCCTAACCTCATAGTTACATTTACCCATTAATGAAAGAGCGTATTTAGCAGGTGTAGGGCTGGGTTCAGCAAATAATATTTGGGATAAAGGAGCTAATTTTAAATTTACTTTATCAAATTCTTTATAATTCTTTTTAAGCCAAAAATGGTGAAGCATTGAAGTTAATTTTGGAGCTACATTAGCTGTAACTGAAATACATCCATGTCCTCCTTGAGCAAGAAAACCTGCAATAGTTCCATCTTCTCCTGATAAAAAATTGAAATCTTTTTTCATAAATGTTCTCATAACCAGTGGTCTAGACATATCATTAGAAGCATCTTTGATGCCCACTATATTAGAAACTTTATTTAACTGCTTAAAACTATCATACGAAAGATCAACTATAGATCTTCCAGGTATATTATAAATTATTTGTTTTAAAGGTGTAACTTTAGCAATTTTTTTAAAATGATTTATTAAACCTGTCTGATTTGGCTTATTATAGTAGGGAGTCACAACTAAACCATAACTTGCTCCAGATTTGTATGCGTGTTTAGTAAACTCTATTGCCTCTTTGGTTGAGTTAGAACCTGTTCCAGCTATTACTGGAATTTTTTTGGAGGATACTTTTATAGCAAACTCCACTAGTTGCATATGTTCATCATGAGATAAAGTTGGTGACTCTCCAGTTGTACCACAAACGGTTACACCTGAAATACCCTCTTTAATTTGCCATTTAAGAAGTTTTTCAAAGCAATCGTAGTCCACTTCACCTTTAGTGAATGGGGTAATAATTGCAGGTATAGATCCCTTAAGCATTTCTTATTCTGTCCTATTTTTTTTTAAATACATAATATTTTTTTTTGGCGGAGAGAGAGGGATTCGAACCCTCGGTACAACTTGCGTCATACGGCGGTTTAGCAAACCGCTGGTTTCAGCCACTCACCCACCTCTCCTAATGGTTTTATAGTCAATTCGTAGGCGAAATATAGACAAATTCATCTATTTGTCATGCATAATATCATATCATTACAAAAATGATAATATTTGGATTTTTAGAAATTTTTATTTTTTAAGTTTTTCTAAAAGTAATTCGTTAATTAATTTAGGATTTCCTTTTCCTTTTGAAGCTTTTAAACACTTTCCAACGAAATATCCCAAAACACGATCAGATCCCCCTTGAAACTTAGCTATATTTTCTTCCTCATCTTGAAGGGACTCATTAATAATTTTTTCTAATTCGCTTGTGTCAGATACCTGCTCAAGTCCCATTTTCTTTACTATCTCCATAGGACTGTTCTCTCCATTTAGAACTTGTGGAAGTATTTCTTTTCCTACTTTATTTGAAATTACATCATCTGATATTAATTTTAGAAGCTCAACTATAACTTTTGTCTTTTCCAAAAGACTGCTTACATCTAAGTTATTCTCTTTAACAAAAGCAAATATGTCTCCTACAAGCCAGCTAGCAATTAACTTAGGAGGAACTTCAGTATCATTTACCATCTGTTCAAAAACTTTCGTATTTTCTTTTTCTGAAATAATTATTTTAGAGATATCTTTTTCAATTTTTAATTCACTGATGTATCTATCTAGTTTTTGATTAGGTAGCTCTCCTAAAGTGGGTTGAATTTTATCAATCTGTTCTTGAGTAATATTGACAGGCAATAAATCCGGATCTGGGAAGTATCGATAGTCATGAGAAAACTCTTTACTTCTCATGGCTCTTGTTTCTCCAGTATTGGTATCAAAGAGCATGGTATTTTGTTCTACACTTCCACCACTCTCAAGAACTTCTATTTGTCTTTGAAATTCAAATTCAATTGCTTGTTTGATAAATTTAAATGAATTTAAATTCTTTATCTCACATCTAGTTCCCAGATCTCCACCTGGTTTTCTAATTGAAAGATTAACATCAGCTCTTAGAGATCCCTCTTGCATATTTCCATCGCAAACATCTATGTACATAAGAATTTGCCTAAGAGTAGACATGTAATTGACAACTTCATCTGCTGAGCTTAGGTCTGGGTAAGACACTATTTCTAAAAGAGGTGTGCCTACTCTATTTAGGTCAATAAAACTATATTTAGGATCTATATCATGGATACTTTTTCCTGCATCTTGCTCTAGATGAGCTCTTTCAATTCTTATTTTTTTTTGATCTTGCCCATTGTCAATATTAATAAAACCCTCTGTCAAAATGGGAAACTCAAATTGACTAATCTGATATCCTTGAGGTAAATCAGGATAAAAATAGTTTTTTCTCTCAAATACTGAATATTTATTTATAGTAAAATTAAGAGCAAAACCTGTTTTGATAGCTTTTTCAATACAAGCAAAGTTTAAAACTGGAAGCATGCCAGGCATACCTGAGTCAATAAAATTGACATTTTCATTGGGCTCAGATCCAAATTGATTAGGTGAAGATGAAAATAATTTAGAAGAAGTCTTTAATTGGGCATGGACTTCAAGCCCTATTACCATTTCCCAGTTGTTACTCATTAAAGGCCAATTCTTTTTCTGCAAGTGCAGCTAATTGTAGTAATTTTTTTTCTTGGAAGTAGTTTCCTATAAATTGGATGCCCAAGGGTAGCCCATTAGAGCTTAACCCCGATGGGATAGACACACCAGGAAGGCCAGCTAGACTTGTAGGAACTGTATAAATATCATTTTTGTACATAGATATTGGGTCCAGTTTATCACCAATCTTAAAAGCTTCGTTAGGAGTGGTTGGTGTTAAAATAAAATCAACATCTCTCAAAATTCTTTCAAAATCATTTTTTATAAGTCTCCTGACTTTTTGAGCTTGTCGGTAATAAGCATCATAGTAGCCAGCTGATAAGACATATGCGCCTATAAGAATTCTTCTTTTAACTTCATCCCCAAATCCTTTTGTTCTAGAATTCAAATAAATATCATCTAAGTTTTCTCCCTTTTCTCGAACTCCGTAGCGAATGCCATCATATCTAGCAAGATTAGATGAAGCTTCTGCTGGTGCTAATATGTAATAAGTTGATAGAGCATATTCAGTTGTAGTAAATTCGACATCTATGAACTCAATATCATGTTGAGATAAAACTTTTTTAGCGTTTTCAATTTGGTTTAATATATCTTGACTAACATCCTTAAGATAATCAGAGGGGATGCCAATTTTAATTTTTTTTTCAAATTTTTTGTTGAGATCCTTGACATAATCATCTCTCTTATGGTTCGAGCTTGTAGAGTCATTAAAATCATATTTATTAATTGAATTAAGAATATGAGCAGCATCTTCAACACAATTTGTTAAAGGACCCGCTTGATCTAAACTGGAAGCAAATGCAACTATCCCCCATCTTGAACATGATCCAAATGTTGGTTTTAAACCAACTATTCCACATAAACTAGCCGGCTGTCTTATAGAACCACCAGTATCAGTACCCATTGAGGCTACACAAGATCCCTCCGCAACCGCAGCTGCAGAACCTCCTGAAGAACCACCAGGTACAAGATTGTTGTTTGGTTCATTTTTATTTTTCCATGGGTTTATTACAGGTCCAAAGTGACTTGTTTCATTTGAAGAACCCATAGCAAATTCATCACAATTATTTTTTCCAATAAAAATCGATCCATTATTTAACAATTGTTGAGTAACAAAGGACTCATAATTGGGAGTGAAATTACTTAGAATTTTAGATGAAGCTGTAGTTCTTACACCTTTAGTGCAAAATAAATCTTTGATACCCAGGGGAATTCCATCAAGAGGAAGGGAATTTGAATTATCATATCTTTTTTGTGATTCATTTATTAAAGATTTGTTCTGAGCTTTATCAGTTATTAAATTATAAGCGTTATTATAATTTAATTTTGCTTTTTTGAAAAATTCATCATGAAGCTCTTCAACACTTATTGATTTTTTTTTAAGGGAATTTTTAATTTGGCTAATTGATTGTTTCATTTAATCAACTACTTTTGGAACTTTAAAAAAATTTTGTGCTCTTTCCGGGGCATTGCTGAGAACTTCTTCGACTGAATTATGTTTATTAATTTCATCATTTCTTATTGACTCAGTAGCATTAATGACATTATGCAAGGGTTTAACTTCATTTGTGTCTATTTGCTTAAGATTATCTACCCATTTAATTATCTCTTTAAGGGAATTGGCATAAAATTCCTCTTTTTCCTGAGGTAATTTTAGCTTTGCTAAATACGAAATTCTTTTAATATCTATATCACTCATAATGGTGGTCGATAGTATATCAGATTTTTTTGTAAGCAATATTTATGCCAAAAAATTTCTTGGAATAGACTATGGCTTAAAGCATATTGGCGTAGCTGTCAGCGACCCCAGTAATATAATCTCTGTTCCTTATTCAACTTTTACTGAAGAAGAAATTTTAACAAAAATCTGCCAAATAATTAACGATGAGAATATCTACGGAATAATTATAGGTAAGCCCTATCATTTAGATGGATCGGCATCAGAGATGATTCAAAATGTTGAAAAATTCTCCCAAAAATTAGAGAAAATCATATCTGAGCCAATATTGTTTATTGATGAAAGATTATCAAGTAAAGGCTATAAATCAGGAAAAAAAACTTCTAAAGATAGTATTCATGAAAAAAGTGCATGTTTAATACTTGATGATTTTTTAACTTTGTATAAAAACTCCCCTAGTGGTAAATAAAAAGATCACTTCCATTGACGACCTTTCTGCAAAAGATATTCAATCTATTGCTGACCTCGCTCTCAAATTTAAAAAATCAACTAAAAGTTCAATCCAAAAAAAATCAAAGAATATATTTAATCTATTTTTAGAACCGTCTACCAGAACCACTGTTAGTTTCGAACTTGCAGCTAAAAAACTTGGACATAACTCAATTAATATTAACTTTGAAAAAAGTTCTTTGTCTAAAGGTGAAACATTTAATGACACTATGGATACATTAATTAGTATGAAACCAGACGCATTAATTATCAGAGATAAAAATAATTTTTCTCCAAGAAATATTGTAAAAAAGCATAATATACCTGTTATAAATGCTGGTGATGGTACAAATGAACATCCTACACAAGCAATGCTTGATTATTGTTTAATTAAAGAAATATTTAGAAATAGAAAAATTAAGATTGGTATTTGTGGTGATATAAAACATAGTAGAGTAGCTCACTCTAACATTAAGCTTCTCTCAAAAACTGGTCATGAAGTACATGTTATCGCCCCCTCCTATTTTTTAAATAAAGATGAAATTAAAAAAATAAATAATAAAGTAGTTTTTCATAAAAATCTCAATTCTATTAAAAAGTTAGATATTCTTATGATGTTAAGAGTGCAAAAAGAAAGAATACCAAAAGGCTCAAAAAATATGATGACTTCTTTCAAAAGAGATTTTTGTTTAAGAAGTAAACACCTTTTAAATATGCCTTATTTGATGCACCCTGGACCAGTGAATAGAAATATAGAAATAAGCGATGAAGTTTTAGACAATTACCCAAAATCTCTAATCCTTAGACAGGTAGAAATGGGGGTCTATCTTAGAATGGCTTGCTTAAAATATATTCTTAAATAATGATATTATTCTTTATTGTAGCTTATCTAATAGGTTCTATCCCTTTTGGTAAAATAGTCACAAAAATATTAATTAACAAAGATATTACTCAAACTGGCTCAGGCAATATTGGAGCCACAAATGTATATAGAAGTGTTTCCAAAAAGGCTGGGGTTGTAGTTCTTTTACTTGATGCAATAAAACCAATCATTGCTTTATTAGTCATTGAGTATTTCGACCCTAATTTTTTCTCAAAATTTAAATATTTAATTTTTTTCTTTTCGATAACAGGTCATATTTTTCCGATATGGCTTAAATTCAAAGGAGGAAAAGGTGTTGCTTGTTACTTTGGAGGCTTTTTAATTCTCTCCCCTATAGTTACTATTTTTGCAATGGGAATATGGCTTTTAACTGTGAAATTTAGCAAACTTTCATCTTTAGGAGCGCTTTTATCAATATTTCTTTTGACAACTTATGAATTAATTTTTATTTATGGCAACTTGAATAAAGTAATTATATTTGTAATTTCTGTTTTAATATTTTTAAAACACAGTTCAAATATTAAAAGACTAATTAAAGGTAAAGAAAATAAAATAAATTTATAATCATGAATTTACTAGTTGTAGAGTCTCCAGCCAAAGCTAAAACTATCAATAAATATCTGGGTAATGATTTTGAAGTCATAGCAACAGTTGGTCATTTTAGAGATTTAGCTAAGAAAGATGGAGTAAAAGTAACTGAGGATTATAGTGACGTTGAACTAAACTGGGAAACAACCTCTGCAGGACTTCAAATGATAGAGAACATAGAAAAAAAAGCAGAAGGTTATGAAAAAATTTATTTAGCCACAGATCCTGATCGTGAAGGAGAAGCCATAACATGGCATTTAGTAAAGTCTTTAGAAAAGAAAATAGATAAAAATAAATTCGAAAGGATTACTTTTAATGAAATAACTAAAAATGCAGTCATCAAAAGCTTTGATGAGGCAAGAAAAGTTGATGATAATTTAGTTTCAGCTTATTTAGCACGTAGAAGTTTGGATTATTTAGCTGGATATAGTTTATCTCCAGTGCTTTGGAGAAAAATGCCTGGTAGCCGATCCGCAGGAAGAGTTCAATCTGTGGCCGTAAGGTTAATTTACGAAAAAGAAATAGAAATTGAACAATTTGAACCTGAAAAGTTTTATAAGTTAAATATTCATGGCGAAGTGAATGGAGCTAAGCTAGACACAACTATTACTACACTTGAGGGTGAAAAAGTTGATAAACTCTTCTTTAAAGATGAGGATTTGGCAAATAAAGCTAAAAATTATTTAAAAACTAATAATTTTTTTATTAAAAAAATTGATGAGAAAACCATTTCTCGAAAACCAAAGGCTCCTTTTAATACTTCTAGTCTTCAACAAACTGCTAATAGTCAATTAAATTTTAGTGCAAGTCAGACTATGACAATAGCTCAAGGTCTTTACATGGGGGTTGATATAAATAAGGAAACAATTGCTTTAATTACCTATATGAGAACCGATAGTATTACCTTATCTAAAGACTCAATAGATATTATAAGAGAAAATATTTCTAAAGATTATGGTAATAAGTATATACCTGAAAAAGCAATTGAATATAAATCAAGAAAAAAAAATGCTCAAGAAGCTCACGAGGCTATAAGACCAACAGATATTTCAATTAAGCCGGATGATATCAAGGAATTCTTAAATGAAGATCAATTTAAGCTTTACGATTTAATTTGGAAAAGAACTATAGCCTCTCAAATGACGAGTGCTGAAACAAATCAGAATACTCTTAAAATTGAATGCAAGGAACAAAACATAACTTTAAAAGCAACTTTAGGTAAGCTTATTTTTGATGGATATAAAAAAGTTTACAATTTGCAAGAAGAAGATGAGGAACAAATAATTTCACTATTAGATAATTTAAAAGAAAATGATATCTACAAAGTCGATGAAGTTGAGGTACTTGAGTCATTTACCTCTCCTCCCTCAAGATATACTGATGCAAGTCTAGTAAAAAAATTAGAAGAATTGGAGATTGGAAGACCTTCCACTTATGCTTCTATTATTCAAACAATTGTTAATAGAGGCTATGTATTAAAAAGTGGTAAATCATTTATCCTTAATGATAGAGGCCGAGTTGTAAATGTTTTTCTGTGTAATTATTTTAAAAAATTTCTTGAATACAAATTTACTGCTGATTTAGAAAATCAACTTGATGATGTAGCAGCTGATAAAGCGGAATGGAAAAATATTGTTTTAAATTTTTGGAAAGATTTTGAATTTTTCATAAATGAAGTAATGGGCAAACCCAACAGGGAAGTAATTGATGTAATAAACGATGAACTCTCACCAGTGATTTTTAAAAAAATTGGCGGAGATGTTGATATTAAATGCTCCTCTTGGGCAAATTTAACAGAAAATTGTGATGGCAACCTAGGAGTAAAAGTTGGAAAAATGGGTGGTTTTATTGGTTGCTCAAATTACCCTGATTGTAAGTTTACTATTTCCATTGGTGCCTTTGTAAAAGAAGTTAATCCAAAAAATCGTGAAGGTGATGAGATTATTACTTTTCCCAGAACTTTAGGTGTAGATGCGGACTCAAAAAGGGATATAGCTGTGCATTTAGGTCCATATGGATATTACTTACAATTAGGAAAAGACACAGATGAAGAAAAACCAAAAAGAGTTACC
>CABYQR010000013.1 GCA_902521155.1 uncultured Alphaproteobacteria bacterium | reverse complement strand
CGGCTTTTTTCTTAGTGGGCCACTTCTTTCTTTAAAAGGGTTAGGACAATTAGTTCTAACCCTTTTTTTATTTATGTAATATCTTTCTATTTCATGCTTAAATTAATCTTCATGGCAATATTTTTTTTTCTTGGATATTTTCTTGCTGATACTGGATTGGTTGAAATACCTTTTGAAGAAATACCTTATATTGAAAATTTATACGAGGTAATTGATGATTAATACAGACAGTGTATTGCATGGTTTTACAGATTTAAAAAATCTAGATGACCTAGGTCCGATAGTGCTTAATCAAGCAAAGGGTATCTATGTGTATGACCAAAATGGTAAAAAATATTTAGATGCAAATTCAGGACTGTGGAATTCTGTTGTGGGCTTTGATCACCCTAGAATGATAGAAGTTGCTAAAAAACAATATGAAAAATTCTCAGGTTATCATTCTTTTTTTGGCAGAATTTCAGAACCAGCTGTGAGACTTGCAGATAAACTAATTGAAATATCTCCTTTTTCACGAGGAAAAGTTTTTTTTACTAATTCAGGCTCTGAGGCAAATGACACAACTGTTAAGCTCTTGTGGTTTATCAACCGACGCAAAGGCAAACCTCAACGAAGAAAAATTATTACACGTATTAATTCCTATCATGGGGTGACCGCTGTGTCGGCCTCTATGACAGGGAAGCCTTATAATAGTGAATTTGGATTGCCTTTAGATGGTTTTATTCATTCTGCTTGTCCCCATTATTGGAAATTTGGCAATGAAGGTGAAAGTGAAGAAGCTTTTACTATAAGAATGGGAGAGGATTTAGAAAATATTATTCAAAAAGAAGGACCTGACAGCATTGCGGGCTTCTTCGCTGAACCAGTTATGGGTGCCGGGGGTGTTATACCTCCGTCTCAAGGTTACTTTGATTTAGTTCAAAAAATTTTAAAAAAATACGATATTCCATTCATAGCTGATGAGGTGATTTGTGGTTTTGGAAGAACAGGAAATTTATGGGGCTCTCAGACATATAATATACAGCCAGATATTGTTATAGCTTCCAAATGTATTACATCAGGTTTTTTTCCTTTGGGAGCGGTTATTTTAGGAGAAAGAATGACCCAACAAATGATGGACGCCTCTTATGAAGCTGAAGAGTTTTTTCATGGATTTACTGCAGGTGGTCATCCGGTGGGATGCGCTTTAGCATTAGAGGCTATTGATATTATAATAAATGAAAAAATGATTGAGAATGTGAGAAGATTAGAACCTATTTTTATGGGTGGATTAAAGAAATTTGAGGAATTAGATCATATTGGTGAGGCCAGAGGAGTTGGTCTTATGGGCGCTCTTGAAATGGTTCAAGATAAAAAATCAAAAAAATCTTTTGATGGTTCAGTTTCAATTGGTGAAAGAGTAGCTAACAAGTGTATAGAGAATGGATTAATTTGTAGGCCTCTTGGTCCTTCCATAGTTCTATGTCCACCATTTATTACTTCAGATGATGAAATGGAAATTATATTTGATACCTTAGATAAAACTCTAAAAAAAGTTTTTAGCGAAGTTAAGTCTTTAATATAACAGAGCCTGTTGTTTTTCGACTTTCTATATCGATATGTGCTTGAGCTACTTCCTCAAGCTTGTATTCAGTAATATTTTTAAATTCAATTTTTTTTGTATCAATCATTTCAAATAACATGGAGCTTGATTGAAGAAGCCACTTATGATCAGCATAAAAATGAAAAAGGGTAGGGCGAGTTAAATGAAGAGATCCAGTCATTAAATCAGACATTTGTAAACTTTTATATATTCCTGATGATTGACCAAAAGATACAACGGTTCCATGTTTTTTTAGACATTTAAAAGAATCAGACATAGTATCTTGGCCAACACTATCATATACAACATCAACTCCTTCATTATTAGTGGTAGCCTGAACTTCACTTAAAAATTTTTGATTTGTATAATTAATCATTTTTGCATAACCATTACTAGTAGCTATACTGCATTTATGGTCTGAGCCTGCTGTACCTATAAGATGGCATCCTATACTGTTAATCCATTGGCCTGCGATTAAACCAACACCTCCAGCAGCAGCATGAAATAAAACTTTATGATGAGACTCTAATTTAAAACTATCCAATACAAGATATTTGACGGTTAATCCTTTTAAGATAGCAGATGCTGCAATTTCGTATGAAATACTATCAGGAATTGAAACTACTAAGTTTTCATCAATAACTCTATGTGTTGAGTAAGCGTTGTTCGCCTGAGCATAAGCAACACGATCGCCGACTTTAAAGTTTTCAACGTTTTCTCCAACAGCCTCTATTTCGCCAGCTCCCTCTGAGCCTAAAACTAAGTTTTGTTCATGAGGCCAAGGATAAAGCCCCTCTCTAAAATAAATATCAATAAAATTAACACCAATAGAATGATTTTTAATTAAGACATCGTTTGGTTTTAAATCAGGTAATTCAAAATCTATTTTTTGTAATACATTTACCCCACCCGGCTTTTTTGCAACTATAGAATGCATTAAGGCAATTTATACTATCCTCATTTATGATTAAATATTAATTTCTAAAGACTTGAAAAAATTTCTTTTAATCCCAAATTAATTAATGAAGTCGCCATTAGGGACTTTTTTATAAACAACGCAGGTTTAAAAAACTGCAATTTAAATTAACGCTTAAGGAGGTTAATTATGACTACATTTGACTTATCTCCGTTATGGAGATCATCAGTGGGATTTGATGAGTTTGATAGACTTTTCGACTCTGTATTTTCTACAAATAATAAGGGTGCTTCATATCCACCTTACAATATCGTTAAGCACGATAAAAATATTTATCAAATTACAATGGCTATTGCTGGATTTGATCAAGATCAAATTAATATTTCTCAGGAAGGTAATTTACTTACAGTCAAAGGAGTTATGGGCAATGATAGAGAAGAGGATAAAACTGAATTTCTTTATCGAGGTATTGCCAATAGAAACTTTGAAAGAAAATTTGAGTTAGCTGATACTGTAAAAGTTATCAAAGCTGATTTAAAAAATGGATTGTTAAGTATTGATCTAGAAAGAGAAATACCTGAGCATCAAAAGCCAAGAAATATTCAAATTAATACTGACAAACTTTTGTCAGCTTAATAAAATTTGGGGGCACTAAGCCCCCTTTTTTTTATTAGTCTAATTGAGAAGCAACAAATTCCCAGTTTACTAGATTATCAAGAAATGCCTTTAAGTAGTCAGGACGTTTGTTTCTATAATCTATATAATAAGAATGCTCCCACACATCGCATCCTAGAATAGGCTTCATTCCATCAACTAAAGGGTTAGAAGCATTGGGAGACTTAGTGACAACTAGCTTACCATTGTCAATAGCTAGCCAAGCCCAACCTGAGCCAAACTGTGTTGTGCCTGCTTGAACAAAAGCTTCCTTGAATTGATCCACACCACCAAAATCAGAGATAATTCTGCTTTCTAGCTCAGAAGGTATAGCACCTCCACCACTTGGTTTCATACATTGCCAAAATAAAATATGATTCCAGTGTTGGCCTGCATTATTAAAAATTCCAGCCATAGTGCTATCTTTAGATGATTTAACAACAATATCCTCTAATGAAGCGTCTTGTAAATCAGAGTCTTTGACCAAGTTATTTAAATTAGTTACATAAGTTTGATGATGTTTGCCGTGATGAAAATCCAGGGTTTCCGAAGACATATACGGTGCAAGGGCATCATTTGCATAGGGTAAATTAGGTAGTTCAAAAGCCATATTTGTTTCCTTTTATTAATATCATGTTCTTATTTTTTATATTATTGGATCTACGTTGACAACCTTTGAGCAAAAGTACTAATCTTTTTAAAAATGAGTAATATCATCAGTGTTCAATCAAGTGTATTTAATGACCTTGTAGGTAATCATGCCGCGAGACTTATTTTAAGTAATCGAAACTATAATTTTTATGAAATCCCCACTGTAATTTTAACTTCTCATAAAGCCCACAAAAACTCTCTTCAATTGCATACAGAAAACCTAAATCCCTGGAAAATATTTTCTAGTGTCAAAAAAACATACAAATTGAAAAAGCAAGACTTAACGATTATTGGATATATTCCTAATGTTGAGACTTCAAAATATATTTCAAAAATAATTGTAGATCAAAAAAGAATATTATTAGATCCCGTTATGGGGGATGAGGGAGTTGGATTGTACATTAGCAAGGATGTCGCACAATTTTTTAGAAACACAATAACTAAAGTATCTTATATTTCTGCCAACTTTTTTGAATGGTCATATCTAAATTATAGAAATATTAATAATTATGAACTGCCTTTAATTATTAAAGATTTAAAAAAATTTTCTAATACTCATAACATACAATTACTCATTAGAAGTATTCCTTATAAAGGGAAGCTATTAAATATTCTGTGTCACAAAAATAAAGTTTGGGGGATAACAACGCCTCTCTTAAATTTTAAAAATAGATTTCATGGAGCAGGTGACTTGTCTACTGCTCTTTATGCTCACAATATAAATGAAAAGGTTTCTTTGAAACAAACTTTGGAAAATGTAACTGGGAATATTTATAATCTATTAGCAAAGAAGAAGTCGAAATCAAGTCGAGGGGTTTTTTTTAAGGCTAAGAGCTTAAATAATCTTTAATTAAAATCTCAGCTATTTGGACAGTATTAAGAGCGGCTCCTTTTCTTAGATTATCGGAAACACACCAAAAATTTAAACCATTTTTAATTGTCGGATCTCTTCTAATCCTACTAACATATACTGGATCTAAACCAGCAGACTCAACTGGAGTTACGTAACCTTCATCGGCCCTATAATCAATCATTTTTAAACCTGGAGCTGATTTAAAAATTTCTCGGACTTGATCTTCTTCGTACTCTTTTTCAAATTCTAAATTAACAGCCAAGGAATGGGAGACAAATACTGGAACCCTAACACATGTTGCTGTTAGTTCTATTTTAGGATCCAGAATTTTTTTTGTTTCATTATACATTTTCCATTCTTCTTTTGTTTGGCCATCCTCTAAAAAGACATCAATATGAGGAATGACATTGAATGCTATTTGTTTAGTAAATTTTTCTTTGACAACAGCCTCATTGGAATAAATTGATTTTGTTTGATTAAATAATTCGTCCGCAGCTTCTTTGCCTGCGCCTGAGACGGATTGATAGGTAGAAACAACAATTCGTTTAATTGTAAATTGATCATGTAAAGGTTTGACAGCTACCAACATTCCCATTGTGGAGCAATTAGGATTTGAAATAATATTTTTAGTTCTAAAATTCTTTAAGGCCTCAGGATTCACCTCTGCAACTACTAAAGGAACTTCGGGATCTGTTCTAAAATGAGATGTATTATCAATAACAATACAGCCTTGCTTTGCTGCCTTAGGAGCAAACTCACTAGAAATTTTAGCACCAGGAGAGAAAATGGCTATATCAGTATCTGAGAAATCATATTCTGCTAAGTCACCAACTACGACTGATTTATTTTCACCATAATCGATTGTGCTTCCCTTAGAACGAGAAGAAGCCAAAGCAATTAGATCAGAGTATTGAATTTCTTTTTCATCAATAATATCTAATACTTCTCTTCCCACATTACCAGTAGCACCAACAACTGCAATTTTAGGTTTTTTTGAAGAAGGCAAATTAAATCCTCTCGATAATTAGATCGCCCATTTTAGAGCAAGATACTAAGGTTTGATTTTCATCTGTGTAAATGTCACCTGTTCTAAATCCCTCTGAAAGAACCTTTTGAACAGCATTCTCTAGCTTGTCAGACAATTCCGGTTTATTGAGATTATATTTCAACATCATAGAAAGGCTTAATATGGTAGCTATTGGATTAGCTTTATCTTGACCCGCTATATCTGGGGCACTCCCATGAACGGGCTCAAAAAGGCCATGTCTTTTGCCATTAACTTCGGCACCTAGAGAAGCTGAAGGCAGCATCCCTAGAGAGCCAGTAAGCATGGCAGCACAGTCACTAAGAAGGTCGCCAAAAAGATTATCAGTAACAATTACATCAAATTGTTTTGGATTCCTTACTAGTTGCATAGCACAGTTATCGGCTAACATGTTTTCTAGTTGAACTTCAGAAAAATCACTATGTGTTTCTTTAACAACGTTTCTCCAAAGGACACCTGTTTCCATTACATTGGCTTTTTCCACAGAGGTAACCTTATTGTTTCTCTTTATTGCTAAATCAAATGCTACTCGCGCTATGCGATCAATCTCATAGTCATGGTAGACTTGTGTGTCGACCGCTTTTTTTCCATCAGATGTTTCTTCTATACCTCGCGGTTGCCCGAAGTACACCCCCCCTGTTAATTCTCTTACGATCATTATATCTAAATTATTAACTACTTCTTTTTTTAAAGTTGAGGCGGAAACAAGAGCTTCAAAAACAAGGGCGGGTCTTAAATTAGCAAATAATTCTAATTCTTTTCTTAAACCTAATAATCCAGCCTCTGGTCTTTTTGATCTTTCAACATCATCCCACTTTGAACCTCCAACAGCGCCTAATAATATAGCGTCAGAATTTTTGGCTTTTTCTAAAACAGCAGGTGTTAAAGGCTCAGCGTTAGCGTCATAAGACGCTCCACCAACCAAGTCTTTTTCATAGTCAGCATCTAGTCCTTGCTCATTTAATTTATCTATAACTCTTATTGCTTGATCAGCAACCTCTACACCTATGCCATCACCTGGCAAAACTAAAATTTTAGAACTCATTTATTTATCCTTAAATAACCAAGGTTTTTGATTTTGTTTTTCATCTTCATAATTACTAATCTTGTCTTGGTAACCAAGAGTAATGCCAATGTCATCGAGGCCCTGAAGGAGTCTCTCTTTTCTAAATTCTTCAATTTCAAAATTGAAAGAGTGATTACCTGCCTTAATAGTTTGCTCAGGTAGATCGATATGAAATTCTGTTTGATTTGATGCTGCTGTCATTAACTGATCTAGTTGTTCTGGAGTAACAACAATAGGCAAAATGCCATTTTGGAAACAATTATTGTAGAAAATATCAGCAAAACTTGTTGATAACACACACTTAATTCCAAAATCTTTTAGTGACCAAGGCGCATGTTCTCGACTGGATCCACATCCAAAGTTATCACCTGCAACAAGAATTTTAGATTGATCATAAGGAGATGTGTTTAAGACAAAATCTTTAATAAGTTTTCCATCATTATCATATCTCATTTCATAAAATAAACTGACACCCAACCCTGTTCTTTTAATTGTTTTTAAAAATTGTTTAGGAATGATCATGTCAGTATCAATGTTAACTATTGGCAAAGGTGCTGCGATACCTTTTAAAGTATTAAATTTATCCATATTAAATAAAATCTCTGATATCTGAAATATTACCTTTAATTGCAGAGGCAGCTGCAAGTTCCGGGCTCATTAAATGAGTTCTTCCCCCTCGACCTTGTCTGCCTTCAAAATTTCTGTTAGAAGTAGAAGCGCATCGTTCACCAGGTTTTAATTGGTCAGGATTCATACCAAGACACATAGAGCACCCAGCATCACGCCATTCAAAACCAGCATCAATGAAAATCTTACTCAGACCTTCTTCTTCAGCTTGCTTTTTAACTAAACCTGACCCTGGAACAATCATTCCGCTAATGTGACTTGAAATTTTTTTATCTTTAACAATAGAAGCGACGTTTCTTAAGTCTTCAATTCTTCCATTGGTACAGGACCCAATAAAAATTTTATCTAATTTTATATCAGTAATTTTAGTTCCTGATTTTAAACCCATATAGTCTAATGATCTTTGAATGCTTTTTTGTTTATTTTCAGTCTTACCACTAGATGGATCAGGCACAAATCCGCTAACAGCTACAACGTCTTCTGGGCTCGTGCCCCAAGTCACCATTGGATCTATTTCATCACTATTGATAATAAGTTCATTATCATAAAAGGCATCTTGATCGCTAGGCAATGAGGACCAGTAATCGATTGCTTTTTCCCAATGATCCTTTGATGGGGCGTAAGGCCTTCCTTTGATATAATCAAAGGTAATTTGATCTGGAGCTATTAATCCTGCTCTGGCTCCTGCTTCGATACTCATATTGCAAATTGTCATTCTGCTTTCCATTGATAGGGGTTTTAAGGATGTACCAGCGTATTCAATAACATGGCCATTGCCTCCCGCGGTACCGATTTGTCCTATTATATAAAGTATTAAATCTTTTGAAGTTACTCCAAATGGGAGTTTTCCATTTACTGCAATACGCATATTTTTTGCGGGTTTTTGAACAATTGTTTGAGTTGCCAAAACATGTTCAACTTCACTTGTTCCTATCCCAAAAGCCAAAGCACCGAAAGCACCATGAGTCGATGTATGACTGTCTCCACAAACCATAGTCATTCCAGGTTGGGTTATTCCTTGCTCAGGGCCAATAATGTGAACAATGCCTTGTCTTCTGTCAGTTAGTTCAAAATATTCAATATTATGTTCTTTTGTATTTTTGGCTAATGTCTCAACCTGTATACGACTTTGTTCGTCTGAAATATTTTCTCTATTAATAGTTGGAACGTTGTGATCAGCAGTAGCAAAAGTGGCTTCGGGTCTTCTAACTTTTCTATTGGATAGCTTTAGACCTTCAAAGGCTTGGGGGCTTGTTACCTCATGCACGAGATGTCGATCAATATATAAAAGGCTTGTGCCATCATCTCGTTGGCCGACTAAGTGATCAGACCAAATTTTATCAAAAAGTGTTTTTGGGCCGTTGTTGCTCAAGATGAAATTTAAATTAGGTTTTAGATTCAGCCTCTTCTGCTTTTTCTTCAGAAGGTACTTCTTCTTTTGATTCTTCTTGTGGAGCCGAGGCCTCGGTCTTAGTCTCTTCTACAACCTCTGTAGGTGCCTCTTCAATAACAGGTGCATCTGGAGAAGTAGTATCTTCAGCTTTTTCTGCTGGTGCTTCTACAACATCTTCAATTGAAGAAACATATTGCTCATCATCATACCCTCGACCGTCAGTTCTTTCAGAAATTCTAGCTTTTTTACCAGATAATTCTCTTAGGTAATAAAGTTTAGCTCTTCTGACATCTCCTACTTTAATTCTTTCAATTGACTCAATAACATTGCTGTAAAGAGGAAAAACTCTTTCTACGCCTTCACCGCTAGATATTTTTCTAACAGAAAAAGATGAATTCAAACCATTATTTTTTTTTCCAATGCAAACGCCTTGAAAAGCCTGAACTCTTTCTTTGTTTCCTTCTTTAATCTTAACATTAACTTTGACAGTGTCTCCTGGACCAAAATCTGTAACTTTTGATTTTTTTAAAATTTGTTGAATTTGTGATTGTTCGTAATTTTTAATTATTTCATTCATTATATACTCCATCCAATACTTAAAATGTGGGTGGTATTAGAGCGGGTATTCTACTCATTTTTGTTTTTTTTTAAATACTTTTTAAATAAATCTGGTCTATTTTTTTGCGTATTTTCTATGGAATTCTCTCTCTTCCAGTCCTGAATGTCAGCATGGTGACCACTAGTAAGAGTTAGAGGGACTTCAAGAGACTTATTATTAGGAGCAATCCAAGGGTTTGGTCTCGTGAATTGATCGTGTTCTAAAAGGTCATTATGGAAAGATTCTTCTATATGTGTTTTTTCATTACCTAGCACATTGGGTTGAAGTCTCATGAAAGACTCAATAAATAACTGAGATGCAATTTCTCCACCGTTTAAAATAACATCGCTTACAGAAATTTCTTCAAAACCATAATAATCTATAGCTCTTTGGTCGATCCCCTCGTACCTACCATTTAATATTATAAAATCAGTAACTTGGATAGTTTGAGTTAAATATTGTTGGGTAAGTTTTATACCTTTTGCAGAGAAACAAATCTTGGTAGATTTTTTTATATAGTTTTTATCAAAATTTTCTTCAATAGCTTTAGAAATAATATCAGGTCTAAGAACCATTCCAGGCCCTCCACTGAATGGTTTGTCATCAACTGAGTTTGCAGACAAATCACTATATTCTCTAATATTAATAGTATTTATTTTAAATAATTTATTTTTAAAAGCTTTACCTAATAAGCCCACTTCTAACACACTAGAAAAACTCTCAGGGAATAGGGTTAGTAAATTAAATGTAATCATTATGATTTTATAGTAATTTTTTTTTCAGAGATATTTACTGAAGGGAAATTTTGCTCTGTAAATCTAAAGAATTCATTTTTAGAACTTTTTTGAAAATAGATTTCTAATAAGTCTCCTGCTCCAAAATTTACAACTGACACTACCCTTCCCACTATTTCATTTTTATTATTTATAACATCGAGATTTTCAAGGTCATGAAAGTAATATTCATTTTCTTTGGTAGGTTTTAGTTTTTCTTTTTGTAAGAAAATAGTTTTGTTTACGTAGAATTCAACGTCTGTTCTATTATCAATATTGTTTATATTGATTATTGGACTCTTTTTATCAAAAGAAACAATCTTAATTTTAATAGTGCTCTCATCCTCTAAGTAAAATGAGTCAAACTTATTAATATCTCTATCATCATTTAAAAAACAATGAAGTCTTAGCAGGCCTTTTGTTCCCTTAGGCCTGCCAATTTTACCAACTTGAATAAATTTACTTTTGGAGAGAGACAACTTGTTTCTATTCTTTAGGTTTCTCTTCTTTAGGTTTCTCTTCTTCAGTTTTTTCTTCTACAAACTCAGGTTCAGCGGTGGCCTCTTCAGTTGGTGTAGCGACTTCCTCTGTGGCTACTTCTTCTGTGGGTGCAGGTGTTTCTTCAGCTGGTGCTTCCTCTGCTGGAACCTCAGGAGTTGCTTCCTCTTGATTAGATTGCTCTTCAGTTGCTACAGGAGCCTCCTCAGCTGGTTTTTCTGCTTCAGCTTTTGCTGCTTCTGCTGCAGCTTTAGCATCTTCTTCAGCTTTTAAGGCAGCCTCTTCTTTGGCCTTTACTCTTTCTTGAGCTTTTTTCTTTGGTAAATGTTTTTTTGTTTTCTCAGTAACCTTTGGTGCTTCCATCATGCCTAGATCAGAGAGAATACGTTGCATTCTCTCAGTAGGCTGTGCTCCCACTTTAAGCCAATGTTCAGCTCTTTCCTTACTAAGGACTACTCTTTCCTTGTGATCCTTTGGGACCATTGGATTAAAATTTCCAATTTTCTCGATAAAATTACCATCTCTTGGTGCTCTTTCATCGGCTACCACTATCCTGTAAAAAGGCCTCTTTTTAGAGCCTCCTCTTGCTAGTCTTATTTTTGTTGCCATGATTTCTCCTTTCTTATTTTATTCAATCGTTGGCATTTGGTTTCCACCTAATAAACCTTTTAATTTATTGGCAAAGCCTGGCTTTTGAGCTTGTTTCATAAGTTTTTTAGTTTGCTCAAATTGTTTTAGAAGTCTGTTGACCTCATGAACCTGTCGACCGGAACCAGTCGCTATTCTTCTTTTTCTGGAAGCTTTTAACAAATCTGGCTCGGTTCTCTCCTCTTTTGTCATAGAGCGAATAATAGCTATTTGATGATCTATAATTTTTTCATCAAAATCATTATTTTCCATCATATTTTTAATTTTACTCACGCCTGGCATGTATGACATCATTCCAGACATACCTCCCATTTTTTTCATTTGTAAAAATTGTTTTAGCAAATCATTGATGCTAAATTTTCCACTCATCATTTGTGATTGAAGATTTTCCATTTCTTTTTCATCAAAATCTTTTTGAGCTTTTTCTACAAAAGAGACAACGTCTCCCATCCCTAAAATTCTTGAAGCTATACGGTCTGGATGAAAGACCTCAAAATCCTCAATATTTTCTCCTGAACCAAAGAAACGAATTGGAAGACCTGTTTGATATTTTGCAGAAAGTGCCACACCCCCTCGGGGGTCAGCATCTAATCTTGTTAATATAAAACCAGATAAAGGGGCAGTATTATTAAATGCCTCTACAACACTGAGTGCCTGCTGACCCATCATGGAGTCTAGAACTAATAAATTTTCTTGGGGTTCTGCTATTTGATAAATAGTCTTTAATTCTAAAAGGAGTTCTTCATCAGTACTAATACGTCCAGAGGTATCTATAATTAAAATGTCAGATAAAAGTTTCTGACTTTGATTTATTGCATTTTTAACAATCTCTTCAACACTAATACTTTTGGGTTCAATAAATTGAATGTTATTACTTTTTGCTAAAATGCGAAGTTGCTCTATTGCAGCAGGTCTTCTTAAGTCAGTTGAAACAAGAGATACAGTTTTATTAAGACTTTTTTGACAATAGTTTGCAAGCTTAGCAACAGAAGTTGTTTTACCAGCACCCTGTAATCCACACATTAAGAATACCGTGGGTTTATTTTTAAAGTTAAGTTCGCTACTTTGGGTACCTAATATTTCAATTAGCTCATCGCTAACTATTTTAACTACCTGTTGGCCTGGCTGAACGTTTTCAATAACTTTTTGGCCTATGGCTTTCTCTTGTATGTTTTTTATTAAATCTTTTGAAACGTTTAAGGATACATCCGCCTCTAGTAAGGCTACTCTGACCTCTCTTAAGGTAGTATCAAGATCTTTTTCAGTAATCGCGCCTTTGTTAGAGAGGCTTTGAAAAATTCCTGTAATTTTATTTGTTATATTTTCTAGCATTTTAAAAATAAAAAAAATCGGCGGATGATACTCATCGGCCGACTAAATTTTTCTTTATTTACAGATAATTTTATATCACTATAGGCGCCTCATGAAAATACCTTTTATTAAAGCTCATGGCGCTGGAAATGACTTTATCATTATTGATAAAAATGTTGATACTATTAAAAAATCCAAAAAGATGATCAAAAAACTTTGTGATCGACGATTTGGTATTGGATGTGATCAACTTATTCTTTTGAAGAAACATCCCTCTTACCACCAAGTTTATTTTTACAATTCAGATGGCTCTCTAGGAAAGAATTGTGGAAATGGGCTTAGGTGTGTTTACAAGTATTTATCTGAAACAAAGAAATACAAAAAAGTCGTTATTAGGAGTCATCACTTTAATCACCTAGGTACTAAAATTGGAAAAGATTATAAAATTAATGTTGGAGAAGTTTCTCTTACTTGGAAAAAAATTCCATTATCAAAAAAAATGGATACGCAAAATATTTTTTTAAAAAATATTAAAATACCTGGAGTTATAAAAATTATGTCTGCTAATATTGGCAATCCTCATTGTATTGTTCTTGTAAAAAAAATTAATTCTATTGATTTAGAAAGACTAGGTCCCATGCTTGTAAAACATTCTCTTTTCCCAAATCAAGCAAATATCACTTTTGTTGAAAAAGTAAATTCTCGGTCTATTAAAGTTTTATTTTGGGAGCGAGGAGGTGGTCATACATTGGCTTGTGGTTCTGGCACTTGTGCAACTGCATTTGTTCTTCATCATAATAATTTAGTAGGGCCAAAAATAAGAATTAAAACGGAACAATCTTTTCTTGAAACAGATATTCAAGATAAAATGGTCTACCTCAAAGGTCCTGCAGAAATTGTTTATCAATCAGTTATTCAACTTTGATGAACAAGGTAATTAATTTTGGGTGTCGCTTAAATAATTTTGAGGGAAAAAAGATTGAGGAATTACTTCCAGAAAAAGATGAACCTATCATCGTTATAAATTCTTGTGCTGTCACTAATGAGACTGAAAGACAAGTCAGGCAAACAATTAGAAAAGTTAAAAAACAGAATCCTAACTCAAAATTAGTATTAACTGGATGTGCTGCTCAAATTTCTCCTTCAACTTATAACCAAATGAAGGAAGTTGATCACCTAGTTGATAATATTAATAAATTAAAACCTGAAGCTTGGAATAATATTTTTGATGAAAACCCAAAAGATAACTTTATTCAAGATATATTTGATGAAGTAAATGATGCCGCTCCCACTCTGCAAGGAGAGAGTCATAAGGCTCGAGAAAGCCTTGTAATTCAACAAGGATGTAATCACCGCTGCACATTTTGTATAATACCCTTTGGAAGAGGTAACAATCGTAGTTTTGATCCACAGTTCTTAATTAATGAGGTTAAAAGGATTGTGGATAAAGGAGTTAAAGAAATAGTTCTGACCGGAGTTGATATTTCAGATTATGGTAGTGACTTTGATAATCATTATTGTATGAGCGAACTTATAATGGATATCTTGAATGAAACAAAATTAAAAAGAATTAGGCTTTCTTCTATCGATTGTGTGGAAATAGATAAACATTTTGATCAAGTCATTCAAGATCCTCGAGTTATGCCCCATTTACATCTTAGCATTCAAGCAGGGGATAATATGATTTTAAAAAGAATGAAGAGAAGACACAATGCTGATGATATTAGAAATTTTGTTCAGCACTGTAGAAGTTTGAGAAGAGATATAACATTTGGTGCAGACATTATTGCAGGTTTCCCCACTGAAACAGATAAGATGTTTTTTAATACTTATAAACTCTTACAAGAGTGTAGAATTTCCCACTTACATATTTTTCCTTTTTCTCCAAAAAAAAATACTCCTGCCGCTAGAATGCCTCAATTACAAAAATCAATTATAAAACAAAGAGCACACAAATTAAGAAAGCTAGGAGAGGAACTATTAGATGAAGTGAAAAAAGAATTATATCTTCCTCGAAAGGTATTAATTGAGGAAGTAAATACAGGAGCAGTGGTGGGATATGATCAAAATTATATCAAACACCAAATACCTATGATTGGCTTACCAATAGGTGAAATAGTAACAGCTTAATGTTTTTTTTAAAAAAAATATTTAAAAAAAAATTAAATATAGAAGAAGTAGAAGATTTACTTTTTGAAAGTGGTGTAGAGCCAAAATTTGCAGATATGATTATTACAAAAATTAAAGAAAGTGGCTCTAAGGAAGATGATTTGAGGAGATTAATTAAATCAGAACTTCTATCCCAATTTGGAGAAAAACAATTTGGAAATTTTAAACCTAAAGCAAAAAGTTTAATGGTTATAGCTGGGAATAATGGGTCAGGAAAAACTACTTTTATTGGAAAATTTATTCAATATTTTCAACAAAATGAGCTTAAGCCAGCAGTAATTGCTGCTGATACTTTTAGGGCTGCCGCTATGGAGCAGCTTGAACACTTTGCTAATCGATTTAATGTTCCCATTGTAAGAGGCGCCGATAAAGAAGATCCCTCTGCAGTTGTATATCGGGGTATAGATCAATTATTGGAAAATGATGTTATTATTGTTGACACTTCCGGTCGCCAGCACAACAATAAAAATTTAATGGGGGAGTTACAAAAAATATCAAATATTATTAATAAGAAATCAGATCAATTTTTAGATATCAAAAATCTTATAACAATTGATGCTAATACAGGTCTAGCTTCAAAACATATTATAAGTGGCTTTCAAGAATATTTACCCTTAGATGGCATTATTATAAATAAAGTAGATTCAAATTCAAAATATGGGGCTTTGCTTTCTATACTGAATGATTTCAATATTCCTATTATTTTTGAAGGGTACGGTGAAGACATGAATGATTTAAGAGAGTTTTATTTTGAAGAATATTTAGATAGACTCTTATAAATATGAAACAGCTTTTTGAATTTTTTCCCTTAGTTATCTTTTTTGTAGTTTATTACAAGTCAGATAAAGATCTCTATTTAAGTATCACCGCTGTTATTATTGCCACTCTGGTCTCTTTGGTGGCCCTATATATTAAAGAAAGAAAAATTTCCACAATGATGCTCGTAAGCACAGTAATCTTAGTAGTTTTTGGTGGACTGAGTATTTTTTTGAAAAATGATATTTTTTTTAAAATGAAGCCAACAATTATTAATGCGCTATTTGCTATAATATTAATTGGAAGTACCTTCTTTAATAAACCGGTACTGAAAATGTTGCTGAACTCGTCTATGAAATTAACAGATCAGGGTTGGTCGTTGATGAACAAACTCTGGTCAGGTTTTTTTATTTTTCTAGCTTTGCTAAATGAGATTGTTTGGAGAACTCAAACAACTGACGTTTGGGTAAATTTTAAAGTTTTTGGTATCATGGGGATTACTATTGTATTTACTATTATTCAGATACCTCTTTTAAAAAAACATTTTATAGATCTTAACTAAGAGCTTTTATTCCAGGTAAATCGTTTTCTTCTAATGCTTCTAAAAAAGCACCCCCAGCAGTAGAAACAAAGTGATACTTATCAAAACTAACACCTGCCAAATTAATTGCTAAAAGGGTATCACCGCCTCCTATTATAACATCAACTTTTACTTCACTAAGAAGTTTAGCAAGTTCAATAGAACCCCTTGCAAAAAAAGTATCTTCAATTTTTCCTAGAGGCCCATTCCATAAAATAAGTTCACTCTTATGAATGAGTGATGTTAGTAGCTTCAAAGATTCATCAGAGAGATCTAATATTTTGAAATTATCCAGAGAAGAAAGCTTATCGATCGTAGAGGTATCCTGACTATCAAGGACAACATCTAAAGGTAGATGTATCTCACATTCTTTTTCTTGAGCTGAAGCATAGATTTGTTTAATCATTTTTTCTGATCCTTCTTCTAATAATGAAGAGCCAACGGGTATACCTTTAAATTTTAAAAAATTATTAGCCATGGCACCACCTACAAAAATATTTGCACAAGATTTTGTCAAAGAAAGTAGTGTATTAATTTTTGTTGATACTTTGGATCCCCCTATAATCGCTAATTTTTTTTTGGGAGAATTTTTGATTTTCTTAATAGCTAAAACTTCTTTTTCAAAATTAAATCCTGGGACAGAAGTAATATTTTTTGGCATTCTATTTACAGATGAATGACTTCGATGGGAAGCAGAGAAAGCCTCGTTGATATACAAATCTAGTTGATCAGTAATTAATTTACTAAAGGTTAATTCGTTATCTATTTCTCCTTTAAAGAATCTAATATTTTCTAAAAGAGTTATTTGATGATTTA
This sequence comes from uncultured Alphaproteobacteria bacterium, assembly GCA_902521155.1. Lineage (GTDB taxonomy): Bacteria > Pseudomonadota > Alphaproteobacteria > HIMB59 > HIMB59 > HIMB59. The sequence continues at coordinate 6,662 of CABYQR010000013.1, read as the reverse complement.
AATTTAGAAAGTCTGATAATCCATTTTTTGAAAATGTTTCATAAGTTAATAAATTTAAATTTGCATCTAACACTTCTGAAAATTGATCTATTAAAACTTTAAAAGAAAATTTTTCATCATAATTTTCTTTGGGTCTTCCAAAATGAGAGAGGAGTAAGATTTTACAATTCTGATTTTTAACAAAATTAATTGTATCTCGGGCTCTTAGTAGCCTTGTATTGTCAGTAATTAAAAAATGTTCATCGACGGGAATATTAAAATCAACCCGTATTCCTACCGTTTTAATATTATTAAAATTAATTCTCGATAAACTTTTCATATTTATTCACAATTTTTTAATCATTTTGCAGTAGATTACTACCACTATATATAGTATAAAATTACGCATAAAGGGAACTATATAGAGTAGGTAAAAATTATGTCTTGGAACACACAAAAAGTCGAAGATCTTAAAAAACTCTGGAATGAAGGAGTAGCTACAAGCCGAATTGGCGAACAGCTTGGTTTTACTAAAAATGCCGTTATTGGAAAAGCTTTTCGATTAGGCCTAGAAAGAAGGCAAAACTCTAGAAAAAAGACCTCCCAAAATCAACAGTTTTCCTCTGTCACAATGTATAGAGATTCTAGTGGTAGCTCTGCAACACAAAACAGCGTAAGAAGAGAGCCCACAAGAAGAAGAGAGAAATTTAGCTTTAAGAAAAGTATTGTAGGTACAGGTAATTTTAAATCTTGCCAATGGCCTATAGGAGACCCACTAGAAGAAGGTTTTCACTATTGTGGATGTCAAAATATTCCAACAAAACCTTACTGTATTGATCACTATAAAAAAGCCTACAACGTTGATGAGAAATACTTAGACAGACTTCTAGATTTCTTACACGAAAAAAACTAATTTTAATACTAACTTGCTAATGAGCCATGGCGCGCTTGGCAGGGATCGAACCTGCGACCCCCAGATTAGGAATCTGGTGCTCTATCCTACTGAGCTACAAGCGCAAATTTTTAATATAAACATTTTTAAAATTAGGTAATAGAATTTTTTTGGTCTTCCAAATGAAAGTGATATAAAATCTATATATGTATTACGATGAAAATGACAATGATGATAGCACCTTATTAGGTAGATTAACTGAACTTAATAGGTCCTTAAGTCAAATGATGAGAAACACTAGCGAAAGAAATATTGTTGAGAAATTACATACATATCAGCTTGCAATAAAAAAAACTTTAAGTGTAATGACAAAGAAACAACTAAGCACTATTTCAGAGTCTTCTAATGAATACGAGGATAGGCTCGAAAGAGGCGATTTAGAATAATTATTCAATAAGAATAATGAAACAAGATGCAGATAAGTATTTATTTAATGAGGCAGTAAAGTATTTAGGGAAATATCCTGCAACTAAAAAAAAAATTGAAGAACACCTCCACAAAAAGGTCATGAATAAGAAAACATATCAAAGAGCAATTTTTCCTGATGATATATCTAAAAAGGATCTAATCAGCGGCATAGTTGATAAACTTGATGAACTCAAAATCATTAATGAAGATCATTATTTGGAAAGTCTTTTTCACTATTATGAAAAATCACTTTTTTCTTTGAGAAAAATTAAAAATAAATTATTTCAAAAGGGATTTGATCAGAAATTAATTGAAGAATTTATTTCTGAAAAACTTAATGAAAACTCAGATCTAGAACTAAACATTCTTAAAAAATATATTGAAAGAAAAAAATTGAATAACCTAGATAATGTGAATTTAAAGAAAAAACTTTATCAGCAGACTTTTTCTGAGGGTTCTATTTATAAGATTATTAAAGATTAAAGTTATTTAGTAGTAGGTGCTTCTATAGTTTTTGTAGCTTCATCAGCTGGTACTGTAGAAGTTTCTGGAGTTTCTTCTTTTTTAACTTTTTTAATAATTATTTGTTTTCCACGATACATACCTGTACTTAAATCAATATGATGAGGTCTTCTAAGCTCACCTGATTTTTTATCTTCTGCAAAAGATTGTGTCCCAGCCCTGTGGTGAGAGCGTCTCATATTCCTTTTAGAAGGTGTGGTTTTTCTTTTTGGTACTGCCATAATAGAGCGCTAACATAATAAAAATTTGTATAAATTACAATAATAATGTATAAATCTGCCACCATGGTACAGGAAATAATTGATTTAGGTCACAAAAGAACGTGCCCTCACTGTGGTGCTAAATATTATGATTTTTATCAAGAGGAGTTGGAATGCCCTCAATGTGGTAAATCCATAGAGGCTGTAAATATTACTAAGCCTAAAAGAGGAAGAAAAGCAGGTGTAACAATCGCTGCAACCCCTTCTAAAACCAACAAAGATAACGATGAACTCAAAGATCTTATTGAAGAAACTGATGATAATGCTGTATCCACTGAAGAAAGTAATGAAAATTTAGCTGAAGATATAACTATCGATATTCCTAAAGATAAGACCGAAGATACTAATTAAATTATCTTTTATTTAATATTTCAATAATTTTAGCGGAAGACTCTTCAAACTTCATATCTGAAGAAATTGCAAATTCCCTTGTATATCTCTCAAAAGCTACCTGGAACATTTGTCTTTCACTATAAGACTGCTCTGTTTGATCATCTTTTCTAAAAAGGTCTCTTACAACCTCTGATAATAATTTAATATCTCCAGAATTAATTTTTTGATCATACTCCTGGGCTCTACGAGACCACATAGCTTTTTTAATTTTAGGTTTTTGCTTTAAAATTGATAGTGTTCTAGTCATAGAAGGTTTACTTGTTATGTTTCTTAGACCAATTAACTTAGCTTTTGAAAAAGGGACTCTGATTGTCAATTTGTCTTGAAAGAATTGAATAACATATAATTGCTCTTCTACTAAATCATATTGAAATTTTTCAATAGTAAGAATTCTACCAACACCATGTGTGGGGTATACAATATTTTCTCCCCCCTTAAATTCCTGAGGAGCAATAATTTTTTTGATTTTAGGAGCCTTAGGTATGATGATTTTTCTGACAACTTTTTTGACTGCTTTTTTAGCTACTTTTTTGGCTACTTTTTTTACAGATTTCTTTGCAACTTTTTTAATAGCCTTAGACTTAACAACTTTCTTAGCAGCAGGAATTTTTTTCTTTGCAATAGTTTTTTTTGTAACTTTCTTTTTTACAGTTTTTTTTGTAGTCGATTTTTTTTTAACAGGCATTATTCTGCTCCTTTTTCACTGAAATATTTTTCAAATTTATCTTCAACACCTTCATAATCTTTGGCATCGGACGGTGGTTCTTTTTTAGTTGTAATATTGGGCCAAGTTTGAGAATACTTCTCATTGATATCTAACCATTTCGTTCCATCATCTAAATTGTCTGGAACAATAGCTTCTACAGGGCATTCGGGCTCACAAACACCACAATCAATACATTCATCTGGGTTTATTACAAGCATGTTTTCTCCCTCATAAAAACAATCTACAGGGCACACTTCGACACAATCCATAAATTTACACTTAATGCATTTGTCATTTACAAGATATGTCATAGAGAGTCTTTTACTCTATTCCTTATTAAGATAAAATCCTTATCCTCCAATCCCAATAAAGTAGAAATTGTTCTTACAGTTGAGGTTTCTAGCTGATCTTCATTTTCATCTACCATTAATACCTGCCAACAAATCAATATAATATCCATACGTTGCTCATAGGATAGAGATGATTTCAGTCTCATTGCATACTGTGATAAATCAGTGTTAAAATGTTGATTATCAATTAATTTTTGAAATTCCTCTTTATTTGTATTTTTTGGAATTTGAAAATAAAATTCAATTAATTCTGCCGACAATTCGATCTCATCCGGAGTAATTACATGATCAGCAATTATGATTTCATAGATAAGGTTATAGAGGTCGTTATTGATAGAATTTTCTTCTTTTTTTTCGTATTTATTAAAAGGTTGAAAGAACTTATTTAGCATTAATATCTCTTAATTGGTTAAACGGGTTATTAAATAAATTTTTAGTTGGGATTTTTTTTACTTTTTTCTGATGAGTTTTCAACATTTTTTTATTCTTCTCAATAGATGGGGTCTTATTAATTTTAATTTTTTTAGATATTACTAAATCATTTTCTTCAATTTCTTGGATTGAAAAAGATCTATCCAGTAAAATTTTTATTAATTTCTCTTTTTTGATTCCTAATAGATTAGATAAATCCATTGGAAGAGAGAACGGTCCACGATTTTCTCTTTTAAAAAGCTGTTTTTCAAATTCATTAAAAATATCTATTCTAATAAGTAGGTCATTTTGGAGAATAAAACCCAAGAAAGATACTAATTTTTCATTTAGCTTATTTTCGATATTGAGGGTAGCATTACCATCTCTAGGGATATAGGAGTCTAATGAAAGATTTTCATCGTGAAATATATTCCAAAGATAAAATTTTACTTTCATATATTCTGGTCTTATAAGCTCAGTATTGAATATTACATTTTTACCTAGTCGAAAATTCATAGCATGAATTTCTTTTCTTTTACTCTCTTCTATCAATTTAAATTCGTCTAGTATGTTGATTTGATAAAAATTAAATTGATTTTCATTAAGTTTAAAAATGAAGCCTCTCTCTTGCGCAGTCTCATTGAACTTATTTAAATTTGAAGTTAAATCAATTTTTTGGAGATAATTACTTTCAAGCCAGTCAGAAATTTTATCTAAAATCTGTTTGGTTTGCTCTTGTGAGATTAGGTCTTTATCTTTGATAATTTCAATTTTTGGCTTTAAAAGTTCTTCGCCTTTAACGATTGATGCAATATTAGTCTCGCCCCATGAAATAAAAAGATGAGTAAAGACTCTTTTATCATCAAGTGAGGGATTCAAAGATAGACTCTCATTTGGAGCCAAAATAAAATTTTCAACGTTAAAAGTCATATGATTGGAGATTTGATCTTTAATTATTTTTTGGTAATTGGTAGTTAATATATCTTGAAATTTTTTATCAAATGATATTTTAAATCCAGTAATAACTCCTATTTTTTCTTCTTTTATCATAACATAAGTGTTGTTACTTACAGAAATATTTTTTTCACTAATATTTAAATTTTGTACCATTTGACTTTTATTTTTATCTACAAACTTTTGCATAAGGCTTTGATGTATCTCTTCTGATAGCTTGTCTTCGATATTTTTAACTTTTTTTACTAAAAAAGAATTTGGTATCCATTGCTTTTGGTTAGTTATATAGAGCCATATTCTTGTTTCGTTTAAGGTATAAATTAAATCATCAATACTTCCTGAATAATCTTCAAGTCGAGAAATATTTTTATTTAAAAAATCTTCACTTAATTTCCATTTATTACTTTTTAGTTCTTGAAAAATATCTGTCAGTAATGAAATATGTTTTTCCTCAGAAATATTTTGGTAATCAGGGATACGGCATACATCCCAAAGTTGTTTTAAAGATATGGGGTCTTCAAAGCTCGATGCTAGTGTTTTATTTTTAAAAAAACCAAACAAAAATTTTTGATCCTCAGCGTCTTTCTTAAGAATGAGTCTTTGATTTTTTGGTATCTTTAAAAGTGAGTTTTTAAGATCATAAGAAGATTTAAAAGAAAGTAGATGATTTCTCCAAAATATTTTTTTTACAGGTTCAAATTTATGGGCCTGGATGTTATCAATAGTTTCCATATTAGAAAACTTAGCGCTCAGAGTTGAGCCAAAGTATCCTGATTTTGTGTATCGTCCGGCTCGTCCTGCTATTTGTGCAACTTCCATATCATTCAAAGGTCTGACATACTTCCCGTCAAACTTCTCTAAACCGGAAAAGTAGACTTGGTTAATATTCAGATTAAGTCCCATCCCAATTGCATCTGTTGATACAATGTAATCTACCTCACCATCCTCGTAGAGTTTAACTTGGGAATTTCTAGTTTTTGGGCTCAAAGCACCTGCCACTAAAGCAACTCCCCCTTTTAGACTTCTAATTTGCTCTGCTATTTCATAAAGACCTATTAAGTTAAAAGCAATAATAGCTGATCGTGGTTTAATGTTTTGAATTTTTTTGTGACCAATAAAATTTAATTGGGAGAAACGAGTTTTGAATTTTATTTCTGCTTCGGGAATTAATTCTTTGATAATTTCTTCCATGGTTAAGGAGCCGAGAAAAATAGTTCTTTGTTCCCCGCGAGAATATAAAAGTCGTTGTGTAAATATATGACCTCTTTCATAGTCAGCTGATAATTGTATCTCATCAACACAAATGAATTCAAAGAAGTCATCTGGCATAGACTCCACTGTACAAAAAAAATATTTTGCATCTTTAGGAATTATTTTTTCTTCGCCTGTAATTAATGCAATTTGATCAATAGGGTGTAATTTACAGGCCTTATCGTAATTTTCTCTTGCTAAAAGACGTAAAGGGAAACCAAAAACACCATTTTTGAATGAAAACATTTGTTCAAACGCATAAAAAGTTTTTCCCGTGTTGGTAGGACCTAAAATAATTTCAATTTGGTTCATTGTTTAAAAAAAGTTATCACAAATAAGATGTTGACATAATTAAATACTTTTTTAATGTTTTTTTTAGTAAATGAATATTTTTAAATATTCGTTTTATACTTGCTAGTAAGTATAAAAGTAAGGAGGCTATAATGGCTGTAAAAAAGAAAAAAGCTGCCAAGAAG
>CABYQR010000012.1 GCA_902521155.1 uncultured Alphaproteobacteria bacterium | reverse complement strand
AAATATTTAAAAGGTAGTCCTGGTAAAATTTTTAATGAAGTAAATTCTAAAGGTAAGATAGTAAGAGAAATATCTATTGAAAATCCGATAAAGGGAAAAGACTTGCATCTAACTATCAATTTAGAATTACAAAATTATAATCAATCTTTGCTGCCTATATCTAATAAAGGTTCAATTGTTATTATCAATAGATTGGATGGCTCTATTCTTTCAATGAATTCTAACCCTACCTTCGATGCCCAAATTTTTGAAGATAAAGATAATGACAAAATAAATGAACTATTGAACGATAGCTCCAAACCATTATTTAATAGGGCTTTTTCTGGTTTTTATCCACCAGGATCTGTATTTAAACCAATACCTGCATTATTAGGTTTGCAAAAAAACCTCATTAATGAGACTACTGAAGTGGTTTGCAAGGGTCACTCTTCTGTCAATGATAGAAACTATTATTGCTGGAAAAAGAGAGGGCATGGAAGAGTTAATTTAAAAAAGGCAATACGAGAGTCCTGTGATGTCTATTTTTATGAATTAGCTAAAAAAACTAATATCAATGATTTAGCTAATTTGGCCACTAACTTAGGTTTAAATCAAAAATATAATTTAGGTTTATCTAATGCTCAGAAAGGATTAGTACCTGATAAAAAGTGGAAAAGAGCTTTTTTAGATGAAGGTTGGTATTTAGGAGAAACTCTTATTACATGTATAGGCCAGGGTTATAATTTAACCTCACCACTTCAGTTAGCTAATTTATACTCAGCGCTCTTGAATGGAGGAAAGTATCCTCAACCTCGAATAAATAAGAACTCTGAAATAGAATATTCAGGTAAACCTTTTGAAAATAATTATCAAAAAATATTGATCGACTCCTTGAAAGCAGCTGTTCAAGAACCTACAGGAACAGCATTTAAATTAAATAACCTTCATCCCAATTTTGTTAAAATAGGAGGAAAAACTGGGACCTCTCAAGTTGTTAGAATCAAAGAGGAAGACAGAGAAGATGATTTATATAAAACTAAAGAAATTGAAGATAGATTTAAGGATCATTCTGTTTTTGTTGGCTATGCCCCTCTAGATAACCCCAAATATATAGCATCTGTTATAATTGAAAATGGAGGTTCTGGATCTGCAGTGGCTGCACCCATTGCCCACAAGGCTCTCAATTTTGCACATAGTTTGAATGTTTAAGGACTTTAAAACACTTCTTGAAATTAACTGGATTTATATTTTTCTGTTATTAATTATTTTTTGGATTGGTGAAATCAATCTTTACTCTGCAGCAGATGGAAATTTAGAGCCTTGGGCTCTTAATCAACTAAAAAGATTTATAATTTTTTTACCAATATTTTTTTTCATTATAATGCTCCAGCCCAAATTTATATTTAATATATCAGAGTTACTTTTAATTTTGATAGTTCTTGGCCTAATAGGAACTTTGTTATTTGGATATACAGGCATGGGTGCTAAAAGGTGGATACGAATAGGAGGTTTTAACTTACAGATATCTGAATTTGCTAAAATTGCATTAGTCATATTTATGGCTAAATATTTTCATAAATTAAATTCAGAAAAAACAATAGGTTTTATAAAGGCTTTAATACCCTTAATAACTTCATTTGCTTTATTTTTCCTTGTAGCTATTCAGCCAGATTTGGGAACGGCAGTAATCATATTAATCCTTGGTTTAATTGCTATTTTTTATGCCGGCATTAATCTTATTTATCCAATTGTATCTTTAGCTGGAATAGCCCTTGCAAGCCCTTTTTTGTGGACATTTCTTAAGCCTTATCAACAAAATAGAATTATGATTTTTCTTAATCCTGATTTGGATCCTTTAGGTAAGGGGTATCATATTATTCAATCAAAAATAGCTATAGGATCTGGTGGTCAAAATGGAAATGGATTTTTAGGAGGTTCTCAAAGTAGTCTAGATTTCCTTCCAGAGAAAGAGACCGATTTTGTTTTTGCTATTTTTTCAGAACAATTTGGATTTAACGGCTCTATGATCGTTTTAGGTTTATTTTTAATTTTTTTTCTTATACCAATTTTAAAATCATTTAAATTATCTCAAGTTTTCAACAAACTAATTTTATTTGTATTATCTTTTAAAATTTTCTTTGAATTTTTAATTAATATTTCTATGACAATAGGACTAGTGCCAGTAGTCGGTGTGGCACTACCTTTTATGTCTTATGGGGGAAGTTCCTTGTTGAGTAATCTTATTATTTGTGCATTATTGATCAACTTTATGTCGATAACTGAAAAAAAGAGAATGTTTTCATGAATAAAATTGTTAAAAAACCCTGGGGTACTTACGTTGTTCTAGCTAAATCAAAAGACTTTCTTATAAAAAAAATTAAAATTAAACCCGAAGGTGTCTTATCCTATCAATCTCATAATTTCCGATCAGAACATTGGGTAATAATAGAGGGTAAAGCCACTGTTATTATAAATAATAGGACTTATTATAAAACAGAAAATGAAAGTATTTTCATTCCAAAAAAAGCCAAACACAGAGTTTTAAATGAGAGTGCTAAAAAAAACTTAGTAATTATAGAGGTTCAAACAGGAACAAAATTTATCGAATCTGATATTAAAAGATATTCTGATATATATGGAAGAAATAAATGAAAGTTTTAGCTGAAATTTCAGTGGGTGAGTTATTTGATAAAATTACCATACTTAATATTAAAACAAAAAAAATTGAAGATAAGCAAAAACTAAAAAACATCCTTAAGGAATTAAATACACTTAATGAGCAAGCAACTAAGATAGATATTTCTGATAAACTTTCGCTGGATGATCAGGTTAAAAAATTACAATCCATAAATGAAGAACTTTGGGATATTGAAAATTTTAAAAGAGAGTGTGAAGCAAATAAGGATTTTGGTGAAAATTTTATTAAACTTTCAAGAGATGTTCATTTTAAAAATGATATTAGGGCTGAAATAAAAAAAGAAATAAATTTATTGTCAAATTCAATAATAGTGGAAGAAAAAGAATATTCTAAATACTAACATTTTCTAAACTTATCAATTTTTCTTTAAATTTAGATCTTCCTTTTAAAAAATCTAATTCTAACAATACAATCACACCTTTGATCTTGGCTTTAGATCTTTTTATTAAATTAATTGATGCTTTCATTGTTCCGCTTGTAGCAAAAATATCATCAATTATTGCTACTTTGTCAATTTTACTCACCATATCCTTTTGGATTTCTAAATTATTTGATCCATATTCTAAATTATAGCTGATTAAATGAGTTTTACCTGGAAGTTTACCTTTTTTTCTAATCATAACTAACTTCATCTTTAACTTATATGCAACTGCTGATGCAAAAATGAAACCTCTAGAGTCAATCCCAACAATTGTATTAGCTTTTAGCTTTCTTACTTCGCTTGCCATCTTGTTTACAACCTTACTAAATTCTTTAGGATTAGATAAAATTGTAGAAATGTCATAAAAAGCAATACCCTTTTTAGGAAAGTCTTTTATAATTCGAATACTTTTAAGAGTTGTTGACATGAAAAGAAATATTAAAACAGTATTTAATAAAAAAAACAAAAGAAAAATAACTTGCCTTACTTCATATAGTTATAACTTCACTAAAATAATAGATGATTATGTTGATGTTATTTTGGTAGGTGACTCAATGGGTATGGTTTTATATGGTTCAGATAACACAAGAATTATTAATGACACTATTATGATAAATCACGCAAGAGCAGTAAAAAAAGCTGCTAAAAATTCACTAGTATTCTTTGACCTTCCTTATAGCTCTAAATTTGATGAGACAATTATTGTTAAAAGAGTTAAAAATATTATCAAAAATACAGGATGTGATGGAGTTAAGATTGAGGGTAATTCAGAATTATCAGGTGTAATTAAAAAATTAAAGAAATCAAATATTCCTGTTATGGCACATTTGGGGCTTCAACCTCAAAAATTTTCTTCTTCTAAAAAGTTTAAAATTTATGGGAGAGATAAACAGGATTTAGATAAAATAATTGATAATGCCCAAATACTAGAGAACTCAGGAGCCATTGCCATTCTTTTAGAAGGTATTATAACTAAAATTGCAAAGAAAATTACCAGTTTATCTCATATTCCAACTATAGGTATTGGAGCTTCAGAATTTTGTGATGGCCAAATATTAGTCTCAGAAGATATGTTAGGTTTATTTATTGAATATCACCCAAAATTTGTAAAAAAATATTCAAACTTATCAAAAAATATTCAATCTGCTGTTAAAAAATATGTTGAAGAGGTAAATAATAAAAAGTTTCCAAATACTAAATTTAGATATAATTAACTTTCTCTTTTTATTGAAGTAACTAATAACTCCTTAAGTAATTGAGATTGTTTATTTTTAAACTGATTTAATATGCCTAGCGATTTTACTGATATTTTTTCTGCATATTCTCTACATTCTTGTTCTATCTCATATTTTTGAAGCAACTTAATTATTTCTTTAAACTCTTTAATTGTTCTTTTTTTCTTTTGAAATATGGTATTTATTTTCTCTTTCTGATCCTTATTTATTTTTTTTAAAAGTAAGATTATTGGTAGTGTGACTTTCCCTTCAAGAAAATCCTGACCTATAAACTTTCCAGTTTCTTTACCACCAAAATAATCCAAATTATCATCAATAATTTGAAAAATAATTCCATAGTTTATGCCAAGTGTATTTAGTTGTTTTATTAACTTCGGACTTTTGTTTGTAAGTATTGCTGGAACTTTCATAGCTGCACCAAATAACTCTGCTGTTTTTAAAGATATAATGTTTATATAATCTTCAATTTTAATAGAAACGTTTTGCTCATTAGATAGTTGCAAAAATTCTCCTTCAGATATCTTACTACTTACTTCTGCTAATGACCCCATGGCACTTAATGAGTTACCTTTTGTCATCAACTGAAATGATTTCGAGAACATAAAATCACCCAAAAGAACGCTAAATTTATTATTCCAAATATCGTTTATACTTCTTTGCCCTCTTCTAATCTTTCCTTTATCAATAACATCATCGTGAAGAAGTGTTGCGCCATGTATGAACTCTAGAGCTGCTGCCATACTAATGTCAGTATTCATTTGAGAATAATTTGAATTAATCATTTTGCTAGATAACAGGCATAACACAGGCCTTAATTGTTTACCTCTTTTATTAAAAAAGTATTTACTTAATTTTGGTATGATTGAAATTTCACTTTTGATATATCTATCAATAGTTTCGTTAGTCTTTTTCAACTTAACTTGAATATCTTTATGGATAGATAGTATAGTATTTTCAAAAGTTAATTGTTTCATTTGTTATGAGTTTATACACTAAAGATTATCTTCTAGATGGTAAATTACTTTATTATCAGCCAAAAAATGGTTATAGAAGTGGAATAGAGCCCATAATTTTATCTGGACAAATTTATAGTTCTATTTCTAAAAAGAATATTTTAGATATGGGTGCTGGATGCGGTCCTATATCTTTAATTATTTCATATAGAAACCCTAACTCGTCAGTCATAGGTTTTGAAAAAAATGATTATCATTTCGAATTAGCAAATAAAAATAAAAATGAAAATAAACTAAGCAATTTAGAATATTTTCAAAAAGATGTATGCAAATTAGACGAAAATTTCTTATCTTATTTTGACTTAATTTTTACGAACCCACCATTTTTTTTTGAAGATAGTGTTATTACATCTAAAAATGAATCAATTTATGACGCCAAATATACAAGTAAGGAAAAAGCAGAATTATGGATTACTAATATGGTTAAATATTTGAAACCTGAAGGAAAAGCTTACTTAATTAATAGGTATGAAAATTTGAGTTTTATGTTGGATTTATTAAAAATAAATAAATGTTATGTCGGCATCACGCCTTTACTGTCTTTTAAGGGATCAACTCCTAAAAATATCCTTCTAAGCGTCAATAAACATGAGAAATATGTAGAAAAAAAAGAAAATGAAATTATTATTCATACAAATTCTTCTGCATATTCGAAGGATATTAAAAATTGGTTTAAATAATGTTTTCATCTTCAAAAACTATCGTGTCAATAGATCTCAAAGGAATGATTGCATCTGGGGGTAGGGCACCATTAAATATAGAAAACCTTAATGGTTTATTTACTAAATTAAATAAAACCAAGTTTGATGCTCTTTCTGTTGTTGTTAATTCACCAGGTGGCTCACCAGTACAATCCTCTTTGATTGCCCAAAAAATACGAGAAATCTGTCTTAAAAAGAAAATCAAGTGTTATTGTTTTGTTGAAGATGTAGCTGCATCGGGGGGCTATTGGCTAGCATGTGCGGCTGATGAAATTTATGCTGATGTAAATTCTATTGTTGGATCAATTGGTGTTATATCTGGAGGTTTTGGTTTTACTGAACTAATTAAAAAAGTAGGTGTTGAGAGAAGAATTTTTACGGCTGGAGAGAATAAAAGTTTCCTTGATCCTTTTGAAAAAATTAACAAAAAAGATACAGAAAAATTAAAAAACTTACAAAAACAGATCCACCAAAACTTTATTGATTGGGTCACTTCTAGAAGAAAGAAAAAATTTAATCAAAAAAATTTGAAAAAAATATTCTCTGGTTCTTTTTGGCTATCTCATGAAGCTAAGGATCTTGGGTTGATTGATGGTATTTATTCAGAGACATCATTCTTTAAGTCTAAATATGGTGAAAAAACTAAGATTAAAAAGATCAAACAACCAAAATCTTTAAAACAAAAATTAGGTCTTGGAATTACATCTCCAATGACTGATGAATTATTTATGAAAATAAAAGAAGAACTTATGTTTAACAAGTTTGGATTGTAGTTAATGACTGCAACAAATATGGATGATCTTGTCTCCTTATGTAAAAGAAGAGGGTTTATCTTTCCATCAAATGATATCTATGGTGGAATGAAGGGTCTGTATGATTTCGGCCCAATGGGTGTTGAATTAAAAATAAATCTTAAAAATTCATGGTGGAAATCAATTGTATATGAAAGAGATGATGTAGAGGGCCTAGATTCAACTATTCTAACATCTCCTTTGGTTCTTCAACACTCAGGTCATGAAGACACTTTTACTGATCCCTTAGTAGACTGCAAAAATTGTAAAGCAAGATGGAGAGAAGATCAGATTGTCAATAATGAATGCCCCTCTTGTAAATCTAAAGATTTAACTGACCCTAGACCCTTTAATTTAATGTTTAAAACTGCAATTGGCCCCGTGGATGATGGCAGCTCTTTTGCCTATCTGAGACCAGAAACAGCACAGCAAATTTTTGTTAATTTCAAAAACATAACTGACTCCACAAGTCGAACTCCTCCATTTGGTATAGCTCAAATTGGTAAAGCTTTTAGAAACGAGATCACTCCTAGAAATTTTATTTTTAGGGTAAGAGAGTTTGAACAAATGGAGTTAGAGTTTTTTGTAAAGCCAGGAAGTGATGAAGATTGGCATAAATATTGGTTAGATAAAAGACTTCAATGGTGGTCTGATCAAGGTGTTAATTCTCAAAAAATTAAACTACTTGAAGTAGAAAAGGAAGAACTATCCCATTATTCTAAGGCAACTTTTGATATTATGTATGAATTTCCTCATGGTCTTGAAGAGCTCGAAGGAGTAGCTAATAGAACTGATTTTGATTTGGGATCACACACAAAAAACCAAGATGATTTTAAAATAAGCTCTAAAGTGAAAGAAAATAAAGACTCCACCACTAAACTTGTTATTCAAGATTTAGAAACCAAAGAATGGTTCATACCTTTTGTTATAGAGCCTTCTGCAGGAGTTGAGAGAGGTGTGCTTGCAATTCTAAATGAGGCTTATACTGTAGAAGAAGAAAATAATAGAACTGTTTTAAAATTAAAATCTCATCTATCTCCTATTAAAGCGGCAGTAATTCCTTTAAAAAGAAATAATCAAGATTTAGTCAATTTAGCAAATAAAGTTAAATCTGAATTACAATCTCTTGGTTTAGGAAGGGTGATGATTGAAAATTCTGGCAATATTGGAAAAAATTATCGTAGACACGATGAGATTGGAACACCCATGTGTATAACAGTAGATTTTGAGAGTTTAGAAAATCAGTCTGTTACTGTCCGTGATAGAGATACAATGAAGCAGGAGAGAATAAGTTTATCCGAAATTAATAGCTATTATTCAAGTTATTTTAAGAATTAATTATTTTTAACTTAAACTTCTTCAATATCTCATCATAATCAGAGCTTATATCTAAGCGAATAAGTTTATATTTTCCTAATTCTAACAATAATTTCAAATTTGAGGATAAATCAATCAAGCTATAATCGCTTATTTCAAAGATTTTAATATTTTTTTTATTTAATTGACGATGTTTAATTCTAGAGACAACCTCTTGTCCTACATAACATCCTTTTTGATAATCAATATATTCATCATGAATTTCTGAGGGGATATGAGTGGAGTGATTTAAAAAATTGCTATCTACTCTTCCTTTTTCAAGAAGGGCTAATAGATAATCCTCTCCATATAGTGAGGAATCTAAGGATTTTTTTTCTAAACTTACATCAGACAGTCTTGAATACTTATCTAGAAACCCAAATAGATTAAATTGATCATTAGTGCATAAGATCTCAAAATGGTCACTAAATCTTTCAACTTGGACCTCAAACAATATTTTACCTTGTGGCGTCAATATATAACTATAAAGAATATTAACTAATTTATTCAAATCGTTTGTAATTAAATTTTGAATAAAATCAAATCTCTCTTCCCCTGAGACTGATATTTTTACTGGATTAGGTGTTTTAATTTCCATTTAATGTATTATTTATATTCTATATATATGCATTTATTATTTATTTCTTCAAACAGAATAGGTGATTCCTTAATAAATCTTCAAGTTTTAAATAAATATATTAGAAAAAATAAAAAGAATATTGAAATTACCTTAGTTTCAGGATCATTGCCATTACCCTTATATGATGATTATACCATGATCACTAGAAGAGTTACTTTAAAAAAAGAAAAATATAATCTTCATTGGTGGAAGCTTTATAAAGAATTATCACCACTAAAATTTGACGAAGTAGTAGACTTTAGATCATCTTTAATTTCTTATTTCTTAAGAACTAAAAAAAGAAATATCTTTAAAATGAAAAAAAAACATAATATCTACTCTCAAATACAACAAAAATTTGAAACTGATCCCAAAAGAGACTTTAAAATCTTAACTGATAGAGTTAGGAAGATATTTCCTAATTCTAATTATGCTTGTATAGCACCTTTTACAAATTGGGCCCCAAAAGAATGGTCTACTGATAGCTTTTTAAAAATTACCCAATATCTTTTAAATAAGGGAATAGATAAAATATATATTTTAGGATCAGAACAAGAGAGTAATCGTTGTAAAATTTTTGAGGATGCCCTTGGTGATAGTGTTATAAACCGTTGTGGTAAACAACATATATTAAATGATTATGGATTATTGCAAAAATCACGTTTATTTATAGGCAATGACTCCTCAATGATGCATATGGCTGCTTTAGCAAATACTCCTACAATAGGTTTATTTGGTCCTACTAATGATAAGGTATATTTTCCTGAGATATTTGAACATTGCCATTTAGTAAGATCCAAAGATACATTTGAGGATCTTGTCAAAAAAACTGAAAACTTTACTTTAAATAATTGTCTAATGAATGATGTTGCCTATAATCAAGTGATCGAAAAAGTTGATAAAATTTTAAATGCTCAAAATTTTTAAGCCTTGCGACTTCCATGTCCATCTTCGTGAAGGCTCTCTTTCCCAATTTGTTCTAAAAGAAAACAATAAACATTTTCAAAAAATATTGGTTATGCCAAACTTGGAAAATCCACTTACCAATGCCGAATTACTTCTAAAATATAGAAATAAAATCTTAAAAATGAATAAATCATCAGAGGTTTTATTTACAATATACCTAAACAACAATTGCTCTATGAGAGATTTAAACTACATGCGGAAAAATAACCTTTTTTTTGCTGCCAAGCTCTATCCTCTTAATGCTACTACAAATTCAGGTTCTGGAGTAAGTGACATTAAAAAAATGGCAAAATATTTCTCTTTCTTAGAAGGTCATAATATTCCTCTATGCATTCACGGTGAGCATGTTCATGAAAATGATGATCCTTATGAAAGAGAAAAAAAGTTCCTTGATCTTGAACTTTCTTGGATAATTAAAAATTTTAAATCTTTAAAAATTACTCTTGAACATATAACAACAAAAGACTCTGTATCATTCGTTAAATCTAATAAAAATATATCTGCCACTATCACTACCCATCATCTACTAGAGAACACTCATACCTTTTTAGGTGGTAATTTAAGACCAGAACTTTTTTGTAAACCAATAATTAAAAGTTCTATTCATCAAGAAGCATTACAAAAAGTAGCTCTCTCTGGTAGTTCTAAGTTTTTCTTTGGCTCTGACTCAGCACCTCATCTAAAAAGTAGAAAATATGCACCTGCTTGTTGTGCTGGTGTCTATTCAACTAAATACTCTATATCAAATATTATTGAGCTATTTTGGATAAATAAAAAAACATCAAATCTTAATAAGTTTTTAACTCTTAATGGTTGTAAACATTATGGTCTAAAATATGATAATAAAAGCTATAAATACAAGCGTATAAAAAATTTCAAATTTCAAAAATATTCAAAATTTCAAAACGATCATCTTATAAATTATAATTATTTTAAAAATTTTTGGACTGAAGTTTAATTTTTAATTTTTGTTAAATGACCCATTTTTCTTCCTTTTTTGGCTTCATTTTTAAAATAATCGTGAAAAAATTGATTATCATTAATAACTTGATTTCTATATTTAAAGATATCACTTCCTAGAATATTGAGCATTTCAGCTTCATTTTGAATTTTAGGTTCAATTTTTTCTAAATTACATACTGCTCTGACATGCGACTCAAATTGACTGATATTGTATGATTCAATAGTTAAATGCCCTGAGTTATGTACTCGTGGTGCTATTTCATTTACGTAAAGCTTATCATTTTTATCAATAAAAAATTCTACACAAATAACCCCAATATAGTCTAAAGATTTTATTATTTTCTCAGACCACATAAGAGCCTTAAGTTTTAAATCCTGATTTATTAATGCAGGAGAAATAGATTTAAAAAGAATTTGGTCTTTATGAGTATTATCTATGGGTAGGTAAGAAAATAAGCTTTCATCTTGATACCTGACAGTGATAACAGATATTTCTTGTTTAAGATCTATTTTCTTTTCTAATATATAGGTATCTTGCTCTATTTCTGTTAAAGATCTCAAATCATTAATAACACTTTGACCCTTTCCATCATAGCCCATTCTTCGAGTTTTCAATATAGCTGGAAAAAAATCTTCATCAATTTTTGATAATTTTTTATCAGACACTTCAAGAAACGGAACAGTATCTATATCTAATTTGTTAATAAAATTTTTTTCAGTTAAACGATCTTGAATTATGTTATTAACTGAAGGGCTAGGAAAGACCTTAAGTTTTTTATTAATATGTTTTAAAGTTTCATAAGGAATATTTTCAAATTCGTAAGTGATAACATCACACTCATTAATGAATTCATCTATTTTACTCAAGTCATTATAATCAGAAATAAAATGATTATTTGAAAAGTGGACAGCTGGAGAGTCCAAAAAGTCAGAATAAATAATAGTATCAATATTATTATTTCTTGCAGCTTGGCACATCATCATTCCAAGTTGACCGCCCCCAAGAATACCTAATTTCATTATTTTGGACTTTTTTTTACTTTTTTAGTCTGTGATAAACGCCATTTGATTAATCTTTTTTCTAGATTTTTATCTCTATTGCTAAGGATTGATGCTGCATATAAGGCTGCATTTTTAGCTCCATTTTCACCTATAGCTACTGTTCCAACAGGTATTCCAAAAGGCATTTGAACAATTGATAGGAGACTATCAAGACCTTTAAGAGATTTTGACTCTATGGGAACACCAATCACTGGAATATGAGTTATAGCTGCTATCATACCTGGTAAATGAGCTGAACCTCCGGCACCAGCTATTATTATATTTATTTCATTTTCATATGCTTGATCAGCAAATTCGTAGAGTCTTTTTGGAGTTCTATGAGCAGAAATAATCTTTTTCTCATGAATAATTTTTAATTCTTTTAAGATATTACTAGTATGCTTTAGTGTAGACCAATCACTTTGACTTCCCATAACTATAGAAATTTTAGGTGCAAGTTTTTTCATTTTTTTGAAAACTTTTTTTCAGTAAATTTGAAATAAAGCTTATAAGGTAATATCTTACCAAATTTCATTATAGAATTAAAAGGAAAAGGAAATGTTATCTCAAATCCTTTTTTGTATATTTTATCAAATATTATTCCTGCAGCTTTAGAGGGCGACATTAAAAAAGGCATTTTAAAAGTATTTACTTTTGTAGCAGGAGTTTCGACAAATCCTGGGCAGATTAATTTAATATTTAAGTCATTACTATTCTCAGATTTAATCGATTCTGCCAGATTAATTAAAGCTGCTTTAGAGGGCCCATATAATAAAGACTTTGGAAGGCCTTTGTAGCCTGCTGTAGAAGACATTATTGCAAGAGTGTGCTTTGAGCTAAGTTTAAAATTTTTATTTATTAGCTCTAGCGTTAAATAAATACTTAATACATTAGTGTTGAAGGTTTTTTTTGCATTTTCAAAACTAAAGTTATCAAAACCATCTGGAAGATAAATTCCTGCATTTAATATGAATGTATTAATATTTTTATTTTTTTTAAATACATCATTAATTACTGACTTACTTACTTCAAAATCTGATAAGTCAACTTTTACAAATTTAAAATTATTATTTTTTTTGGTTGTATCAGGTATTTTAGAACTATCCCTAGCAAGACCTATGACTGACCAACCTTGTTTTAAATACTCTTCACAAAGAGCATAACCAATCCCACTACTTGCACCTGTGATAAAAACTTTTTTATCTTGTGTATTCGGTAATAAATTTTTTTGCATTAGAGATGTGTGTGTTAATTTTAGACTTATCCATTTTATTAACAGTATAGTACATCATAGAAAGCCTGTGGTTAGTTTTAAAATAATTTTTATTTTTAGATATAAAATTCCAATATAGACCATCCATAGTTTGTGTCCATTCACCACGACTATAATTACTCATCTTTAATAGATAATTAGATCCGCATAAATAAGGCTTAGTTGCAAATATTCCCCCATCACTAAAAAGACCCATACCATAAACATTTGGCGTCATAACCCAATCAGAAGAGTCAATAAAGGTTTCCATAAACCATTTATAGACTTCTGATGGTTTTAAACCTGACAGATTCATTATATTGCAAATTATCATCAATCTCGGAATGTGGTGAACATACCCAGACTGCTTAAGATTTATTATCATATCGTTTAAAATTGGGATATTTGTAGTGCCTTCGTACCAGTGCTTTGATAATTTCCTATCATTTCCAAAAAAATTGCCTTTATTAAAATCTTTGTAATAATTAATATTTAAATATCTCATAAATTCTCTCCATCCAAATACCTGTCTGATAAAACCTTCATAATTATTGATACCGACTTGGGAATATGAGATTTTTTCTAGTTTCTCTAAGATATCCTTGGGAGTTAATAAGCCCATATTTAATGGAGCACTGATCAAACTATGATTTATATAAGGATCTTTTGTACTAACAAAATCCTCATAGTGTCCAAAGTTTTCGAGTTTCTCATTAATAAAATTTTCAAGGACTTTGTGAGAATCTTTAAAACTCATTGGAAAAATTATATTTCTCGCTAATTCCCCAAAATGACTTGAAAAGTATTTATCAATTATTTTTTTTAAATCGTTGTAATGCTTTGACTCAAAAGTTGGTGATTTTGGACTAAGGTAATCTTTTGGAACTCTTTTTCTATTATCTTCATCAAAGCTCCACTTATCTCCTATAGGTTTATTATCTTTTACAAATATTTCAAATTTTCTTCTAATATTGCTATAAAAACTTGCCAACTGAGGTTTTTTCCCAGTGACAATATCCTGGTACTCAGTCCTACCTACAAGAAACATTGGAGATGCGTGAAAAATTAAATTAACTTTATTAATTTTACAAAAATGTTCAAATTTATTTCTAAAATCCAAGTCTTCTATCTCAAAAATATTAATTTTATTAATATTTTTTGACTTTAAAAAAAATTCTAAACCCTCAAAGTAATTTTTATAATCAGCAATATTTTTTTCGAGATTTATATAATTTACTTTAAATTTATTTTTCTTTAGATAATCCCTGTATTCTCTCATCGAAGCTAAAAAATAATATATTTTTTGCTTGTGATGCTTAAAGTAAGTACATAAACCAAGATCTTCCTGAATAAAAAACTCACATGTGTTTTTGAAATTTTTTAAATTCTTCTTATCAAATAATTGATTACCAAGAACTACAAAGCATTCTTTCATTAAGATAATATTATTTTGTGATTAGTGCAGATCTTCCACCATCAACTGCAAAATCTTGTCCAGTAATCCAAGAGGATTTATCAGAAATTAAAAATGTAGCTAAATTTGCTATATCATCACCTTTTCCAAGTCTTGACATAGGGTGAAGCTTTCCTAAACCTTCAGCTACTTTTTCATTAGACGTTATAAATTCAGCCATTTTAGAGTAAGAAAGACTGGGAGATATTGTATTAAATCTAATCTTAGGAGCATAGTCCGCTGCCAGAGATCTACAAAGACCTAGAATTGCACTTTTAGCTGAAGATATGCCAGTATGGCTTTTCAGGCCTCTGGAGGCTGCTATTGTTGAAAAAAAAACTACTGATGAGTCATTTGACATTTTGTTGATACTTAATTTCAAAAAATTGACAATATTATAAAAATTATCATCCATTAATTTTTTAAAGTCATCGATAGATGTATTAGAAAAGGGTTTTAGTGTGATTGACCCTACTGCAAAAATGATTCCTGAAATTTCATAATCTATTGAATTGATAAAACCTTCAGTTTTTTCATAATTATTTATATCCAGGACTACTTTTTCTGAGTTAGGTTGATTTTCTGAACTGTTATCGAATTCACTTCTTGATATTAAAACGAGATCTTTTTCAGCTAGATTAGCCGAACAGGCTTTCCCAACCGCACCATTGGCGCCAATAATTATAATTTTACCCATGCTTTTTGAACGAAATTAGCTATTAATTGGATTTTAGCGAAATAAAATATTTAAGCTATAGCTTGATGATAGTAAAAATATGAATGTCCCTAAAACTTGATGAATAGAACCTAATGAAATTTGAACATTAGATAAAACAACAAAAATACCAACTATCAGTTGGATTAGAACTAAGACAAGAATACTAAATAGATGAATTCTTTGAAAACTATTATCAATTCTTTTTTGATAAAATATATAAATAACAAATATGATACCAATAGAGCTATAAGCCAAAATTCTATGAAAAAAATGAATAAAAACACTATTATCTAAAATTCCAAATAGCTTTTCTTCCCAGAAAAATAAATTTTCAGGAACAAAATTATCTCCCATTTTTGGCCACGTATTAAATGACTGACCAGCATCTAAGCCAGCCATGAAGGCTCCATATATAACAGTAAAAAATATAATTATATTGAATAATACGAATGAAATTTTATGACTTAAATTAATTGATTGATATTTTTCTTTAACCATCCTTTTAATTAATAAATAAAAAATAATTGAAAGTATTATTTGGGCAAAAATTAAGTGTACAGCAAGTCTGATGTGACTTACATATGGATTAATGTCTAGTCCACTTTTAACCATCCACCATCCTATTAAACCCTGAATACTTCCTAATAAGAGTAAAGTTATAAAAAAAATATATTCAGAATTTGTAAAACTTTTTTTTAGACTGAAATAAATAAATGGAATAATAAAAACTAAACCAATAATTCTTCCCAATACTCTATGACCATACTCCCACCAGAAAATATATTTAAATCCATCTAGGGTCATGTTAACATTTTTGATTTGATATTCCGGATATTGTTTATAGTCTTCAAATAACTTAATCCAATCAGCTTGTGAAATAGGAGGTATTACCCCCATGAATAATTTCCAATCTACCATGGACAATCCAGATTCTGTGAGGCGGGTAAGACCTCCTACAGCTATCATCAATAATACAATTATTGCCAAGGTAAAAAGCCAAAAATTAATAAATCTAGATGAGTAAGTTTGCATATAATTAATTATATAAATACTAAGAAAACTATTAATATAGTGATTTAAGTCGCATTATTTATGAATCTATTGAATGAAAAGAATATATCTATAATTTAAGGCGAATTCATAATGTCACATACCATTAAAGTTATAGATCATGACGGAAAAGAGCATCAACTCGATGCAACTGTTGGCTTTTCAATTATGGAAATTATTAGAGATGCAGGCCTAGACATAGAGGCAATTTGTGGGGGGTGCTGCGCATGTGCTACTTGTCATTGTTATATTGGAGAAGAATGGATAGATAAAATTTCAACTCCTGATGATGATGAAGAATCTATGCTAGATCAAGCTTTTGATATAAAAAAAAATTCAAGATTATCATGTCAAATTCCCTTTTCTGAAGAGCTAGATGGTATTACATTGACTTTGGCACCAAAGTTTTGACTGAATATAGTAAATATAAATCTTGGCCTTTTAATGAAGCTAGAAAGGTTGTTAAAAGACTAGAGAAATCTAAGAGCAAAGAAAAAATTATATTTCAAACTGGCTATGGACCTTCAGGATTACCTCATATTGGAACATTTGGAGAAGTACTACGATCAAACATGGTTCGTTTTTGTTTTGAACAAATGTCAGGCCTACCAACAAAATTAATTGCATTTTCTGATGACATGGATGGTTTTAGAAAAGTTCCAGACAACGTTCCCAATAAAGAAAAGCTATCCCAATATATAGATTATCCCTTAACTTCAGTTCCAGATCCCTTTGAACAGTTTGATAGCTTCGGTGAATATAATAATAAAAAATTAGTTGAGTTTTTAAATAGATTTAATCTCCCTTTTACTTTTCAAAGTTCCACAGCTGCATATAAGTCAGGCTTATTTAATGAAACTATTAAAAAAATATTATTCCATAATGATGAAATTTTGAATGTAGTGCTTCCAACTTTAGGTGAGGAGAGAAGAAAAACTTACAGTCCTTTTTTCCCAATAAATGAGGACACAGGAAAAATATTACAAGTAGCAGTTGAAGAAATAAATACAGAGGATTTCACTATCAGCTACTATGAAGAAGGAAAAATTAAAACGAAATCTGTTCTTGATGGGAATTGTAAACTTCAATGGAAAGTAGATTGGGCTATGAGATGGGCAGCTTTTGAAGTTGATTATGAAATGTGTGGCAAAGATCTAACTGATAGTTATTCCCTATCATCAAAAATATGCAAAATAATTGGCTCTAATCCTCCAGAAAATTTAATATATGAACTATTTCTTGATGAAAATGCTGAAAAAATTAGTAAGTCTAAAGGAAATGGAATTAGTATTGATGATTGGTTGAAATACTCAATAGAGGAGAGTCTTTCAATGTTTATGTACCAAAGACCTACCACTGCCAAAAAATTATTTTTTGATGTTATTCCAAAAAATACTGATGAATATTTAACCCACCTTAATAAATTGAATCAAGAGGATAATCCTGACAATCCTTCATGGCATATCCATAAGTCAAAAAACCCAAAATATAAGTCTAAGATTAATTATAGTTTAATTTTAAATGTAGTATCAGTTTGTAAATCAGATGACCCAAAAGTTATTTTAGGCCTAATTAAAAATTATCAATCAGAATTTAGTGAAATAGAATTAGATTTCATAAATAGAATGATACACTGTGGTATTAATTATTTTAAAGATTTTATTCAACCAAATTTAAAATTTAAAATTCCAAATAGTGATGAATTAACTATACTCAAAGAAATGGTTAATAAACTATCCGAAATTGATCCATCTGCTGATCCTGATGAATTTCAGTCAGCAATATTTACAGTTGGAAAAGGATCAGACTATAAAGACAACATAAGAGATTTTTTCAAATTAATTTATGAGGTAGTATTTGGTCAAGAAAACGGACCTAGATTAGGCTCATTCACTAAAATTTATACGAAAGACAAAACTATAGAGTTAATCAACTCTAAGCTAAATGTATAAGTTAGCTCACAGAATACTTAAAAATTTAAATCCTGAGCTAGCTCATAACTTATCAATAAAAGCTTTGAAGATGGGTTTGTATCCAAAAATAAGAATTCAAAATACAGAGATTCTCGAACAAACAATTTGGGGAAGGAGATTTCAAACCCCAATTGGTCTATCTGCTGGATTTGACAAAAATGCAGAAGTCAT
Organism: uncultured Alphaproteobacteria bacterium; assembly: GCA_902521155.1. Classification (GTDB taxonomy): domain Bacteria; phylum Pseudomonadota; class Alphaproteobacteria; order HIMB59; family HIMB59; genus HIMB59. The sequence continues at coordinate 9,684 of CABYQR010000012.1, read as the reverse complement.
CAAACCAATTTTAAATTTAGGTTTTAGCTTTACGGAATTAGGCACAGTAACTCCGATGCCCCAATTAGGTAATCCAAAGCCAAGAATTCACAGATTTGATGCTAAAAAAGCTTTGGTTAATTCTTTAGGTTTTAACAATACGGGTATGGAAGTCTTCGAAAAAAATATCATTAATTCAAATATTAAAGAGAATTTTCAAGATAAAATTATAGGAATTAATATTGGTAATAACAAAGATACTAAAGAAATTATTAAAGATTTAGAGAAAGTATTTAACCAACTTCATAGGCTAGGGGACTATATTGTTATTAACTTATCTTCGCCCAATACTCCAGGATTAAGAGAAAATTTAAAATCAAATCATTTTGAAAAGATAGTTAACCAAATACATAGGCTGAGAGATGATAATCACTCAAAAATACCTATTTTATTTAAAATATCTCCTGATATCACAGATCAAGAAAAAAAGGATATAGCGTTAATTTCCTTAGCTAATGATATTGATGGATTAATACTAACTAACACTTCAATAGATAAATCATCTTTGAATACAAACCTTCAAGGAGGAATGAGTGGACATCCTCTTTTTTTGAAGTCTAATAAAATTATAAGAGATTTTTATACATTAACCTCAGGTAAAATTAAAATTATTGGAGTGGGGGGTATTTTTGATGCAAATGATATTTTAACTAAAATGAAGCTTGGTGCATCATTAGTTCAGGTATATAGCAGCTTTACATATGAAGGCCCATATCACATTAAAAAATTAACAATTGACTTAATGTCTCAAATACAACAAGAGGGGTACAGGAATATTTCAGAAGTTATTGGTCAGCATTCATGAAAAATATTTCTTCCTTTAAATCTTTAGTAAAAAATTATGATTTTTTCTTATTTGATCAGTGGGGGGTATTACATAATGGTCATAAAAAATTTCCACAAGCTGAAGAATGCCTTAAATATTTAAAAAAAAAAAATAAAAAAGTAATTTTGATCTCTAATTCCTCAAGGCCCACACCTCATTCTATTTCTAATTTAAATAAACTTGGATTTAGTGAGGAATTATACGATTATTGTATCACCAGTGGGCAAATAGCACTTAATTCAATAAAAAAAGATATTTATGATAATATTGGAAAGATTTGTTATCCCTTAAATTTATCAAAAGATAAAATCAATTTTTTTAATCTTGTAATTACAAAAGATATTAAGAAAGCAAATTTTGCAATGATAGCTGATCTAGAGAGTGGATTAACAATTCTAGATTTTGCAACAACATTAGATAAGATGCTTAAAAATAATATTCCTCTCTTATGTTCAAATCCAGACTTTTTGGTTTATGATAATAAAAATTTGTCTATGTGTGGTGGAACAATAGCTCAACTTTATGAAGATATGGGAGGGAGAGTCTTCAGATATGGAAAGCCTTTTATACCCATTTATAAAGACATAATCAAACAGATGAAAATTACTAAATCCTCAAAAGTAATTGTGATTGGTGATTCTTTATGGCACGATATAGCTGGTGGCAATGAAATGGGTTTTGATGGATTATGGATCAAAAATGGAGTGCATAAACCGCAACTGAATAAAAAAAAGGAAATTAAACTACTTTTAGACACCTATAATCCCAAATATTCAATAAAAGAGTTAAAACTTTAACAAACTATTATTGTAAAAAATCACATTTTGTATTATAAACTTTCATCATGTCAAGATCTTGTGAAATAACTGGGAAAAAACATCAAACAGGTCACAACGTCAGTCATTCTAACATTAAAACAAAAAGACGTTTTATGGTAAATTTGAATAGCGTCACTTTATTTAGTGAGTCCTTGAAGAGAAAATTCAGATTCAGAATTGCATCTTCTACTTTAAGGACAATAGATAAACATGGTGGATTAGATCAATACTTAGATAAAACTAGTTCTAGATCGCTCACTGACAAGGCTTTAAAAATAAAAAAACAAATTGAAAAAAATGTTAGCCTCAAAGCTAATTAATGCTACAAGACTTTTTTCTTAACCTTTCTTCTTCTTTAAACGATACTTCTGTATTAGCAATATGGGTATTTCAAATCTTATTTTGTTATTTTTCAATTTTATTTGCACTAAAGTTTTTTGGAAAGATTGGAATTTATGCTTATGTGGCGATAGCAATCATATTAGCTAATATTCAAGTTTTAAAAGTTATTGAATTTCCATTTTTTCCCCAACCTATGGCTTTAGGAACAGTTTTATTCATATCCATATTTTTGTGTACCGATATTTTAAACGAATACTTTGATAAAAAATCTGCTACGAAGTGTATATATTTAGGTATTAGTGCTTATTTATTTTCAACTATTTTAATGTTTCTAACTATATCCTTGAAGCCCATCGACCCTAATCTCAATGAAGCTTGGGCTTGGAGTTTTGATATGCACCAAGCGATCCAAACAATATTCCTGCCACAATTCCCTATAATAGTAGCAAGTATTTTAGCCTTTTTCATAAGTCAAAAAATTGATATTTTCATTTTTTCTTATTTAAAAAGTAAAAACAGCTCTAAACTTTGGTTCAGAAATAATGTTTCAACAATAATATCACAATTTATAGATAACTTAATATTTAGCGTTTTAGCTTTTAATCTCCTATCTTCCAATCCCGTACCTATGATAGATTTAATTATTTCCTATGGTGTTGGTATCTACTTAATTAGAGTAGTTTTAAGCCTTTTCGATACCCTCTTTATATATTTAGCTAAAAGTTTCATGCCAACTAAAGTTGAATAAATTTTTTGAGATTTTAAAAAAAAGCTCGGTATCAAATACTAGACTTGGAACTATCAACACTTCACATGGAAAAATAAATACTCCTGCTTTTATTTTCTGTGGTACGAAAGCAACTGTTAAATCTATTCTTCCCCAACAGCTCTATTCTACTAACACTCAAGTTATACTTTCAAACACATATCATTTAATGTTACAACCTGGTCCAGAAATAATAGCAAAAGAAGGCGGCTTACAAAGTTTTACTCAGTGGAATGGACCAATGATGACTGATAGCGGAGGTTATCAAATTTTTTCTCTTGGACATGGTTCTGTGTCTCAGGAAATTAAAGGTAGAAATAATAATATCCAAAAAAAATCTCTCATAAAAATAACAGAGGAGGGAGCCACTTTTAGAAATTATCTTAATGGTGATAAAGTTTATTTATCACCTGAAAAATCAATTGACTTGCAAAGATATTTTGGTGCTGATTTAATTTTTGTTTTAGATGAATGTACTCCTTTTAATGTTTCAAAAAAATATACAGAAAACTCAATGTACTTAAGTCATCGCTGGGCAAAACGATGTTTGAACTCTTTTCATTCCCCTTTAGGTAAATATGATAGTAATTTTGGTTCTTCAGGCGCTCAATCTCTTTACGGAATAATTCAAGGAGGAATATATGAGGATTTGAGAAAAATAGCTTGTGAAGAGACATGCTCACAAGATTTTGATGGTTTAGCTATAGGTGGATCTTTAGGTGGTAATAAAGAGCAAATGTATGAAATATTTTCGTATTGTGAAAATTATATTAATAAATCTAAACCAGTACACGTTCTAGGTATAGGAGGCATGGATGATATTTTACATGGAGTAAGCTGTGGATACGATACTTTTGATTGTGTTTCTCCTACTAGAATTGCGAGACATGGTATAATGCTATCTAAATCCAAAATAAAAGGCCTAAATTTAAATAATTCAAAGTTTAAAGATGATCATTCATCAATTGATGAAAAATGTAATTTAACCGAAATAAATAAGTTTACTAAATCTTATATTCACCATTTATTTAAATCTAATGAGATATTAGGAATGGTTATATTATCAATTTATAACATTTGGTTTATGAATAATTTTTTTGAGGAAATAAGAAATTCTATCAAGAATGATCAATTTGAGAGTTATAAAAAAGAGATATTAGTAAATCTAGGTAAATAAAGTTTCTATTTTATCAAACATAATACCACCTAGTTCCTCCACATCATGAATAGTTATGGCTTTAGAATAATATTGCCCAACATTGTGGCCTATGCCTATTGCTAGTAATTCTATATTAGATCTTTCTTCAATAGATAAAATTGTACTTTTTAAATGTTTCTCTAGATAATTACTGCTATTAACTGACAAAGTAGAGTCATCTACTGGGGCACCGTCAGATATGACTATAAGAATTTTTCTAGTTTCTGGTCTTTTTGAAATACGCGAGCTCGCCCATAACAAAGCTTCACCATCTATATTTTCCTTTAAAAGACCTTCTTTAAGCATTAAGCCTAAATTTATCTTTGATTTCTTTGAATTTTGATCAGCAGATTTATAAATAATATGTCTAAGGTCATTTAGTCTACCAGGGTTTTTTTCTTTACCATTTTTTAACCAATGCTCTCTTGTCTTACCACCTTTCCAGGCTTTAGTAGTAAAGCCAAGTATCTCTACTTTGATTTTACATTTTTCTAATGTGGCAGCTATCATATCAGTTGTAAGTGCAGCAATCATTATCGGCTTACCTCTCATAGACCCAGAGTTATCAATAAGTAATGTAACAGTGGTATCTTCAAACTTAATTTCTTTTTCTTTTTTATAGGAGAGAGAACTATTTGAATTAGTTATTACTCTAGTTAGTTTAGAGGTATCAAGTATTCCTTCATCTAAATCAAAACTCCATGATCTATTTTGTTTAGATTGAAGTTTTCTAAAAAGTTTATTAGCTAACCGTGATATTTGTTTTTGATAAATATCACATTTATCATCTAATTGTTTTCTAAGAGCAATTAACTCCTCAAGATCACATAATTTTTGTGCTTCAATTATCTCATCATATTGACTAGTTGCTGCTTTATAATTTTGTCCTAAATTTCTATAACTATCTATGGTTTGTAGATATTCTTCAATTCGTTGATCTGTAATTTCAATATCTACTTCTTCTCCTTGTACACTTGATTGGTTATTATCTGTGTCGCTCTCAGGAGTATGCACTTCATCTACCTTATTTTCCTCTGGAGAATTAGCTTGAGCTTCCTCTTTATTCTTTTGTTCACTAACATCTTCCTCTTGAGGGCCTTCATCAGTGTCTTTATCGTCTTTTTCTTGCTCTTCATTATTTTTAGGAAAAAGAAGTCTTAATAAATTTACAGAATGTTCTAAAAATTTATTTTGGTTATCTAAATATTCTGGAAGAGCTTTCAAAAGATTATAAAATTCTTGATTATTCTCTTTATTAGTAATTTTTTTTAATAATTCATTACTTTTTTTCCACTCTTTGCTATCGCTTATATCAATGAAGTATTTTGTTAGTGTAAAAAAAAGGAGATCTCGAATATCAGATTGATTCTTAGCTTGAATTAAATTTAGTCTTTTCAACCATTTTGTATGAATATTTTTTGCTATGCCTTTATATGGTTTTGATCCATAAAGTTCATACCTCATTTTTTCAAGGAATGTTATTTCTTCTTTTATATCAGGGTTAATGCTAACTAGCTGATTTAATAGTCCCTCTTTATGAAATCTTTTTTTTAAAGCAAACGAGTCAGAGGCACCTCTTAAATCATTAAAATCAAAAGAGGAAGATATAGAAGGAAGATTAAGAGTTTCCTCTTTCTCTAAAATAATGTTTGAGTTTATATTTAATTTAAGATTCTTATTATTAGATATTGTTTTATTTACAGAATTTAAAGTACTAGATATTTGTTTTGGAATTTTGACTAGGTTACTATCTGACAATTATAATTCTAAGCCAAAAGTTCTTTGAAAATATTCATTGTAAATATCAATTTCGCTTTCATCACATTTATTTAAAAAAGTTAATGAAAGAGATGTTTGAAGGTTATTCAAAAGTTTATAATTTTCTGCCCACATAATTACAGTTCTAGGACTCATAACAATAGAAATATCTTTTTGTTCAAAGCCTTTTCTCGTCAAGTTTGCCATTTGAACCATTGATCTAATTAATTTTTTATCTTCACTGCTTGCAGATATTTTTTTAGAAATTATTTCTATTTCTTTTTCTTCTTCTAAATAATTTAATTTGGCTACAATATTCCATCTATCCATTTGACCTTGGTTTATTTGGTTAGTTCCATGATATATTCCTGAAGTGTCTCCAAGTCCAACTGTATTGGCGGTAGCAAAAATTCTAAAAAATGGATGAGGAGAAAGAACTTTACTTTGGTCTAATAGTGTCAATTTACCCTCTGCCTCTAAAACTCTTTGAATGACAAACATGACATCTGGTCGACCGGCATCATATTCATCAAATACTAGTGCTACATTGTTTTGGAAAGCCCAAGGAAGTATGCCTTCTTGAAACTCAGTTACCTGTTTATTTTCCTTTAAGACTATTGAGTCTTTCCCTATTAAATCAATTCTAGATACATGGCTATCTAAATTAATTCTAACACAAGGCCAATTCAATCTTGCACATACCTGTTCTATATGGGATGATTTACCTGTACCATGTAACCCTTGGAGAAATACTCTTTTGTTATACTTTAAACCAAGTAAGATTGCTGTTGTTGTCTCATCGTCAAAAACATAATTTTTATCAATCTTAGGGCAATTCTCACTTTTATTAATGAACTGAGGAACTTTTAAATCTGATCCTATTCCAAAAATGTCCTTTGCAGATACTTCATTTGTCTCAAGAAGATTATCTTTTTTAAGTGCTTCAATTTTATTCATTTTTTATATCTGTCTAATAAATAGTTATACGCTTCAACTATTTTCCTAAATTTATCAATACTTTTTTTACTATTACCTTTAACATCTGGATGATGTAACTTCGCTAATTCTTTGTACCTTTTTTTTATCAATTTTATATCAGTATTTATATCTAAATTTAACTCTGACAAAGACAATAGCAACTTATTAGATTGATTAGTTGATTTTGATGGATTTTCAAAAGAACCCATATCCTCTCCATTTATTGTGAAGTCATAAAACCTTCTACCTGAACCAAAGGAGGTTGTGGGTCTTCTCCAAATAGTATCAAACCTTAAATCAGTCTCAATTTGATCAGCATCCATTTTTAAATGGTAATTCCATTTTTTATTAAATTCTTTGATGTGTTCAAGGCAAAACCATTGATAATCATTCAAGTTTTGGTAATTCTTAGGAGCCCTAAACTCTCCTGCCATTTCACAATCTGGATGATTACACAAATTATCTATTTTATTTTTTTTATTCATTTAAAGTCATATTCATATGAATATAGAAGAGATTAAAAACCTTTTAAGAGATATAAGTCAATTTGAAATTTTAGATATTATTGATAATAGTGAGGCTCATTCCAAACACCAAGGTGTAAAACATTCATCTTCTTCACTTACTCATATTGAAGTCATTGTTATAAATCATAGTAATTTAAGAAAACTTGATATTCACAGGAATATTTACCAAAAACTTAATACCAAAATAAGAGATGGACTTCACTCAATTGAAATAAAAATACTAGATGCTTAACTTTACTTTATTTATTTTACTTATTGATCTAGAGATTATTTGAATTTTTAAATCTTTATAAAAAATGACTTTTCCAACTTTGGGAATTTCTTTAGCAAGTTCATGAATGAGACCAGACAGAGTCACAAACTTATCTGGAAGCTCAACATTCAAACTTCTATTAATTTCTCTAATACTCGCATTACCATTAAATAAATAATTATTATCATCTATTTTTTCTAAGTAACTTTCATCCACATCTGTTTCATCGAATATTTCTCCAATTATTTCTTCAATTATATCTTCTAGGGTTATCAATCCTTGAATTTCCCCATATTCATCTACTACCATAGATATGTGCTCTCTTTGAGTTTTAAAATCAATTAACTGTTTCATAGCCAACTTATTTTGAGGAATAAAAATTGGCTGAAATGATGTTTTTTCAATTTGTGAATTATTACCATTTTCATTAAAATTAGAATCTTTAAGTAATTCTCTTATATCTATAATTCCAATTAGATTATTAAAATTACCCTTTATCACCGGTATCCTAGTATAAGTTGAACTATTAATTGATTTAAGATTTTGCTTGAAAGAGTCTTCAAGATCTATAAAGATTATTTCGTTTCTATGTGTCATTAGCTCGTCGACTTTAAGTTTCCTCAATTCTAGTAAGTTACTCATGTATTCAGCTTCGTAATCTCCTTCTTTGGAAAGCTGTCTTTGTAATTGCACCGCTCCTTCAAATTCTTCTTTCATAACTTTTGATTGGTCAGTATTTAAATTTAAACCCAATCCCCTAAGTATTCGACTCGATATGGAGTTTATGAGTTTTACGATGGGTTTAATAACTTTTGTATAAATATAAAAAAACTTAGCTACTTTTATCGCATACATCATAGGTTTGTTTATTGCAAATATTTTAGGCGTAACTTCTGAAAAAATTACTATAACTAGTGTCATTAAGATTGTAGCTACAGTAACTCCAAATCCCCCAAACTCAGATACAAGTAACTCTGTCATTAAAGCAGTAGCTAGTATATTAAATAAATTGTTAGCAAGAAGTATTCCAGTTATAAATTCATCTTTGAGTTCTTTAATTTTCAAAATAAAATTAGCATTCTTAATACCTTTTTCATTTTGTCTGTGTGCCTGCAGCTTAGAAACTGCTGTTAATGCAGTTTCAGATCCTGATGAAAGAGCTGAGAGAAATAGCAATATAATTATAGCTATTAATTTAATTAAAATTAGTAATGTCATTAATTAATTTTATTCAATAAACCTTTTAATCTTTTAAAGGACATTTTTTTTACAAATCCACCATTCTTGTCTATAAGAATAAATTTAACTTCATTTCCAAAAGTCTTTTTATCAAACATCATTCTTTTAATTAGGATTTCAATTTTTTTAGGTGTTAAAAAGTCTTTATAATTTGATGGAAGATTAAATCTTTTAATTAATTTTAATTCATCTTCAAAGGAAGCTTTATAATGTTTTAAATATTGGGATATTTTTAGTTCAATCAACATTCCTATAGCTATGGCTTCGCCATGCTTTATGCTTTGATCATAGGAATTTGAATTTTCTATCGCATGACCAATAGTGTGACCAAAATTTAAAATAGCTCTTGATTTTCTTAAGTTAGATTTTTCACGAAAATCACTTACATATTTCAATTTTGTGGAGATTGATATCTTAATTATTTCTAAAATATTACTTTGATTTATATCTTTAAAATTAAATAATTTATTTTTAAAAATACCTGGGCTTATTAATGAGTATTTGATAATTTCAGCAAATCCGCAATTTAACTCTCTTTTAGGAAGAGATTTTAGAAAATCTGGGCAAATTAAAACTCTTTTTGGTAAATAAAAACTGCCAATTAAATTTTTACCATAATTGCTATTTATCCCTGCCTTACCTCCAATAGAACTGTCAACCATAGATAAAAGAGAAGTAGGTATCATAACATGATCTATTCCTCTTAATAATGATGATGCTATATAACCAGATAAATCTCCAACTGTTCCTCCACCTATTGAAATTAATTTACTGTCTCTTTGTATCCCAATTCTAAGTATTTTTTCAATCAATAGGCTAAAACTTTTTAAAGATTTAATTTTTTCATTTCCATTAACTAAAAAACATCTTTTTGAAAAAGATTTATAAATTTTATTTATATTTGTATTTTTAATTAAATTTTTATCTATGATTAATATAT
>CABYQR010000011.1 GCA_902521155.1 uncultured Alphaproteobacteria bacterium | reverse complement strand
ATCCTATATGTTTCCATTTTTCATTTCTTTGAGTGGTTACGTTTTTATGGTGTCAATGGACACTGTTATTAAATTATTAGGATCTGACTACCCCATATTACAGCTTCTATTTTTAAATGCTTTGTTTTCTTTAATTCCCCTAACCTTTTTAATATTAAAAAATCACGGTCTTCGATTCTATAAAAATCAAAACTACGTATTCCAACTTATTAGGGGCTTATTACATACACTAGGTTTCTTATTTGTGCTATTAGGTGTTTTGAGACTCCCGCTTTCTGTTGTTTATCCAGTCTTATTTACTTCTCCCTTAATGCTTTTAATAATGTCTCATTTATTCCTCAGTGAGAATATAAATTTTATTAGAATTGTTACAATTTTCTTAGGTTTTCTGGGTGTAATAATTTCTGCAGAACCTTTTGGAAATAATCAAGTTTCAATTCTAGGAGTAATTTTCGTTTTTGTAGGTGCATTTTGCATAGCCTCCACAAATCTTCTAACAAGAAAGTATTTTAATTTATCAACTTCTTTTTCGGCTTCTTTTTTTAGTATGGTTATCAGTGTTATAGCCTTTCTATTAGCTATGAAATTTCAATTTTACCCCATGACATTATATGACATATCATTTTCAATTATAGGCGGTGTATTCGCAGGTTTAGGAATTAGCGCAATTGTTTATGGGTCTAGAATGCTACCTGCTTCTATTTATGGCATGACAAGTTATTTTCAATTAATATACGGAGTAATATTAGGATGGTTAGTATTCCAACAACTTCCAACTTTATTTAATTATATTGGAATTATTCTTGTCTTTTCAGCGGGTATCATACTATTTTATTTCGATAAAAATAAAAATGAAGCTTAGTGTTATTACACCCTTATTTATATTACTTATATTTACATACCTAGTTTTTATTTTTCCATTTGAAATTTTAGCCTCATGGATAGGAAGGCCCGGTTCATATTTTGAAATAATATCATCTACTTTAGTTATTTATTTCATATGTCTTTATTATTTTAGATCTAAAAATAGTAATAAAATTTTAAAGTTTTTTGTATACGAGGGTGTTGGAATAGGAAGCGTCTCACTTTTTATTATAATACCCCTTCTCTTAATCGAGCTACTTTTAGACGTTCCTGATAAATATAAATTAATTTCTTTTTTCTCTTTTCAAATACCCCTTTTGGTATATGGCTTTTTGAATGCTAGATCCTTAAAAATTAAAAATTTAAATATCAAAAATGCCTCAATAAATAAAGACCATATTTTTGTTTTTATAAGTGATGTTCATATTGGCTCCAATCATCCCAAATCTCTCACAAAAATAGTTTCCAAAGTAAATGAAATAAATCCTGAGTTTTTATTAATAGGAGGTGATTTGATTGATAGTAGTTCATTCCATATAAAAGACCTTTCTGTTTTAAAAGAAATAAGATGTCCTATTTTTTTTGTGACAGGCAATCATGAATATTATATCCAAAACCATCAAAAACACCTCGATGATTTAAAATCTGTGGGAATTAAAATATTAGATAATCAATCTATTTTATTGGATGAAATAAATTTGATAGGAATAAATGACAATTTATCGATTAATGATAAAAAAAAGGAATACATCAAATTGGCCAAGAAAGATAACTTTAATCTTCTTGCAGTTCACCAACCTTCATTGTGGAAGCAAATAAAAAATGATGTCGATTTAATGCTCTCTGGCCATACTCATAATGGTCAAATATTTCCTTTCAATTTAATAGTAAAAATAAGATTTCCAGAAATTTATGGTTTGTATCTATCTGGTAAAAATTTTTTGTATGTTAGTTCAGGTGTTGCTACTTGGGGTCCAAGGATAAGAATAGGATCAAATAATGAAATCATTAAAGTAAAATTATCTAATAATCTTAATTGATTGTTGGATATAATGAATCTTCCTATATTCTAGATGTGTGAGAATAATACTTTTAATCTTATTTTTTGTCTTTCCAGTCAATGCAGACCAACATGTTATTGAACAAGAAAATTTTGAAGCATGGCAATTTACTTGCGTTGAAGAGCAATCCCAAAAAATATGCGATCTAAGAGAATTAGTATTTGACCAAAATACTGAAGAGGTTGTTAGTTATTTATCAATAACGATCAATCCTGACAGTTTAGCTCAAATGCAAATTGCTTTTCCCCATGCTGTTAATTTAAAAAATTCTGTTCAATTACAAATTGATGAAAACGATCCTCTTGAATTAAATTATGCTTATTGCAACCAAAGTGCATGTTTTATAGCCGAGATTATTGCAGATAATTTCATCAATATGTTTAAAGCAGGAAACCAAATAACTTTGAAAGTTCTATTGCTTGATAATCGTGAAGCAACAATTACATATTCTTTGTTAGGATTTACTGCAGGTTATGAAAGACTTGTAAAAAGTAATTTTTAAGGTTCAATTGCTTCTGTTTCGATAACATTACTTAAATTGTCTTGGGCTCCTTGCTCTTCCTTCAAAGTTCTTTCTAACTCAGCCAGTGCTGCATTTCTAGCCTCATCATTGGCCGCATCAGCTACAGCTTTTTCTGCTTCTTGGCGAGCTGCAGAAGCACTTGCTGCATAGGCTTCTGCTGCAGCTACTCGTGTGGCAACGTCGTTAACTGCCTCAGCTTGTGCCGCATTTGCAGCTTCTTCAAGAGCTTGTTTTAAATCACTATTAGCATAGTCCATTGCTGCCTTACCTGCTTCTTCATTTATTTTTGCAAGTTCTTTATCAATATTTATTTCTTCTCCTATTTCTTTAGAAATTGAACTTAATTCATTTCTAACCAAATTATCAGTCCAACCATGGTCGTTTATTAATATTCCAGTTCGATCTTGAATAATAGTTTTAAAACTTTGAGCATTTATGGCAAAGCTTTGGTTTCCAAGATTACTCTTAAATTTTTCCTCTAAAATTTTTGAAGATATATCTGTATCAGCTCCATAAAATTTATTCAATTTTGCACTTAATTCTGTAAATGACTCAGTATCTTTTATTTCTTCAAAAGATCCATAAGTTCTTGTTTCTTTAATAAATTCTTTAGACAGAATAGTTAGTTTGAATTCTTGAAAATCCTCACTTACAAGATTATTGACATTATCTTTAGCATTATTAATTATTTCTTCACCAAAACCCTTTTCATTCGACCACTTCTCACTTGAATTCGCTAGCATGACTTGAATAAAATTTTCTTGGATTAGACCATTATTCATTGAAATAGCTTCTACTGGATCACCAGATAATACTTTAGGAAGTGAAAATAATGGGGCACCTTCTTTAAGGAGTTTTTCTCCCATAAACCCTTTTTTCTTAATAGGATTTCCAGAACTATTAATTTCTACTATAGGCCAATCAAGTATCTCTTCACCATTAATATATTGAGTAAGCGCTTTTTGATATCTATCAGCAAAAGACTTTGTAAGAGTTTCCCCTTTGCTTGATATTACGGACCCATCACTTTTAAAAGTAAGAGAATTTAAAGATGAAAAGGAAAATAAAAAGAAAATTACTAATAAATTTTTAAGCATCAAATTATAAATTTATAGTACTATATTTATTTATTTAGTTTCAATTTATTTTTAATCGCTAATAAGAACATCAATGAAGGGATAACCATTATTGCAGTAATCATAAAAAATAATCCCCAGTCTCCACCAAGACCATCAACCATTGCACCGGAAGATGAAGCCAATAAGGTTCTTCCAGCCGTTCCCACAGAGGCTAATAATGCATATTGAGTTGCGGTAAAGCTTCTATCAACTAGCAAAGATATAAAGGCAACAAAAGCAACCGTTGCAAAAGCCGCAGCTAAGTCATCTAAAATTACAGCAACTGCAAAAAGACCTTTTGAAGGTCCCGCCCAAGCGAGAAATGAAAAAAGTATGTTAGTTGCAGCCATTGCTATTCCGGCAATAATTAAGGTTTTAATTATGCCTGATCTCATAGCTATTGCTCCACCAATAAGTGTAAAAAAAACAGTTGTGATCCATCCTAAAGCTTTAGAATAAATAGCTATATCACCCTTTGAAAAGCCGATCTCTTTATAAAATACAAGACTCATCCTACCTAAAAAAGCTTCACCAATCTTAAAAAGAAAAACAAAAGCCAAAATTGAGATTCCAATTTTTATTCCATTGTTTTTAAAAAAACTACTTAAAGGGTTAGCCACAACATTATTTAGATAAAAAAATATATTAGAAACAGTGTTGTTTTCTCCATATTTTTTTATATAAAAAGAAAAAATATAAAACATGATGGCAATTACAATAAAGGACAGCCCACCATTGGTAAACCAGGTCTTATCAAAAAACTGCCCTACTAGAAAACAAAGAGCTCCTAGTGCAGCAAAAAGATAACTAGCATTAACTAAACTTCCTACATTACTACTTGAGGCATCCATATTTGCCATATTTTGAAATCTTTCTTTGTTTGACTCAGGGATAAAACTTAAACCGATATTACACAGAACAATTATAGCCATTAAAAATATAAAAGTTATTTGCCAATATTGTTCCACTCCTGAGATTTCCAATCTTTCAGCTACTTCTAAACAAATGAAACCTCCAAGTTTAAACCCAGTCCACCAGCCTACAACAGCCATAGCTGCTCCTGCAGCCATGCTGGAAGTTTCTTCTTTATTAATCTGTTCTATTCTTAAAGCATCAATAGTTATATCTTGAGTTGCAGATGAAATAGCAATTGCAAGACCCACACCGATAATTAAAGCTAGATTTTGAGTGGGCTCTAATGTAGTCCAAATAATCAAACTAATTAAAATGATTATTTGCATCAATATAATGATCGACTTTCGATGACCAACTTTATTAGTCAAAAAGGGAATTCGAAGACGATCAATAATAGGTGCCCACAAAAAATTAATTGCATATACACCAAAGATCAATCCAGCCCAGCCAATAGTACTTCTGCTCAAGCCCTCTTCTTTTAGCCAAAGAGAAAGAGCACTACCAATTAAAACCCATGGAAAACCACTTATTATACCTAGAAGTAAAATTCTTATCATTCTCCTATCATAATAAGCACCAAAAAGTGATTTCAATTTACTTGAATCTAGCGAAACAGGATTCATATAAACATGTTAGAGAAAAAATTTATAATTAAAACTTTTAATCAGAAAGGTTGTCGAGCCACTTAATTAAATCAGCCCTATCTTGGTCTTTTTTAAGACCATTGAAGTTCATTTTAGTGCCAGGAACATATTTTTTTGGTTTCAGTAAGAATTTATTCAACTCTTCCACACTCCAGTCACCACCAAAATCAGCTAGTGCTCCTGAATAAGCAAAACCATCAACAGAAGCCTTTGCTCTATTTACTATTCCCCACATTGCTGGACCAACTTTATTTTCACCGCCTTTTTGATAAGTATGACAAGAGGCACACTTCTTAAATAGTTTCTCACCATTAGCTAAATTTGCTGAAGCAAGCATAGGAGTTATTTCAGGCAGCACTTCAAAAATATTAACCTCTTCTACCTGAGAGCCTAATGAATCTCCCTCTGGAATTTCTATAGTATAAGCTAATTCCTTGGGAAACTCCGGATGAACAGTCATATCAGCTATTTTTGAAAAAGCTGCCGCTAATAACAAAGCAAGTATTATTGCACCTAGAATTTTATTGGATTCCATATTAAAACAGAAGTCTATGTTTAAAAATATAGCACTGAAAACGGATTTTTGTCGCATTCATGATTGATACTATCGTTGTAATACCCGTAAGATTGCAGGCCTCAAGGTTTCCTAACAAGCCTTTTGCAAAAATTGATAACCTCCCAATGCTACATTATGTGTTTAATGCAGCCTCAAAATCTTTTGAAAATGTCTTTTTAGCAATTTGTGACCAAGAGGTAGAGGATTATTGTAACAAAAATAATCTTCCCTTTGTTTTAACAAACCCCAACCATATTTCAGGTAGTGACCGTATTGGGGAGACGGTTGAAAAATTAGAGAAAAATTTAAGTTTTGATTATATTATTAATGTTCAAGGAGATATGCCCTTTATCAAAAAGGAATATATTTCGTCATTAAGGCAAAACCTATCTAATTACAAAATGACTACTCTAGCTTGTCCTTTTAAAAATAAAGTTGAGGCTGAAAACCTATCTAAGGTTAAAGTTGAGGTAGTTAATTCCAAAAATCTTGTAGCTAAAGATTTTAGTAGAACTTTAATCGATATTTCTAAATTAAATAAAAGTATCTTTCATCATATAGGTGTATATGGTTTTCAAAAGCAGTTCTTAAAAGAATATATTTCTCGTAAACCAACAAAGAGAGAGCTTGAAGAAAAACTGGAGCAATTAAGGGTATCAGAAAATACAACAATAGGCATAACTGTCATAGATGAAGAGATATTGGGTGTTGATACCAAAGAAGATTTAGATACAGTAAATCAGTTAATTCAAGACCATGGGTAAAAAAATTTCATTTCAAGGCGTTAAGGGTGCATACAGTCATCTTGCAGTTCAAGAATTTTTTCCTGAATCAGAACCTGTTCCTTGCAAAACATTTGAAATTGCAATTTCAAAAGCAGAATCTGAACAAGTAGATTTTGCTATGATACCAATAGAAAATTCTGCCGCTGGAAGAGTTGCAGATATACACCGTTTATTGCCAAAATCAGATCTGCATATTAATTTTGAACACTTTCAAAGAGTCGAGCATAAATTATTAATCCACTCTGAGTCAAAAATTGAAAATATAAAAAAAATAATCAGCCATGAGCAGGCTTTAGCCCAATGTAGTAATAAAATACAAAAATTAGATTTTGATATCCTCGTAGGAGCAGATACTGCGGGATCGGCAAAAAACATTTCTGAAAATAAAGTATTAGATACAGCAGCTATCGCATCAAGTTTAGCTGCAGATATATATACACTAAAAATAGTTGATGAGAGTTTTGCTAACTCTAAAAACAATATCACTCGATTCTATGTAATGTCTAAAGATGAAAACAAAGACTATGACCCTCAAAAAAAATATATTTCATCTTTTTTATTCGCTGTGAACAATACCCCAGGATCCCTTTTCAAAGTCATGGGAGGTTTTGCTACTAACAATGTAAATATGATAAAATTAGAAAGCTATAACTACGGTGCCAATTTTGTTATCACAGAATTTTATTGTGAAATAGAGGGTCACCCTGATCAGGAAAATACTAAGTTGGCTTTAGAAGACATGAATCACTATTGTTCAAAAGTGAGAAAACTAGGTGTTTTTGAGAAATCTAGCTATCGATCAAGACAATAACTTCATATTTTGTATGATAACTGTTATAAAATGAATCGAGAATTACATGGGCAGTTTTTTATGCTAATCCGGTCAGGTTCGAAAGAAAGCAGCCGTAACACAAAGACCTGGGTCGTGTAATTCTCCTTTTAAATAATGAAGCATCAATCAGATATACTCGCACTTAAATATAGACCAAAAGACTTTAGCGATCTAATAGGCCAAGAGTATCTTGTAGACACTATTCAAAAATCAATTCAGCTTAACAAAATTCCCAATGCTTATATATTCACTGGCATAAGGGGGGTTGGTAAAACTACAACAGCTCGTATTGTAGCAAAAATGTTAAATTGTACAGCTTATGACAATTCTAATAAGCCAGATCTCTTAAACTGTGAACAGGCAAAAGCTATTACTGAAGATCGACACCCCGATGTAATAGAAATTGATGCTGCATCAAATACTAGTGTTGAAAACGCTAGGGAAATTATTGAAAACGTTAAATACAATCCTGTTTTAGGTAAGTACAAAGTTTACATCATCGATGAGGTGCACATGCTCTCTAAGAGTGCTTTTAATGCATTACTAAAAACACTAGAAGAGCCTCCTCCCCACTCAAAATTTATTTTTGCTACCACAGAAATTTCAAAGGTCCCCATTACTATTTTATCTAGATGTCAAAGATTTGATTTAAGAAGAATAGATAAAAAAGTTTTATACTTATTTCTTGAAACTATTGCCAATAAAGAAAATATATTAATTGAAAAAGAGGCATTAAACTTAATTGTAAAAGCTAGTGACGGCTCTGTGAGAGACGCTCTGAGTATTTTAGATCAGGCAAATGTTTTTAAATTAGAAGACACAATAAAAACAGAAGAAATTATCAATATGCTCGGTTACTCAAAGCTAAGCGATCTTTACAATTTATCTAAGAATATACTTGAAAATAATCTTACTGATCTTATTTCCAAGCTTGAAACTATGTATCAAAGAGGATCTGAAACATCAAAAATATTAGAAGATTTGATGAATATAATCAATTGGTCTTGCAAACTTAAAATTAATTCAAATCTTATGAAAGATGAGTTTTTAACAGAAGATGACAAAAATTTTGCATCTTATGTGACTCAATACGATCATGGAAAATTAAATATTTTTTGGCAAAGCTTAATTAAAGGATATGATGAAATAAAAATTTCTCCTCATCCACACTCCACACTTGAGATGATCTTGCTGAGATGCGCATTTCTTTTAAACGATAATCCTTCTGACACTTTAGAAGAAAAAAAAAAGCCTGAAATAAAAAAAAAAGAAGAAAAATCCTCTCCTAACTTAGATCAAGCTATTGAAAACAAAGTGGATGCTAGTATGAAAATTTCATTGAAGGAAAGAATAGAAATACATCAAAATTTTTTCCAATTTTACGGAAAAAATTTCTCTCCCCTTATGGCGGGTATAATTATGGAGCAATGTGAAGTAGTTTATTTTTCTGAGAAAGAAAAGAAGTTAAAAATTAACGTTTTGTCAGATAGCTTTCAAGGAAGCGAGGAACTTAAACAAAATTTTGATAAGGATTTTGAATTAGATATTGTAGTCAAAAAAAATATAGACAATTTAGAATCAATCAAAATCTTATACAAAAAAGAACTAATTGAGCAGGAAACGAAAACAGACGATTTTAAAAAAGTTCTTGCTAAATTCCCCAATGCAAAGATTATAGATATTGAAGATATAGAAAGAGGTGATGAAAATGATGGGTAATATGGGCGGTATGATGAAAAAAGTCCAAGAAATGCAAGCTAAAATGCAAGAAATGCAAAAAGAATTAGAAAACAAAACCATTGAAGCTGAGTCTGGTGGAGGAATGGTTAAGGTTGTTATGAATGGAAAACAAATAGTTCAATCAATTAATATAGATCCATCACTTTTATCCGAAGAGGAAAAGGATGTATTGGAAGATTTAATCAAAGCTGCTCTTAACCAGGCTAAAGAAAAAGTTGAAGAGATGTCTTCTGAGGAAATGAAAAAAATTACTGGAGGGTTGCCTTTGCCTCCAGGTATGAAAATGCCCTTTTAATTTGTCTCAAGACGAACTTCAAAAATTAATCAATCTTATTTCTAGATTGCCTGGTATAGGACAAAGGTCAGCTCAAAGAATAGCCCTTTATTTGATTAAAAATAAACAAGAATTAATGCTACCCCTAGGAGATAGCGTAAAGGAAACAGCAGCAGTAATTAAGAAATGTGATAATTGTGGAATATTAGATGTAATAATTCCATGTAAGATTTGCTCCTCTGATAATCGCTCCAAAAAAACTATTTGTATTGTAGAAGATATGGCAGATGTATGGGCTTTTGAAAGATCTGGTTATCATAAAGGCCTTTATCATGTTATAGGGGGACTTCTTTCAGCAGCTAAAAACTTTACAGAACAAGATTTAAAGTTAAACAAACTTAGAGAAAGAATAGAAATTAACCAAGCCCAAGAAATTATTCTTGCCCTGAGCGCCACTATAGAAGGTCAAACTACAGCCCTAGTAATTAAAGATGCATTAGAGAGTCTTAACATTAAAATTACACAACTCGCTTATGGAGTTCCTGTAGGAAGTGAAATTCATTATTTAGATGATAATACTTTAGGAGCAGCGTTAGAATCTCGAAAAAATTTAGGATAGTTTTTTTATAATAGTATCCTCAAAGGTAATTGATTTTTTTGTTTTAAGATCAATATTTAAATTTAGAATTTCATAGTTTGCAAAAATAGAATTTTGATAATCAATCATATTAAATTTTAAAATAAGCTTTTTCCCTTTACATATTAGATCTATTAAAGAGATAATAAATTTTTCTCCCTGTTTAATTTCTTTTTTGTAATTAATCTCACATTTAATTACAAAAACCCCTTTTTGCTGATTTAGGGCATAATCATAACCTAGGCCTGCATGTTCGAGAACGAAGTCAGAACTTTCCTCAAAACATTGAACATAGTAGGCCATATTCATATGGTCATTATAATCTATCCAACTCTCTAATACTTTTCCCTCTGCCACATGGATTGGAGGCACAAGTTTTGGAGTTTCTTTAATTAAATTAACTAAATCATTAAAAATTTTTATTTTTTTATTTCCCATAACCAAATTAATTATCCTATATTACTTCTAATGTTGAAAATTGTCTATGCTCCTGACCCTATGCTCAAAAAAGTATGTGAACCTTTATCTCAGGTAGATGATCACCACCGTGACTTAATAAAAAAAATGTTTGAAGCAATGTATGAGGCTAACGGAGTAGGACTAGCTGCACCTCAAGTAGGAATTAATAAAAGAATATTTATTTTAGACTCTGGTGCTAGGGAAGAGGAAAAAAAACCACTGATAATGATTAATCCTTCTTTAGTTTCTATAGATGATAAAACAGTATCCTACGAAGAGGGATGTTTGTCTTTTCCTGAGCATTTTGCAGAAATTGATCGTCCGGATCAATTAACAATCAAATATTTAGATGAAAATAATAAAAAAAAAACTTTAACTACGGATGGATTTACCTCAAGAATAATCCAACATGAATTAGATCACCTTAATGGAATACTCTTTGTAGATTACTTAAGTAGATTAAAAAGAGACGTAATAATTCGAAAAATGAAAAAATTTAAAAAAGAAAATAATAGCTCAAATGACAAAAAAATATAGATTAGTTTTTTTTGGCTCACCAGAATTTGCATTACCTCCCTTAAAAACTCTATACCTAGGAGGTTATAAAATTGTTGGTATATATTCCCAAGAGCCAAAAAAAAAATCAAGGGGAATGAAAGAAATTGCAACACCTGTGCATCAATGGGCTGAAAGCCAACTTTTACCTGTTTTTACCCCAAGTAAACTTAATGATTTATCCTTAGAACAATTTCAATCACTTAGGCCCGATATTGCTGTTTTATTTGCTTATGGAAAAATTATTCCTGCCAACTGGCTAAACGTTCCCCTTTATGGATTTGTAAATATTCATGCCTCTCTTCTTCCTAAATGGAGGGGTGCCGCACCAGTACAAAGAGCTATCGAGAATGGTGATAAATCATCAGGTATAACTATTATGAAAATGAATGAAGGGTTAGATGAAGGACCTATAATAGCTTCACAAGAAATACCAATATCAAACGATACCAACGGAAAATCACTTATTGATAAAATGAGCTATGACTCTTGCTCTTTGCTTTTTAATAATCTAGAGAAATATTTATCAGGAAAGATCTCTCCCTTACAACAAGATAACAGCTCAAGTACTTATGCTTCAAAAATTAAAAAGTCTGAAACTAAAATTACTTGGTCACTAAGTGCCTCTGAGATAAATCAGAAAATAAGAGCCTTTTATCCCTATCCTTCCATGTGGTTTTTATATGAAGGTTCAAGATTTAAAATTTTAAAAGCAAGAATTTCTGAATTGAAAGGATCGCCTGGCGAAGTAGTTGATACCCCTCTTACGATAGCTTGTAAAAATGGAAGTTTGGATATTATAGAGATTCAACCAGAAGGAAAAAAAGCTATGACTATTAAGCAGTTCTTATTAGGAAAACACAGCTTTACTATTGGCAAAAATATTAATGGCTAACATTAAGTTAACAATTGAATATGCAGGAACACCATATAGTGGTTGGCAGTATCAAAAAGATGAAAAAACTGTTCAAGGAGAAATTGAAAAAGCAATTTTCAAATTTTCAGGTGAAAAAAAAACAATTCAAGGGGCTGGTAGAACAGATGCAGGAGTTCATGCTTTAGCTCAATGCGCAAATTTCAATCTAGACAAAAAATTTTCAGATTACCAAATTTTAAATGGATTAAATTTTCACTTAGGAAATGAGAAAATTAAGATTTCTAAAGTAGAAAATGTTTCAGAAGACTTTAACGCAAGATTTAGCAAAAATAAAAAGACTTACTGTTACCAAGTTTATAATACTCCCTCTCCCTCTGTGCTTGAAGGGGATTATAGTATTCATGTAAAACAGAATTTAGACATTGATGCTATGAATGAAGCAATTGTTTATTTTAAAGGTAGGCATGATTTTAGCTCTTTTCGAGGTAGAGGGTGCCAAGCAAAATCTCCAATTAAATCAGTCGAGTTCACGAGCATAGAAACCTCCAATGATAAAATTATTTTTATTTTTCAAGCCCAGTCTTTTCTCTACCAGCAAATTAGAATAATGGTGGGAACATTATTAGAAATAGGCTTAAATAACAAAGATCCATCCTGGATTAAAGAATTATTGGCATTAAAGAACAGAGCCTTAGCAGGCCCAACTATGCCACCAAGAGGATTAATACTAAAAGAGATAACCTATTGAACATCTTAGTTTACACCCAATGCTTTGCCCCCAAACTAGGAGGAATAGAGTCAGTAATGACAAATATAGCATCCCAAGCAGCAATATTAGGACACAATGTTAAAGTACTAGCTGATGGATCTAAGTACTTTAGTTCTAAGTTTGACAATAATCAAAAATTTGAAATACATAGATTTGATCAACTTAAATTTCTAAGGAAAAGAATTAAATCAAATTTTGCAAACAATTTATTTAAAGATAATAATTTTGATAAAGTCTTTTTTGATAGCTGGAAGTCCTTAGAGAGTTTTGATAAAAATATTCCAATAAAAAAAATATGTTTAATACACGGTAATGAAATTTTAAACCTAAAAAAAGTTGATAGAATTTTATCTTCACTAAAAAAAGCAGATGGTATAATTTTTAATTCTCTATATACACAAAAATTATTTTTTAAAAATTTAAAAAAACTTCACAACCAAAAATATAAAATAATCTATCCAGCTTTTATAAAATCTATTGAAACACCTAATTCAAAAAAGAAATATGACTTGTGTACTGTAGCTAGATTAGAATATCGAAAAGGACACCATTTAGTTTTGGAAAGCCTATCTCTTTTAAAGAATAACCATAAATTAATTTTGAAATATGCTATTTTAGGTAATGGTCCAGAGCTATCGAGGTTGAAAGATCTAGTCATGAAATATAATTTAATAAAACAAGTTAGCTTTATTGATGAGAATATAAAGCCGTCGAGAATATACAATGAAAGTAAGATTCATATTATGCCTACGATAACGACACCAGATAGTGTTGAGGGATTTGGTATTTCTAATATAGAGGCAGCAGCATTTGGCCTTCCATGTATTGTAAGTGATAGTGGGGGAACCCCTGAGTCAATCAATAAGAATGGCAAGATAGTTAAAGAAAATAACATAAAAGATTTAACTATGAGCGTTATAGATGTTCTTAATAATCTAGATAAGTTGAGTAAAAAAAGTCATCAAATGGCCAAAAAATTTGAAAATATTAAAAAAATCAAAGAATATTTAGATAGTTTTTAAGACTGATTCAAAGCCAGTTTTATCAAGCTCCCCAGGATTGTCTTGTATTAATTTAGTTACTTTTAAGTTTTTTGATAAAAGAATTGACCTTATCAATCGATCTCCCATAAAGCTTTTTTCATGATTTCTTATAAGTTGTGTAGAATTTAAAAATTCAAAGTTACCATCTGAGAGAAAGGTAATTTTGGAGTTACCTAGGTTTGTTCTCCATAGGTCTAATACATAAGGATCATTAGTTGAGATACAACATAAATAATCTAGTTTTTTTTCAGCCATTAATTTCTCTGAGCCTTTAATATAAGGAGGGAGGTGTTGAATATGACAAGTAGAAGTAAAAGCACCGGGGACACAAATTATTAATGCATTTTTTTCTTTAAACTTTTCATATAAATTAAAGTTTTGAGTACCATCTTCTGCTACTGATCTAAGGGTGACATTAGGAAGAAGATCTCCTTCTTTTATCATTGAAAAAAGTTTTCTAAAGTTTTGTAATAAATTTTTTCTGTGGTTTTGAGATCTTCGATAGAAACACACTCATTTACTTTATGAAGTGTTTTATTAATAGTGCCAAATTCAAATACAGGACATACTCTTTGCATAAATCTTGCATCTGAAGTTCCTCCACCAGTATCTTGCTTAGCCTCTAATCCTGTAACATCTTTAATAGCATTTAGACAATGTATGGTAAAAGGACTATTAAAAGCTTGAAAAGGTAAACCTCGAAAAGTTAATTTTAAATCGTATGAGCAGTTATTTTCTTTACATATTCTTGTTAAGTGCTCATCAAAATATTTTTTGATTTTTTCTTTATCCCAATTATCATTAAAACGCATATCAGCTAATGCAATAACTTTCTCTGGAATGACGTTACTTGCTTTATTATTTAAATCTAATTGAGTAAATTGTAAAGTTGAAGGCTCAAAGTACTCTGCTCCATTATCTAAGACCTGATCATCAAAAAATGAAATCATTTTTGACATGCAATGAACAGGGTTTTGTGCTAGTTGAGGATATGCCGCATGTCCTTGTTTCCCGATAATTTCAATCTTTATGTTTACAGCTCCTTTTCTTCCTACCTTAATTTGATCTCCAATAACTTTTTCTGAGGAGGACTCTGTAGCTATTGAACCATCAATTCTGATATTATTTTCTTTGATCCAATTTACGACTTTATCAACACCATTGACTGAGTCTGCCTCTTCATCTCCGGTAATGATAAAGCTAATTGTTCCATTAAAATCCTTATTATCCCTAATAAATTTGAAGACACTGACCATACTTGCAGCAGTACACCCTTTCATGTCTTCAGATCCACGTCCAAATAGATAACCATCTTTAATAGTGGGCTCAAAAGGAGGCGTATCCCAGTCTTCTACATTTCCTGGAGGCACAACATCCACGTGACATAAAAAATTAAAATGTTTGGCATTGGTATTAGGGGAGCCATAAGTAGCCATTAAATTTATTACTTCATAGCTTCCATCACCATCAAAGTTTAATTGTTTTGTGGAGAAGCCATTCTCTTCAAAAGTTTTTATTAAAAAATTAAAAATATCTTGTTTGGCGGGAGTGATAGAGTCAAACGATATAAGTTTTTTTGATAATTCAATTGTGTCTAACATTTAATCCCTAAGTAATTCATTGACAGAAGTTTTTGATCTTGTTTTTTCATCAACTGTTTTGACAATAACAGCACAATATAAAGAGGCATCACCTTTGGAGCTTGGCATACTTCCAGGTACAACAACAGAGTAGGGAGGAACTTTACCCATATGAGTAATACCTGTATCGCGATCATATATTTTTGTAGAGGCTCCTATAAAAACCCCCATTGATAAAACCGATCCTTCTCCAACAATAACTCCTTCAGCCACTTCTGATCGAGCTCCTATGAAGCAATTATCTTCAATAATTACAGGATTAGCTTGGAGAGGTTCTAGGACACCTCCGATACCTGCTCCTCCAGAGATATGGCAATTCTTTCCAACCTGTGCACACGAACCTACTGTTGCCCAAGTATCTACCATCGTACCTTCATCAACATACGCTCCCAAATTTATAAAGCAGGGCATTAATACGGCACTTTTAGATACAAAAGCTGATCTTCTCACAACACAATTTGGAACCGCTCTAAAACCTGCATCTCGAAAATCTTGAGATTCCCAGTTTTGAAACTTGGATGGAACCTTGTCCCACCAACTAGAAGTTCCACCAACTACACTTGGTCCTCCCGAAATGATTTCCATATCTTGAATTCGAAAACTTAACAAAATTGTTTTTTTGAGCCATTGATTAACAATCCAGTTTCCTTCTATTTTTTCACAAACCCTAAGTTTTCCTTTATCTAAATTATCTAAAACCTCAAGAACGGAGTTTCTTGCTTCAATATTTTCAATAAAGTTAATTTCATCCTTCTTTTCCCAAAGATTTTCAATAGTTTCTTGATTGCTCATACCTGCTCCTATTTTACGTTATTTAAAAAATTTTCCAAATTATCTGTAACATGAGATATGTAGCCTTTTTCATCAATGATTTTCTGAATATCTTCTTGTTGGTTGACGTCTTTGTTTAAGTTGTATTCTAAGTTATTGGTTACCCAGACAGTTTCCCATCCCATAGCAGAAGGCACCTTCAGGTTAATATGCAAATCTTCAAACATTGCAGTTGAAGAATTATCTAAATTAAATTTTTTTTGAAAAGAGTCATATATTTCTTTGTGAGGTTTCGGTAAATAATCACTTTCCGAAATATCAAAGCAACCATCAAAAATATTTTCCATTTTAAGTTTTTCTAGGACTTTTTCTACATGTCCATAATTAGCATTTGTAAAAATATATTTCTTACCTTTTAGTTCTTGAATTGTATTTTTAAGACTTTCATTGGCGGAAACGACATCATAATTAATTTGGTGAACATAATCTAAGTATTCATCGGGATTAATTTTATGTTCAATCATCAATCCACGAAGAGTAGTGCCGTATTGATGATAGTATTTTGATCTTAAGGCTTGAGCCTCCCCTGAGGATAAATTTAATTTCTCCTCAATAAATCGTCCCATTAAAATATGGACTTTGTCGAACAGACCACATTCTGCTTTATATAGTGTATTATCTAAGTCAAAGACCCAGTTAGAGGTATTTTTCATAAGCGTGTTAAACTAATGCTTTATAAAATAATTTCAAAGATTATTTAGAGAATTTCTGCAATTTTTTTTTGTAACTCAAAAATATTATTATTTAATTTAGAGCTAACTATTAATTGATCAAATTTTTCCAAATCCTTTAAATAAGGAGAGCGTTCTTTTACCTTCTTATCACTTTTAGTATAACAAATAAAAATTTTTTCTTTAATGCTTTTCATAGAATTAAGCATCTCCATATCTATTTTTTTGGGACCTAAAGAATGATCTATAAGGATAAAAATTTTTTTGAGATTTTCTCGAGTTGTTAGGTATTGAGAAACTAAATCAGATATTTTATAAGCTTCTTTTTGAGATATCTTGGCAAAACCATAGCCGGGTAGATCAACAACCATTAATGAGTCGCCATGATTAAAAAAATTAATTTGTCTTGTCTTTCCAGGTGTATTTGAAATATGGGCTAACTTTTCCATGAAAAGGGCGTTTATGAGACTGGACTTACCGACGTTGGATCTGCCAATAAAGGCTACTTCTGGAAAAACTACGTTTGGATATTGTCGTGGCTGGACGGCGCTTAAAAGAAATTGAGTTGGTTTTTTAAAATAGCCACTAACATTATTCATCAACTCTTAATAATTTTTCTTTGAATAACGTATTGTTGAGCCATTGATAAAACATTATTAGTAGTCCAATAAATCACCAAACCTGCTGCAAACCCCCCCAAAACAAAAGTAAAGACAATAGGCAAGAACATGAAGATTTTTGCTTGCATTTTATCTACAGGTGCCGGATTTAATTTTTGTTGGAGAAACATAGAAATACCCATTAATATTGGCCAGATACCAATGTTCAAGAGTTGTAAGATGCCTGGAACATTCCAATCAACAAAACCAAAGAGCGTGAGAAGACCAAGAGGATCAGGCGCTGATAGATCATGGATCCATCCAATAAATGGTGCATGTCTCATCTCAATAGTCACGAATAAAACTTTATATAATGCAAAGAAAACAGGTATCTGTAATAGAATAGGCAAACAACCCGCAATAGGGTTGGCTTTTTCTCTTTTATATAAGGCCATCATTTCCTTTTGCATGCCTGCTTTATCGTCCCCGTACTGCTCTTTTAATCGTTGCATCTCGGGACCTAGTTTTTTCATCTTAGCCATCGATTTAAAAGATTGTTGTGCTAAAGGGAAAAAACAAATTCTCATTAAAAAAGTGAATAAAATAATTGACCAACCAAAGTTACCTACATAACCAAAAATAAATTGAAGAACATTAAAGATGGGCTTTGTTAAAAAATAAAACCATCCAAAATCAACGGATCGGTCAAATTCTAAAACACCGTGTTCTTCCATATACCTATCTATTACACTTACTATTTTAGGCCCTGCAAATAACTTAAGATTATGAGAAATACTCGATCCTTCTGAGATAGTAATTTTATCTCCTACTAAGTCTGTTTGAAAGTTATCTGTATTTTCAACAAAACTGTAGCTGTAGGTTTGCTGGATCGGTTCATTTTGATTAGCAATAATAGCAGTTTGCCAATACTTATCTGTCATACCAATCCATCCACCAATTGAAGAAAGCTTAATTTTTTTCTTATCTTTTAAGTCGTCATAGTCAAATTCCTCTAAGACATTATCTGTAATAGAAAGAGGTCCTTCATGAAGAATAAAAAAGTTTTGCATATCAGGAATACCCTGTCTTTTTGAGAGACCATATGGGAAAAGGTCAAAGGATTTTTTTGATTTATTGATAACTCTTTGATCAACATTAAAAAGGTAATCTTCATCTAGTGACACTATTTTTTCAAAAGTAATATCTTGAGAATTAGTCCATGAGAGTTTAACGGGATCATTGACACCGATTGAATTTCTATCAGCACTCCAAATACTTTTAATATTAGGTAGTTCAATTGAGCTATCAGAGCTTACCCATCCAGTATCTAGGTAATAAGAGTTCTCAGATCCAAGTGGATTTAAAAATTCAATAAGAGGAGATGTGGGATCAAGTGTTTCTTGAAATTCCATTAAAATTAAATCATCAATGAGAGCGCCTGCTAAATTAATAGAGCCTTTAATCTTTGAATTATTAAAAGTAACTCTTCCTGAATTATTAATTAATTCAGATCGATCTATTAATGTACCTGAGGATGACCCTTGAAGACTGAGGTCAACGAGACTCTGCTCTCTTGTTTGATCTTCAGATACAGGTGCACGTTCTGGTTGTGGGACAAGTAATTGAAAACCAAATATAATTGCCATTGATATTATAATGGCTAGAAATAAATTTTTTTGATTTTCCATACTATTTTTTTACCGGGTCAAAGCCTGATGTGCCGAGTGGGTTGCATCGAAGTATTCTAACAGTGCCTTTGTAAATACCTTTTAAAACACCAAATTCTTGGATTGCCTCAATGGTATAATCTGAACAAGTAGGAAGGTGGCGACAAGTATTTGGCAACATGGGAGAAATAAAAAGTTGGTATAGTTTTATTGGGAATATAAAAATTAAACTCCAAATGTGCTGAATATTATTTTTCATGGCTTAAAAATTTTTCAATATCTTGTTTTAAATCAATAAATGGTACTTTCAAGATAGTTTTTTTTAATATTAGCACAAATCTGACACCTTGAAGTGTGTCTATTAAGCTGCAGGTTCTAATTGCTTCCCGTACTCTTCTTTTTGACCGATTTCTCTCCACGGCATTGCCTAGCTTTTTACTTGCGACAAGACCTAATATAAATTTTTCTTCATTTGGGTCTTTAAGGATGTATCCATTAAAATAAGGACTTTTAAAATAATCTCCTTTATTTCGTATTTTGGAGAATTCAGATGATTTTTTAAGTGTGGGTAATCTCAAAAATTAAGCGGAGAGCTTAGATCGACCTTTTGCTCTTCTTGCATTAATAACTCTTCGGCCACCTACTGTAGCCATTCTGGAACGAAATCCATGTCTTCTTTTTCTAACTAATTGACTAGGTTGATATGTTCTTTTCATTGATATTATGCCTTTAAAAAAGTGTTCCTACATTTAACAATTATTGATATGAAGTCAATAAATAAAATCTAATTATGCTGATAATCAAAGATATTTCTAATTTAAAGCTATACCTCCAAGCTTATGAGAATAAAGGATATTCTCTGGGATATATTCCAACAATGGGAGCTCTTCACCAAGGACACGGACAGCTCATTAAACAATCACAAAAAGATAATAAAAAAACAATAGTTAGTATTTTTGTTAATGAAAAGCAATTTAATAAACCCGAAGACTTTGATAGTTATCCCAGAAACAAGGGTAAAGACTATGATTTCTGTGATCAATTCAATGTAGATGTAATATTTGAACCATCTTCAGAAGAAATTTATCAAGAAAATGAAACTAAATTAGAAAATAAATATTTTAAAAATATTCTCTGTGATGATTTTAGACCAAATCATTTTGATGGTGTAATCACAGTGCTTAATAATTTTTTTTCAATTGTTAAATGTAACAAAGTCTATTTTGGTGAAAAAGATTATCAACAATTAAAGATTGTAGAAAAATTTATTCAAGAAAAGTATTCTTCCTTAGAATTAGTTTCTGTACCAACAGCTAGGTCAGAAGAAGGTATCGCATTTTCATCAAGAAATGAAAAACTAAGTAAAAAACAACTTCTAGAATTTGAACTTTTTCATAATGCTAGTTTAAAATTTATGTCTAATCTAGATAAAGATATCAATATCAATCAAGCTAACTCTCTAGCAAAGGAATTTATCCGAAAACAAGCGATAGAAAAATTTGACTATTTTGAATTTAGAAATATTTCCGATTTATCTTTAGATGGTAGTATCCAAGAAACTAGATTATTTTACGCTATCTATAAAGGTCAGGTAAGATTAATTGATAATATTAATTTTTAGTGGCGGTTCTGCAAGGATTCGAACCCTGAATTCTTGATCCGTAGTCAAGTGTGATATCCGTTTCACCACAGAACCATTATCTTGATTTATATACTCTTTTTAAACTCTAAAATAGGCTTTTACTTGTGGCCTAAACATAACTAAGAGAGCAACAGATTGTACAAATGTGTTTAAACTTAAAATAGTTCTTATGCTAATTTCATTTATACCAATCTCAGGAAAAGGTGAGAAAGGCGCACTAAAAGAATGAGATAAGGCTCCAATTAAATCAAATATTCCAACCGCATTCCAAGCTAGTAAAATTCCCCACAGAAAGGCAGAGGGCTTTTTCCATATCATATATGCCAGAAATAATGCCGTTGTGCCAATCGCGAAATCCCCAAGAAAAGCTATAGTCCAGTCTGGTGGCGCGGCGCGGGGACTCTCCAAAATACCCAGAGAAAGAAAAAGTCCAGAACCAACTGCTCTAAATACCATCCATCCAGTTGCAAAAATTAAAAATTTTATTGAAGTAGGCATCTTCTTTTCTTTATATAATAAAATTTTTAAATAACAAAATTTTTTATGAAATTTACTTATTTGGGTGCAGCTTTAATATTTATAAATTTATAGCAGCACCCTTTTAAATATTGAGGTTCTTTTTAATTAATTTTTTGAAGAACTTGACCCAGCAACTTTACTAGAAGCTTCAAGCCCAATTTTTAAATCCTCTATTATATCTTCAACATGCTCTAGACCCACACACAGACGAATATATCCAGGAGTCACTCCTGCTTTTAATTGTTCTTCTGCAGTTAATTGAGAATGAGTTGTTGACGCTGGGTGAATAGCTAAGCTTCTCGCATCTCCAATATTTGCCACGTGATAGTGAAGCTTTAAAGCATCAATAAAAGCTTTTCCTCCCTCAACACCTTTTTTTAACTCTATACCAATCATGGAACCATATTCACCATCTAAGTATTTTTTGGCATTCTGTTTGGACCTTCCATCAAAAAATTTAGGATAGATAATTCTACTTACCTCCTCATGATCTTTGAGAAATCCTGCTACATGCTCAGCATTCGAATTATGTTGTTTTAACCTCAAAGGAAGAGTTTCTAATCCTTGAATTAGGTTAAAAGAATTCTGAGGGGCAATTGCAGAACCTAAATCTCGCAGCAATACTACTCTCGCTCGAATTGCAAAAGCTATCTGCACACCAAAAATTTTTGGAATAGCTTCTCCCCATAATACACCATGATAGCTATTGTCTGGTTGATTAAAGAAAGGTTGTCTTTCCGGAAACGCTACCCAATCGAAATTACCCCCGTCTACGATCATACCTCCAACCGATGTTCCATGTCCTCCAATCCACTTAGTAAGAGAATGTATTACGACAGCTGCACCATAGTCAAAGGGCTTACATATTATAGGCGCTGCTGTATTATCGACTATCAAAGGTATTCCCTCTTTTCTTCCAATGTTAGCCACTTCTTCAATTGGAAAAACGTTAAGTTTAGGATTGGCTAATGTTTCAGCATAATAGGCTCGTGTTTTGTTGTCAGTTAATTTTTTAAAATTATCTGGATTATTAGGGTCTGCAAAACGAACATCAATTCCGAGTGCCCTTAAAGTATTATTGAATAGATTCCAAGTGCCTCCATAAATATCTGTTGAGCAAACTATATTATCACCTGCTTTAGCAACATTTTGAATCGAGAAGGCAGATGCGGCTTGCCCAGAACTTAATGCTACGGCAGCCATACCACCTTCCAAAGCAGCTACTCTTTCCTCTAAAACAGCGTTAGTGGGATTCATAATCCGTGTGTAGATATTACCTAATTCTTTTAAAGCAAACAAATTACTTGCATGCTCACAAGAATTAAATTCATAAGACGTTGTTTGGTAGATAGGCACAGCAACAGCGTTTGTAGCTATGTCAGTTCTGAAATTACCACCATGCAGGGCAACCGTTTCAGGGTGTCTTGATTTTGTAGTCATAAATATATTCTCCTTATCTTTAAATAAGGCAACTAATATTTGGAAAAATTAATCTCTTTTTTAGCTGCATTTGTAAAGCACCCGCAATATTGAGTAGTAAATCGGTGCTATATTTAATTTAACACATTTGTTGATTTATTAAATCTTTTTTTAATAATATAAAAAGATTTTAAAGGAGAAATATAATGAAAATTATTACAAATGCTAAAATCAACAAAGGCTACCAACATTGGAAAGAGATGTTTGAGTCCAATGAGGCCCTTAGAAAGGAATATGGACTGCATGTTCTGGCCTACGGTCATCCAAAAGATAATGAGAATGAAATTTACACAGTGATAGAGGTTGAGTCTATGGATAGAATGCAAGAAATGTTGAAATTACCAGAAATGACAAAACTTAGAACCGAAGCTGGTGTAGATTTAGATACTCAAAAATTCATAATTCTTGAGGGTGGAAATTAGAAAAATATCTGATTTAAATTATAGAAATAAAATTTTGATATAATTGATTGCACTGACCCATCATATTATCGATTTCTTCATTAACCTCTTTCTTCATATGAGGCAAGGCTTCTTGCCCTAATGATTGTTCTAAAGCATTTTTGTATTCAGGTACAGCTGCCCAATCATCAACAGTAGATTTTCGTATTTCTAGGTGAAACTGAATTCCATATGCATGATTATTATATCCAAATATTTGATACTTAGTTGTAGGAGAGGATCCAATAATATTGATGTTTGGATTACTCTCTAAACCTTGAACCTCATAAGAGTGCCATTGCAAGGCTTTAATTTTATTGGGAAGAAAATTAAAAACAGGATCAGTGATTGCTTGATCACTAATATCAATATCAAGCACTCCTATTTCTGGAGGATTGGATTGAACAACCTTCCCTCCTAAAACCTCTCCTAACAACTGACAACCTAGGCAAAAACCTAAAAAAGGTTTTTTTAAATTTAGGACATATTCCCCAATGGCTTTTTTTTCACCAACGAGCCAATTAAATTCATCTTCCATAAAAGTATCCATAGGACCACCCATGCAAAGCATGGCATCAAATTCATCAAGATTAGAGGGAATATTTTCACCTTCGTCTAACTGAATTGTTGTAAGCTCATGACCGTCAGCTAAAAGAAAGTCTTTAAAAGTTCCAGGATCTTCAATGGCAATATGTTGAAGAGAAATAATTTTCATAATAATTCCCAGTTCAAATTATAAATTAGAGCGGGTCTGAGTTAAAAATTTTATTTATTCTTCATCTCCACCAGTAACAGCGTCTTTGACAGAGTTATAGCCCTTTGTAACGCCACCGGCTACATAGTCATATGCATTATTAGCTCTTTCACTGACTGTTGCACAACTGGTAAATAGAAAAATTGATGAAATAAATATTATTATAGTTTTTTTGGACATGGCCGTGATTATCAAAAATCTTAATCAAAAAGTCAATTTAATTAGATTGAAAATTAATTTATATTTTCTTTATGAAGGGAGAAATTAGATCAAATGTTTGAGGAAGAGGAGCCAAAAAAACACAAATCCATTGATCAGGACGACTTGAGTGTAAAAGAGATAGAGGAGATGATAATCGGTCATCAACAAGAAATTGATAATCTAAAATTACTTTTAAAAAAAAAGCTTCAGAAATTAGAACTGGCTCAAGATTTTTTTAAAAAAACCTAAAAGCCTTCGATTAAAATAAAGTCGCTTTTAGCACTTTTTCTTCTTATTTCTCTAGCTTTAAAGTATTCGGGTGATTGATAGCACTGTTTGGCTTTTTCATAGCTCTCAAATTCTACAACTGTGGTTCTATCAACTGGCCATTCGCCTTCTAATACATCAAATTTTCCGCCTCTAATGAGATATTTACCGCCATATTTCTCCATCGCAATCGAAGACAAAGGGGGATATTCTTGAAATAGATCGCTATCAGTAACTGCTAGCCTGACTATGATGTAACCTTTTTTCATGTTTAACTTATTTGCCTAAAGTTTTTAACAGAGTTATCCACAGTATTATAGGATATTTTTAAAGGAGATAATATTTTCAATAATTTTAAATATCTACTACATTCAGAAATATATAATTATCAACATATTTCAGCATTGAGTTATGATGTTTAATCATATGCAAAAGACAAAGTGCATTTAACCAAAAAAAATATTAATCTTAAGCGAGTTATGCACAGTTTTACCTTAATATGTTTAAAAATGATAATTGTTGTTGTTTTTCAGGTACTTTTTTTAACAAAAATTTCATATTCCGATCATTTAACAGCTAAAGTAACTGGATTTGAGGATGCTACTAGCCCCATTCACATATGGGGATATGATCGAAAATTTTATTTTGAAGAGGGCTCGGCTCCACTATTTATGATAGTGGAAAGAGATATTAATAATTTTAATAAAATTAATCTCAAGGCTTTCCCGCATATCAAAATTGGTCTTTTTGCCTTCCAAGATTTAGATAAAGATGGAAAATTTTCTAAAGACTTTAAGGGGGAGCCTTTGGAGCCTTTTGGTTTTTCTTTAAATGCCGAATCAAAATACCAAGATATTGTCTTTGAAGATTTTGTGTTTGATATGGAAAAATTTACTGAGGTAGAAATAAAACTTAGGAAATAATTTTTATTATTTTTTTTACACTCTCAGTAATTGTTGATTTAGATGTATCTATTTCAATTTCTGGTTGAGAAGGTTTTTCATAAGGGCTGTCTATACCTGTAAAATTAGGTATTTTTCCCTTTCGGGCTTTTTCGTAAAGACCTTTCGGGTCTCTTTTTTCAGCTATTTTAAGAGGAGTTGAAATAAAGATCTCTTTAAATTCATCCTTTTTAAATAAAGATCTAGCCATTTCTCTTTCAGACCTGAAAGGGGAAATAAATGCTGTGATAACTATTAATCCTGCATCACACATAAGCCTGGCTACCTCGGCAACCCTTCTTATATTTTCTACTCTATCTTTATCTGTAAAACCTAAATCCTTATTTAGGCCGTGACGAACATTATCCCCATCTAAGATATAAGTTTTTTTTCCTTCAGCGTATAATTCCTTTTCAAGAGCGTTGGCAATAGTGGACTTACCGGAGCCTGATAAACCGGTTAGCCATAAAACTTGTCCTTTATGCCCATTCATTTTTTCTCTTAATTCTTTATTAATACTCAGACTTTGAAGATGAATATTTTGTGCACGTCTTAAGGCAAAATTAATCATACCCACACCAATTGTTTGATTAGTCAAAGGATCAATCAAGATCATTGATCCCAAAAACTTATTATCTTGATAATTGACATAAGGAATGCTTTTATTCAATGAGATGGTTACCTCAGCCACATCATTTAATTGTAATTCTTTACTAGGTTGATGCTCAAGCGTATTAACATTATATAACTTTTTGATTCCTAGAATCTTTATACCCGTTGAACTGTTATGAGTTTTTGCAATATAAGACCTTCCTGGAAAACATTTTTCCTCAGCCATCCAAATCATATTGACATTAAACTGGTCAGCTGTTTCTACTAAGGAATCTTTTTTACAAAGGACATCACCTCGCGAAATATCGATCTCTTTGTTTAATGTGAGGGTGACACTATCTCTAAAAGATGCTGATTTTATTGATTTATCTCCTATATATACTTCTTTGATTTTTGCTTTTTGCTGAGAAGGAATAGTCATAATTTCCTCACCTACTTTTATATCTCCAGAAGCTATTGTACCAGAGTATCCTCTAAAATTTAAATGAGGTCGGTTTACCTGCTGGACAGGAAGAACGAAATTAGAGGAATTTTGAGGCTTAATTTTTACAGTTTCTAAAAAATGAAAAAGTGTTTTTTCTTTAAACCATTTCATGGATTTAGACTGTTGATAGATATTATCTCCCTTCAGGGCAGAAATAGGAATACTTTGAATATTTAGGAATTTTAATTTTTGTGAAAAATTTTTATATTCTTTTTCTATTTTTCTAAATACTTTTTCATCATAGTTTACTAGGTCCATTTTATTAATTGCAAGGACAACATTTTTAATTCCTAAGAGCGAAACAATAAAAGAGTGTCTTTTGGTTTGTGTCATTATCCCGTGGCGTGCATCAATTAAAAGAATAGCAAGATCAGCTGTTGAGGCCCCTGTTGCCATATTTCGGGTATACTGTTCATGACCTGGTGTATCAGCAACAATAAATTTTCTTTTACTGCTGGAAAAAAAACGATAAGCGACATCAATAGTAATTCCTTGCTCTCTTTCAGCTGATAGTCCATCTACTAATAGTGCAAAGTCTATATCTTCGCCTTGAGTGCCATGCTTTTTAGAGTCATTTTTTAAGGAGGCAACTTGATCATCGAATATCATTTGTGACTCATATAACATTCTTCCGATCAGGGTACTCTTTCCATCATCTACTGATCCGCAGGTAATAAACCTTAAAAGATCAAGCGAAGCCTGTTCTTTTAAATATTCATTAATGGCACTGGAGGACTTCATTAGAAATATCCCTCTAATTTTTTCTTTTCCATGGAATTACTAGAGTCTGCATCAATTGCCCTTCCCTGTCTCTCGGAAGTTTTGGATTGTAGCAACTCTAAAACAATACTCTCTAGTGTTTCCGCCTCTGACTCAATAGCCCCAGTCAAAGGATAGCAACCCAATGTTCGAAAACGGATTTTTTTTAATTCAATTTTTTCATGGGTCTGAAGATTGAGTCTTTCATCATCGACCATTAAAAGCATTCCCTCTCTTCTAATAACAGGTCTAGTTTTGGCAAAATACAGAGGAACAATGGGTATTTGTTCTTGATAGATATACTGCCAAATATCTAATTCAGTCCAATTTGAGAGAGGAAATACCCGAATACTCTCTGATTTATTGACTTTTGTATTGAACAAGTTCCAAAGCTCGGGACGCTGGTTTTTGGGATCCCACTGATGGGTGGAAGTCCTGAAAGAAAAAATCCTCTCTTTGGCCCTAGATTTTTCTTCGTCTCTTCTTGCCCCGCCAAAAGCGGCATCAAATCCATATTGGTCTAGCGCCTGCTTTAAGCCTTGAGTTTTCATAACATCAGTGTGAATAGAGGAGCCGTGGTCAAAGGGATTAACATTGGCCTTCACTCCTTCCAGATTAATATGAGTAATTAATTTCATATTAGATTTTTTTGCCATCCAGTTACGAAATAAATACATTTCATGAAATTTCCAACGTGTATCGACATGCATCAAAGGAAAAGGAGGAGGGCTTGGGTAGAATGCTTTTTGAGCTAGGTGCAACATCACAGAACTATCTTTTCCTACGGAATAAAGCATAACAGGATTTTTAGTTTCACTTACTACTTCACGAATAATATGAATACTTTCTGCTTCCAAATCTGAGAGATAGCTACTTTTTTTTAAATTGAATTTTTTTGAAAATGTAGTTTCACTAATATCAATTTCTTTTTTTTGAAAAATAAACTGAGGGATTAAAATAGAAAGTTTTGATTTAGGGTTTAACTCTTCTGATCCTTGAAATTCATAAAGTAAGTCAGGGTTAGGCAATATAATAATATTTTTTTTTCGAATTTTAGAAAATGACTTTAATCCTTCAATGAGATGATTATATTTTTTTGATTTAATTTTTACCCATAATCTTCCATTGCGCCTATCATTAGCAAATAAAAATTTACTACCTTTTAATTCAAAATATTGAACATATAAAATTAGTCTTCTCTGTTTTTCATAAAGTTTTAAAAAGTAATTTTGAAGTAAATTATTTAATTGGTTTGGGAAAAGCTGAACATAGCTTTCAGAGTCATGGTTTATTGGAAAAATTTTTTCTTTTTCTACCCAGCGCTCATAGGATCGTTTTGTATTAAATATTTTTTGCTTTGCCAGATATGTAAAATGACTATCGCTATCCCAAGCTGACTGTTTTATTGATGGGTTATCTTTGGAAAATAAAGTATGATTTAACATAATAGCACTAATGACGTATTTAATGAAAAATAGTAAATTTATCTATAAAAGTATAGCAAAATATTCATATTTATTCAATAATGGATAAAAATAGCAAATTACGACATTTTGACTATTTTGATGAAATTAAGAGTTGCTTAGAAGAGACTAGTTCTAAAATTATTGAAATTTATAATGATTTTGATCAATCCATCTCATATAAGAAAGATAATAGCCCTTTTACTAAAGCAGATATCGCCTCTCATCATCTAATCGATTCTTGTTTAAAATCTATTTCTTCCTATCCCGTCATATCTGAGGAGTCTGAAAAATTCCATACAACAGAAAAAAAATATTGGTTAGTAGATCCCCTAGATGGGACTAAAGAGTTTATTAATAAGAATGGTGAATTTACAATTAATATTGCACTTATTGAAAATCGATATCCCACCTTAGGGTATGTTTATTCTCCTACTAAAAAAGTATTGTACGTAGGAGGTCTTAATAAAAGTTCCTTCAAAATCTTCGAGTCCAATATTAATGAATTATCAGTTTCTCAACCTAATGATCCTATACGTATAGTTGCTAGCCGAAGTCATTTTAACGAAGAAACTCAAAAATTTATTTCTCAATTTCAAAACCATGAATTACTACAAGCGGGTAGTTCAGTGAAGCTTTGCATGATAGCCGATGGGTCTGCAGATATTTATCCCAGATTAGCCCCAACATCAGAATGGGATACTGCTGCAGCACAGGCAATAGTTGAAGGTGCTGGAGGAACTGTAAAAGATTTAAATGGGCAAAGACTTATTTATCAAAAAGAAAATATTCTCAATCCTTTTTTTATAGTTCAGGGAAAAGAATAATTATTTACTAGGATTTTTTTCACGATAAGTTTTTTCTAAGCTCACGTCATCTACCTCAGTATAAATTTGTGTAGTCGATAAGGAACTATGTCCCAATAGCTCCTGAATAACTCTCAAATCACCACCATTTTTTAAGAGATGAGTTGCAAAGCTATGCCTTAAAGCATGGGGAGTGGTTGTAGGAGGGAGTCCTAAATTAATTCGCGCTTGTTTTAAGTCTCTTTGAAAAGCTGAAGCTTTTAATGGTGCCCCTCTGTCTCCAACAAATATTAAATCATCTTGCGAAGTTTGATACGGTAATTCTTTGAGGTAGTCTTCTATCGATTTGCTCACAATTTCTAATAAAGGAATAAGTCTCTCTTTTCTCCCTTTCCCCATAATGGTTAAAGAGGATTTATCTGACAAATGATTTTTAGTAATTGAGAGAGCTTCACTAATGCGAAGGCCACAACCATATAATAGATATAAAAGTGCTAAATTTCTCTTTTGGACCCAACTTTTTTTAGAGACTTTGACTAATTGCTCAATTAATCGATCAATTTGGCCTTCTGATATGGGCTTCGGTAGTGATTTTGGAATCTTGGGATTTTTCAAAAGTTGTATTTCTGTGTATCCAAATTTGTATTGGTCATTTTTGAGCGAGGAAAACTTAAGATAGTTTTTCATGGAACTAATTGCCCTTCTTCTAGATCTAGCCGCTAGAGGTTTTTTGTAAATATTAAAATAATCTCTTTGAGATCCTATATCCGCTACCCAAGCACGAAATGTTTGGAGATCCAGCTTCTTTAAATTGGATACAGATAAGGTTTCTTGTTGATAGAATTGAAAAAAAATAAAAAAATCACAAACATCATAACAGTATGATTTATAGGTATTTTCAGAATAACCTTTGATATCTTTTAAATAAAAAAGCCATTCCTTAAAATCTTCAATAATTGATTTATGAACTTTTGAATGTTCTAGGAGTTCGATAAAATTCATATCATTATATTATAAATTAGAATCAAATTTAAAAAATGTCTTATTATTATCAAGTTATTCCTTTAGGCCAAATTCATGAAAGTTTGACATATAAATTTTCAAAAATCATACCAGTTGGCTCAATCGTTCAAATCCCTCTAAGGAGAAAAACTCAAGGGGGTGTTGTTTTATCCCAAACGACAGAGAGACAAATTAAATTTGATTTAAAAAAGATATTGCCAATTAAATCCTTTTATCCTCACCCCCTAAGCAAAGAGACAATAGAATTTTATCAATACTTGTCAGTTCATTATTTCATTGACCTAGGAATGGTTTATAAAATGGCACTTCAACAGTACCCAACTTCAGATATTAAAAATTATTTTTCTTTTTCCAGTAAAATATACCGGTCGCAAAAAAATTTAATGGAAATTTGTAAATTGACTGGTAAGCAGTGGAGAGAGCTAACATCCAACCAGAGTATTATTTCAACAGATCGAAGTTTTTTATTTGATAAAATCGTACAATCCATAACTCTCAATGAAGATCAGGAAAAAATATTCCAAAATATTTGGAAGAAAAATAATAATTTTACAACCCACTTAATTGATGGGGTAACAGGCTCAGGTAAAACTGAGCTATATCTAAAATTAATTGAAGAAAATTTAAAAGCAGGCAATCAGTCATTAGTCTTATTGCCCGAAATTGCATTAACCGAAGAGTGGTCTAAAAGGTTCCAATTATATTTTGGATGTGAGCCCTTTATTTGGCATTCTAAGCAAACAAAACAGCAAAAAAGTAGAATATTGCGGTCTTTGTTATCAGGAGAGCCTTGTGTAATTGTGGGAGCTCGGTCTGCAGTACTGCTTCCATTTCAAAATCTCAAATTAGTTGTTTGTGATGAGGAGCATGACTCCTCTTATAAACAAGAGGAAGGACCCCGTTATCATGCAAAAGATATGGCGATATTTAAGGCTAAATGCAACAATGCAATTTGCACCCTAGTGAGCGCATCTCCTTCATTAGAGAGTTTGTATAATTTAAATAATCATAAAATTATATCTCACCAATTAGTTAATCAATTTCATCAAACTGAATTACCTGAAATTGCAGTTGTTGATATGAATGCTTTAAAACCTGGCCCTAGGTCTTGGATATCAAAAACTATTTACGATGAAACGATCAAGGTTTTAAAAAAACAAGGTCAGGTTTTATTTTTTCTTAATCGTCGAGGATATGCCCCTACAAAAATTTGTGCAAACTGTCATGCATCAATTCAATGTCAAAATTGTGCAGTAAATTTGGTTTATCATAAAAAAATTGATCGACTCATCTGTCATCATTGCTCCAGTTTTTATGAACCCCAACAAACTTGTAAAATGTGCTCTTCGGATAAATTTGTTTCTTTAGGAATTGGACTTGAAAGATTACAGGAAGAGGTAGATAGATTATTTCCTGGTTACAAAAGTCAGCTTTATTCCAGTGATACTTTAAGAACAAAAAAAAATAAAAAAGATTTGATTGAAGATATCTTCAATCAGCAAACCAATCTTTTGGTAGGGTCTCAAATTATAGGAAAGTCATTTCATTTTCCTAATTTGAAACTTGTAAACGTTATTGATGGAGACTCTAGTCTCTTTAGTCCCGATTTTCGAGCCATGGAAAAAACCTATCAACTCCTTCAACAAGTTGCAGGACGATCAGGAAGAGAGGGAGAAAGAGGAAAGGTCTTTATTCAAACCTATAATCCTCAACATCCTATATTCCAAAGTATCAAAAACCAGAACCGCAATGAATTTATTCAAATGGAGCTATCTCGAAGAGAGCAGAGCCAGTTACCTCCTTATACCAAAATTTCTCAACTGCAGTTTATCCACCCTAAATCCTCTGAGTTGCGCGAAATTTGTATGGAGGTTCTTTTGATCTCCAAAAAGCACCAATTATCTATATTAGGACCCACGCCCTCACTGATTCCGTATAAAAAGAACCATTATCAAGAAAATTTTTACTTCAAAGAGGAAAGCTATACTAGTTTAAGAAGAAAAATAGACCTTCTAAAATCAAAAATGACCCCTAAAAATATACGTTTTTTGCACATTGATATCGACCCTCTCTCGATCGCTTGATGCGTCATTTGTATGATCTCAATCAGGGCGTTGATGTGATAAAAAGTGCAGATTAATTTATAAAAATGAGTAATAAAATAGCTTCTAAACGCTACTCAGTAGCCCTTTTTGATACTGTAAAAAATGAAGAACTAGACTCTCTTTTAGCAGATGTCCAATCTCTTTCAGAGAGTTTAAAAGAAAGCCAAGAGCTTTCATCTTTACTTAAATCTCCCCTGACAAAAAATGAAATAAAGTCGAATATTTTATTAAAGGTTATTTCGGGTTTAACATCTGAAAAAATACTTGTGGGTTTAATTAACACTCTCAAAAAAAATAAAAGATTAAATTTATTTGAAAACATTTTGAATGAATTTCAAGATGTCCTTTTTGAAAAAAGAGGATATCAAAAAGCTAAAGTGACAACGGCTCATGGTATTGACGAGCAAACAAAAAGTAATATTCAGGAGCTTCTTCACAATCAATTTGGCTCCAAAATTAAATTAGAGTTTCAAGTAAACAAATCCCTCTTAGGGGGAATGACTGTTGTAATTGGTTCAAAGATGATCGATTTAAGTATCATCAACCAAGTTTCAAAATTTACCAACAACGTGAAAGGAGACATTTAATGTCAATTAAAGCATCGGAGATCTCTTCTGTCATCAGAGATCAGATTAATAACTTTGAAAACCAAGCCGACATATCCGAGGTCGGAACCGTACTAAAGGTTGGTGATGGAGTTGCGCAGGTATACGGCTTAGACAATGTTCAAGCTGGTGAGATGGTCGAGTTTGACGGTGGAGTCAAAGGCATGGCCCTTAACCTTGAGGAAGATAATGTTGGTATCGTTTTATTTGGTGATGATAGAGATATTAAAGAAGGTGACACAGTTAAAAGAACAAAAAGTATTGTTGAGGTTCCGGTTGGTAAAGGCCTACTTGGAAGAGTTGTGGATGGTCTTGGAAATCCTATCGACGGAAAAGGACCTATTCAAAGCAGTGAGTCTAGAAGGATAGAAGTTAAAGCGCCAGGAATTATTCCTAGAAAAAGTGTGAGCGAACCTATGCAGACAGGATTAAAGGCCTTAGATGCACTTGTTCCTATTGGAAGAGGTCAAAGAGAATTAATTATTGGTGATCGACAAACAGGAAAAACAGCTGTTGCGATTGATGCTATTATTAACCAAAAAGAGGTTAACCAGTCTGATGATGAGTCCAAAAAGCTTTATTGTATCTATGTCGCGATTGGTCAAAAAAGATCAACCGTTGCTCAGGTTGTCAAAACTCTTGAGGAGAATGGAGCTTTAGAATATACGATTGTTGTCGCTGCCTCAGCTTCTGATCCTGCCCCTCTTCAGTTTCTTGCTCCTTATACAGGATGTTCTATGGGAGAATTCTTTAGAGATAATGGAATGCACGGTCTGATCGTTTATGACGATCTTTCCAAGCAAGCTGTTGCTTATCGACAAATGTCACTTTTACTTAGAAGACCTCCTGGAAGGGAAGCCTTTCCTGGTGACGTATTTTATTTACACTCACGCTTACTTGAAAGAGCTTGCAAATTAAATGAAGACAGTGGCGGTGGAAGCTTAACGGCACTTCCCGTTATTGAAACTCAAGGGGGAGATGTTTCCGCATTTATTCCTACCAACGTGATCTCCATTACAGATGGTCAGATCTTTCTAGAAACAGAATTATTTTTCTCAGGTATTCGACCTGCGATTAATGTGGGTTTATCTGTGAGTCGTGTGGGCTCAGCCGCTCAAACTAAAGCTATGAAAAAAGTTGCGGGTAAGATCAAGCTTGAATTAGCGCAGTATCGTGAAATGGCTGCTTTCTCTCAGTTTGCTTCTGATCTTGATGCGTCTACAAAACAGCTTTTATCAAGAGGTGAAAGACTAACTGAATTGTTAAAACAAGATCAGTATGTTCCTATGACTGTAGCGGACCAGGTTCTGAGTTTGTACTCAGGTGTGAGAGGATTTCTTGATAAGGTCGATACATCAAAGATTACTGATTTTCAGCATAAGTTTTTGGAAAGCTTTAAATCTAAGCATTCTGATATATTTACCGAAATTAACAGC
The DNA here is from genome assembly GCA_902521155.1 of uncultured Alphaproteobacteria bacterium. Lineage (GTDB taxonomy): Bacteria > Pseudomonadota > Alphaproteobacteria > HIMB59 > HIMB59 > HIMB59. The sequence continues at coordinate 2,321 of CABYQR010000011.1, read as the reverse complement.
ACTGGTAATTTCAGCGATGAGTCAGATAAAAAAATAGAGGAGTTTTTAGCAGACTTTTGTCAAAACTATAGCTAATGCCCAATCTTAAAGATCTGAAAACAAGAATATCTAGTGTTAAATCCACTAGAAAAATTACTTCTGCTATGAAGATGGTTGCTGCAAGTAAATTGCGAAGAGCCCAAGAATTAGCGGAGTCCTCAAGAGTATATGCTGAGAGTTTAAGTCTCATATTATCCTCTCTTTCAGGAGGGTCGAAAGATAATTCTGATTTACCAGAGGTTTTAGTGGGTCGTGCAAACCCTAAAGCGGCATTGCTGATTATTAATTCTTCTGATCGAGGCTTATGTGGCGGATTTAATTCTACTTTATTTAGAAGTGCTGTTGCTTGGATTAAAGATAAAAAATCCAAGAACATTGAAGTAAAGCTTATGCCAATCGGTAAGAAAGCTAGTGCTTTTTATAAGAGAAGTGATCTAGAGATTATTGAAAATTTTGAGGATATTAATACTAATGACAGGCAGTTAGAGGTATCTGAAAATGTCAAAAATAAAATCTCTGAACTATTTGAGTCTCAGGCGATTGATGAAGTGAGCATCTTATATAATAAGTTTGTCTCTGCCATTGCACAAGAGCCAACCTTTAAATCTCTTATTCCTTTGGAACAATCTGAATCTGAGGAAGGTTCTGAAGAAACAACTAATTCGTCTTTTGAGTTTGAGCCAGATAAAAACGAACTCTTAGAATATTTAATACCAAGAAATTTTATGACACAAGTCTATGGATGCATCTTAGAAAGTTCAGCGGCAGAGCATGCTGCAAGAATGACCTCTATGGACAACGCAACAAGAAACGCTGGTGATATGATTTGATCAACTAAAACCTCACAGACCTTTTCTTTTAACATGACTAAACCCCCCGAAACAAAGAAACTCTCTTCAACTTTATTATTAGCCATTATCACCATTTGTCCCGGTCGAAGCGAACTGATAAATGGGGAGTGACCTGGCATTGCTGCAAAGTCACCCTCTGTGCCCGGAAGCACAGCCATTTCAACCTCTTTTTCGAAGATAACCTTTTGTGTAGATACTACCTTAAGCTCAATCATAGAATTTTTTAAGCTGCGTCTGCTTCCATTTTTTTAGCTTTTTCGAGTGCTTCTTCAATAGTACCGACCATGTAAAAAGCATTTTCAGTAATATCATCGTAGTCGCCCTTTACTAAGCCCTCAAAGCCTTTAATGGTATCTTCAAGAGAAACAAATTTTCCTGGAGACCCCGTAAACACTTCAGCAACGTGGAAGGGCTGACTTAAGAACTTTTGAATTTTTCTAGCTCTTGAAACAACTAGCTTATCTTCTTCAGATAATTCATCCATACCCAAGATGGCAATGATATCTTGAAGACTCTTATAAGTCTGAAGAGTTTTTTGAACATCTCTTGCAACTTGATAGTGCTTTTCACCAAGTGTTCTTGGCTCAAGAATTCTAGAAGTTGAGTCAAGAGGATCAACCGCAGGGTAAATTCCAAGCTCTGCAATAGATCTGTTCAAAACGGTTGTTGCATCTAAGTGAGCAAAAGAAGTAGCAGGCGCAGGGTCTGTTAAGTCATCCGCTGGAACATAAATAGCCTGAACGGAAGTAATAGATCCTTTGTTTGTTGTTGTAATTCTTTCTTGAAGGGCACCCATATCTGTTGCAAGTGTTGGCTGGTAACCAACAGCTGAAGGGATACGTCCCAGAAGTGCAGAAATTTCTGAACCAGCTTGTGTAAATCTAAAAATATTATCAACGAAAAACAAAACGTCTTGGTTTTCTTCATCTCTAAAATACTCAGCTTGAGTTAGACCGGAAAGTGCCACTCTCGCACGGGCACCAGGAGGCTCGTTCATTTGACCGTAGACTAAAGCCACTTTGGACTTATCTCCATCAACATCGATAACTCCAGATTCAATCATCTCATGGTAGAGATCATTACCCTCTCTTGTTCGCTCTCCAACACCAGCAAATACTGAATATCCGCCGTGTGCCTTTGCAACGTTATTAATAAGTTCCATAATTAAAACTGTTTTTCCAACACCAGCTCCACCAAACAAACCGATTTTTCCACCTTTGGCATATGGAGCTAAAAGGTCCACAACCTTGATGCCTGTTACAAGAACTTCTGTTTCCGTTGATTGGTCAACAAAATCAGGGGCACCTCTGTGAATTGGCAACTGTTTTTGAGTAGCGATAGGGCCTCTTTCATCAATTGGCTCACCAATAACGTTCATAATTCGGCCTAATGTTTCAGGGCCAACTGGAACTGAAATAGGATTACCTTGAT
>CABYQR010000010.1 GCA_902521155.1 uncultured Alphaproteobacteria bacterium | reverse complement strand
AAAAAAATTTTCTATATTTTTAATTTTTTTTAAATAATTTATTTTTTTTAAGTACTTTATAAAAAAATATGAAGTATTAATTGAAATTATGTTTCCCTGAAAGGTAGAGGATTGCGAGCCAGGAAACTGATGATTTATATTATTTTTAAATGCAATAAGACCTAAAGGCATACCTCCTCCAATAGATTTACCTAGAATGAGTATATCAGGAACTACTTTAAAGTATTCGTAAGCAAAGTTATGACCAGTTTTACCAAAACCGGTCCATACCTCATCAAAAATCAAAAGTGAGTTATTTTTAATAATCAATTTTTGGATAGATTGAAGAAATTTTTTATTTGAGAAATTAAAACCTGAAGTTGCTTGAATAGGCTCAATTATAACTGCAGCAAGATCTTTTTTGTTTATGTCAAATATTTTTTTAAAGTTATCAAGATTATTATATTCACATAAAATAAAATTTTTATTTTTAAATATTTCTTTGTTAATCCCTTTCATATCAGAACTAAGAAGAGAATAGCCAGTCCTGCCGTGATAAGAGCCTGAGAAATATATTATTTTTTTCTTTCCTGTATGATGAAAAGCTAATTTTAATGCTGTTTCAGTAGCCTCAGACCCATTAGTGGCCATATTAAAAACATTAAATTTATTTTTAAAAAAAGAAGATAGTATATTGAAATACTTTTGATGAATTGAAGAAATGAAATGTGGACCAGTATGTAGAATACCGTAATCTATTTTTTTTTTAATACTTTTATTAATAAATTGATTATTGTGGCCTAAGATTGTGGTGCCAGAGCCACAAGCTAAATCAATGAAAGTTTTATTATTTTGATCAAATAAAAATTCTTTATCTCCTCGATCAAAAATTGGAGGTTGTTTTGATAATCGGAAATACTTACCTAGTAACGAAATTTTATTATACTTAGAATTCATCTTAAAAGGGTAACTACATCATCTATCAAAATTATTGGAGATGAATATACATTATATCCATATTTATTTTTATATAATTTTGAGAAAGAACTTATTGTAATACCACCTCCTATAAACAGCAAATCGTTCTTATAAGTATTTAATTTTAATTTTTTTAGAATACTATTTGTATCATCTATTTCTTCTTCAGAATTAAATGACAGGTTTGAAATTGAAGTTATACGACTTTTATCTTTTATGAAGGAAAGAAATTTTTTTGTTATAATTTTATTATATGGAGAGATTATAGAGATATTTTTTTTTCTATTTTCAATAAAATTCAAAGTCGAAGAAACGATATTAATACATGGTAAGTTGAATTTTTTTTTAAAATACAATTGACTTTTTTCAATATAGTCTTTGTTCAAAACTGATGATGCAAAATCACATAAGATTAAAATATTTATTTTTTTTAAATTTAAAGTTTCTAAAGAACGAGATATCCTTCTTAAATTAGCTTCTTTTTTGAGAATATTTGGTTTTAAGGAACCAGAGACCTTATATCGAGAAATTAATAACTCAAAATTTTTGGGTAGATTTTTCCAATATTCTGAGTCATTTAAACCATCAGATGGCCAAGCCATGCCAATATATTTTTTTTTCATATGACTAGTTTTTTTTCAAAATATCTCGAGATATAAACAAGAACACTTATGATTAATAAATACATTATAGTTGCTTCTAATAATACTTCAATTACTACAAAATATTCAAAAATAACATCGTTCATAATCTTAGTGAGTTCGTTTACTGAAATTACAGATAAAAGAGCAGATGCCTTAACAACATTAATGAGTTCATTAGTAATTGGAGGAAGAGATCTTTTTATGATTTGTGGATAAAGAATATAAATTAAATTTTGATAATTAGAAAATCCTAAAATTTTTCCTGCTTCTTGTTGTCCTTTGTTTATATTCAATACAGCATTTCTAAATATCTCTATTGTATAGCCCGCACCAATAAAACTAAGAGCAACAACACCTGTCCAGAATTCATCAAAAAATATCCCTATGTATGGAAGAGCAAAATAAATAATTGATATTTGAACTAATTGTGGAACACCTCGAGTAAATTCAACAAAACAACGAATTAAGATATTAACAAATTTTCCTGAAGTCAGTGCTACCATTGAAAAAGCCAAACCAAGTAAGATACTAAAAGACAAAGACAAAAAAGAAATCTCTAGAGTTACTAATGAAGCTCTTAAAACTCTAGGTAGTATTTCAATCATAAAATCAATATCTAACATTTTATTTAACCAAATCTATTCTAGATGATTTATCATCATTCTTTTTTTGAAGAAAATTTGCAATGTAGCTTGTTCCCAAAACAATAGGTAAATAAAGAAATGCTTGTAGAGCCAATAATTCAATAAATTTAAAACTATTACCCTGTAAGTTTATAGCAGCTTTGTGGAGTTCTAATAATGCTATAACTGATAAAACAGCAGATGCTTTAATAAGATGAGAAGCTTCATTTGCAGTAGCTGGAAGCATTCTTTTGATTGCTTGAGGGATAATTATATAAATCATGGTAGTAAAAAGACCCATTCCAAGAGTTTTGGAAGCTTCATATTGGCCTTTATCTATCGAGGTAATCGAAGCTCTAGATATTTCAATTTGATATCCAGCTGAGTTAAAAGTTAGTGCTATCACACCTACCCAAAAAACATCAAGTTTAATACCTATTTTTGGCAATAAAAGGTAAGCGGCATAAATTTGAATTATTATTGGCGTGCACAATACGATCCAAACATAAAATCTACTCACTAAATTTATAGGATTTAGCTTAGAAAAAACTGAATTTATAGAACCAAAAAAAAGGCCGATAAAAAAAGCTAGAAATAAAGATATGAAACTGACTTTAATTGTTACCCATAAGGGAGGTAGAAGTCTTGGAAAGACTTCTACCATATAAATTAAGTCCAAAGTTTTAGGATATTACCAAGTTGGTGATGCGTCTGGTAGAGTATCAACGAATGATTTACCAAACCATTTTTCTTGCAACTTAGCAAGTGCGCCGTCAGACTTCATAGACCTAATAGCATCGTCAAAAGCACCTCTTAAATCGTCATCTTCTTTAGTAAATGCCATTGAAGTCCATTCCTGAGCCCACTGATCTGAAGCAAAAGCAATAACAGTAAAATTATCATCAGTTTTTGCAAACTCTAACAAACTTACAAGAGTTGAAGCATAGGCATCAATTCTTTTTGATTTCATTGCTTCATAAGCTACTGCATCACTGTCATATGATTTTATATCTCCATCATAAGAAATACTTAACTCATCTGCAGATATATTTAATTGATCTAGCTGAGGTGTACCTGCACCAGCACTTACTTTTTTACCATCTAAGTCTGATCTGTCAGAAATACCTGAGTCTTTAAGAACAATTATTCCTGAAGCAGCATTCATATATGGAATTGAGAAGTTTACTCTTTGATATCTTTTTTCTGTAGCAGTCATACCGCCGAGAATTAGATCAAATCCTCCATCATACATTGTTTGAATAACTGTAGACCAATTGGTATCTTGAGGAACTGCCTCAACACCCATTCTTTTAGCTATTTCTTTGGATACATCAATATCATACCCAACTAAAGTTCCGCTATCATCCATATATTCAAAAGGCTTATATCCAACCTCTAATCCAAATACAAATTTACCAGCAGATTTAACATCGTCTAATGCACCAGCAAAAACTGATCCACTAAAAAGTATTGAAATAATTAAAGATAAAAATTTCATTATTTCCTCCTTTGTTTGTTTTATAAAATTTTATTATAAATATAAATTTTACCAAATTTTTAAATTGTTCAAAATGAACTTTTTATAAATGTTAATTATTAACTTTCAAAATCATAATTATTATCATCAAAATTTAAAGAAGGTATATCTTTGAAAGAGTTTTCTAAAGAAAAGGCTATATCTAATAAATCAATATCAGAATTTTTCTTAGATATTATTTGAATACCAAAGGGTAATCCATTTTCTGTACTTCCACAAGGAATAACAATTGAGGGCCCACCAAAGAGAGTAACACCATATGATATAGCTTCCCATTTTAAATAATTTTCCATTATTTTTGAGTCTATATTTTTTGGATATTCTTCTTCATGATTAAAAGGCGGTACTGATGCTGCAGGAGTAATTAGAACGTCATAATTTTCAAAAAACTTTTCTGCATTTCGAAATATTTTAGTATGTTCTGACATTGCCCATCCAATATCTTTAATTGAAATTTCTGATGCTCTTTTTAACTCATCAACTATTACATGACCCAAAGAACCAGGATTTTTTTCATTAATCTCACTAAAATCATTTACAAACCCTATTCCTCTTAATAAATAAAATGTTTTATCTGCTTCGTTCATTTCTGGATGAGCAAATTCAATACTTTCAAATAACGATGACAATAAATTAATCTTACTATCAAAATCATCTCTACATATTTTACTCATAGGTGCAAAACCTAAATCGTGGGAGACGGCGATTTTTAATTTTTTTAAATCAATTTTTTTTGGTTGCATATTTAATTTTGATTTATCTATAAATGAAGTAGGTATGGGATCTAAATTACAATTTTTAACCATACCACTAAGGAGTATTTTTAAATCAGTAATGTTTCTCGCCATAGGTCCCTCGACATCAAAAGGAGACCAACCCATACCTCTTCTTGAAGTTGGTACAAAACCTACAGATGGTCTCATACCTGCTATATTACAAAATGAAGCTGGGGTTCTTAAACTACCAGCAAAATCAGATCCCATAGCAAGTGGGACCATTTGTGATGCGATGGAGACAGCAGTACCTCCACTTGATGCTCCACAGCTTTTGCCAAGAGAATAAGGATTATTGGTAGTGCCAAACAAATCATTGGTAGTTGTGGCACCAAATCCATGTTCAGGAACATTTGTTTTACCAGGAAATAAGGCACCATTTTTTCTCATGCTCGAAACAATGTTATCATCTTCTCTTGGAATATAATTTTCGAAGAGATGAGATCCCTGCGTAGTCCTGACACCTTTGATATCATTTAAATCTTTAACACCTACAGGTATTCCAAATAATGGATATTTTTCAAAATCAATATCTTTTATTTGTTCTAGTTTTTTAACCTGATCATATGCCTTTTCAAAACACTTTATTGGAAAGGCATTTAATATTGTGTCTAATTTTTGAATTCTTTGAATACAATCATCAAGAATTTCCTTGGGGCTGAACGATTTCTTTAAAAGGCCTTTTCTTAATTGAGAAACAGTAAGTTTATGTAAAGACATCTAATGTTGAAGGACTTGATTTAAGAAAGATTTAGTTCTTTCAGTTTCTGGGTTATTAAAAAAATTATTAGGAGTATTGCTCTCAATAATCTCACCGTTATCCATGAGAATTATTTTATTGGCGATTTTTTTTGCAAAGCCCATTTCATGAGTTACAATGATCATTGTCATACCTGCAGAAGCTAGATCTGTCATTACATCAAGAACTTCATTAATCATTTCAGGATCTAATGCAGATGTTGGTTCATCAAAGAGCATAATTTTTGGATTCATAGCCAGTGATCGAGCAATAGCACAACGCTGTTGTTGACCACCAGAGAGTTTGGAAGGATGTTTATCTTTTTGATCTAATATTTTAACCTTACTTAAAACACCATGTGCTATTTCAATAGACTCAGATTTACTAATTTTCTTAACTTTCATTAGAGGTAAAGTTATATTTTCTAGTATAGATAAATGTGGGAATAAATTAAATTGTTGAAAAACCATTCCGAAAATATTTTTATTTAAAACCTCCTTTTCATTCATAGCTTTATTATTTATGAGTATTTCTCCAGATTTAGGTTTTTCTAATCCAGCAATGGCTCTAATAAGAGTAGACTTACCAGATCCAGAGGGTCCACATATAACAAAAATTTCACCTTCATTTAACGATAAATCTATATCCTTAACGGCATGAAATTTTTCATAAAATACATTCAAATTTTTAATAGATAAAATGTTTGGCAATATTTAATCCTTTAAGCCTGCTATTATTGCTATTTCAACTAATGCATTTTCGCCTATATCAGATACTTCGACTAAATTTCTAGCAGGGGCATTATTTGTAAAAAACTCACTAAAAACTTTATTTATATCATCTTTGATAGAAAGATCCGTGACGTATACTATAGCCATTCCTATTGTATCTATTGATCCCCCTGCCTCTTCAAGAATTGTCAGACAATGCAGCAAAGATAATTTTGCCTGATGGTACCCTCCCTTGATAATTTTTCCAGATTTTAAATCTCTAGGCATTTGACCACCAATATATATCGTATTATTAACAATATTACATTGAGACACAGGTGAAGTTGATAATGGTGCTTTAGGTGTATTTATAACTTTTTTTTTCATAATAATTTATCCTCCTACATAATTTACTGTGGTTAAAAACTCTTCAAAGCCCCAGATGCCTCCTTCTCTCCCAATGCCGGATAAGTTATTACCACCAGTAGGACGACTTGGACTTTGTATTTTAGTAGTATTAATACCAATACTTCCATAGTTAAAATTTTGAAACTTTTTTTGTAAAGATTTATCTTTTGTAAAAATGTAAGTAACTAAAGAATAATTACACTGCGATAATTTATTTAGAATTGTATTATTATTTTTAAAATAAGATATTCCAAGCAAAGGACCAAAAGTTTCATTATTATCAAAAACTGAGTCATTTACTTTAACATTAACAATAGTAAGAGGATAAAGATTATTAGTATCATTTAAATTATCTGATTTAATAATTAATTTTCCTGTTTTTAGAGATTTTTTTTCCATTTTTGTTAAAAAATTTAAGTGAAATTTGGATATGACTGGACCAAAATCTGGTTGTTTTTTACCTCTAACATCACCACAAATTAAATTATTAACTTTAATTTTTATTTTTTTTTCAAATTCTTCTTTAAGTTCAGCTTTAACAAATACTTTATTAATCGAAGAACAAGCCTGACCTGCCGCCTTAATCTTACGTATTAAAATTTCATCAATTACTTGATCTAATTTATAATTATCAAAAATAACTGCATAATTTATTCCACCAAGTTCTAATATTTTTTTTTGTAGATGATTTGTTGGTATGTTATCTAGTTTGAGTCCTACACTTGTTGAACCAGTGAATGTTATCAATTTAATTTTTTTATTTTGAACAGTTTTGTCAATTAAATCTTTATTTTTGATAAAAAGGAATTGAATAGTATCTTTCAAATCCTTAGGTAAATTATCATTAAAATATTTACATAAATTTATACAATTAGAAGATGTTTTCATGATTAATGGAGAACCAGAAGCAATACTTGGAGCTATTTTTCTAGTCATACCAGCTAATGGATCGTTATAAGGGGTAATGGCAAAAACAGAACCTGAAGATCTAAAAAATAGCTTTTTTGAGTGGTCTATTCGTTTTTCAAATTTATAATTAGAAATAAGAGATAATGAATAATCAACAAACTCTAATGCATAGTCAAACTCACCTTTAGATTCTTCTAATGTCTTATGTACTTCTAAGTGGATATATTTAATTAAGTTATTCTTATGTTTTAATAAAAAAGATTTAAATAATTTTAATTTTTTTTGTCTTTTATTAAGATCTTGAAGAGGAATTAAAGTTTTATCTATATTATCAATCTTTTTATTTATAGTTTTATTAGTATCGAATATTATTTTTGATTTGAGATTAAATATATTATTTTTATTTTTAATAAATCTCATATTTGTCCATAATTTTAATAATTTTTTTTAATTCTTGTTCATTTTTTTCAAAACAAAATCTATAAAAACCTTTGTAACTTGAGCCAAATTCTTTACCTCCTAAAAAGAATAAACCATTTTTATTAGCTAATTTAGTGAAGTTTTTATTATTTTTAATTTTAGGGAACAAATAAAAAGAACCATCCGGTAAATAGAAATCTACGTTTTTAGATTTTAAAAAATTTGTTACATAAAGCATCTTATTTTTAATATCAGGGGCAGTTAATAATTCTTTTTTTGAGTAAACAATGTATTGAGATACTGTATTAGGAGCTCCATTGACTGCTATATGAATATTTGTAAAAAGATCTATTAGTTTCTTTGAGGCATGAATTATTCCTAATCTCAAACCCTGAAGATGGAAATTTTTTGAAAAGGAATTAACAATAATCAAAAAATCATTATTGGATTGGATCTTTTTATTAAATAATTTTTTGTTGAATAAGTGTGATGAAAAGCTCTCATCTATAACAAGATAACATTTATTTTTATTACATATTTTAATTAAATTGATAATTGTCTGGGAGTCATAAACTTTTCCACAAGGATTATTTGGGGATGATAAAACTAATAATGCTATTTTATTAGTGGATAAAAATTTATTAAGTTCTTGGAAATTAATATCATAATTATTTTTAAGCTTGGTATCAAAAAATAAAGATTTGCAATTACATAAATGTATTAAGTCAACATATGTAGGCCAATTAGGGTTGATTATTGCAAAGTTTTTCTTATTTTCTCCAGCGATTGCCTTAAAAATACAATACAAACCTGCTTTTGCTCCATTAGTAATAAGTGTTTGATTTTTTTTATTATTAATTTTCCAGTTTTTAAGAAACTTTTGTTCTGCTAAGGAAATGAGCTTACTATGGCCAGATAAATTACCCTGAATATTAAAATCCTTAATATTAATTTTCTTTAGCTCTTTTGGATTGAATGAAGGATTGCTTAAAGATATAGCAAATTTTTTTTTATATAGCATTTTATCTATATTTTCTTGCAAAGATAATGTTACAGATTTTCTCAAATTTTATTTTCCTTTTCTAATAAATATATTTCTTTAATTAAAACCTTTAATGAATTTTTTAAATTATTAAATTTTATTATCAATGGTGGGATAAGCATTAATACATTATTTCTCTCTCCACCCGCATAGACAATTATATTTCTTTTGAGCATTTTTCTTTCAATTAATTTAACAATGCTACTATTTGCAGATCCATCTGGATAGACAAATTCAATTCCAGCACCAGCACCGTGAGTTCTTACTTCAGATATAAAATGAATATCATTCAAAATTGACAATTTATCACGTAAAATATTATTAATTTTATTTGCCCTTTTTATTAATTTTCCTTTAGAAAGTTCATCAATGGTAGCACATGCCATAGCACAAGATAATGGATTACCTTGAAAAGTACTAGTATGTATACCTGGAGGCCATTTTTTAAGTATTTTAGATGGCCCAAGCACAACTGATAATGGCAATGAAGAGCTCATTGCTTTACCAGCACAGATAAGATCAGGCTTAAGATTAAAATTTTGAAAACTAAAGTAATTACCAGTTCTACCAAAGCCATTCCATATTTCATCAACTATTATAATGATGTTGTTCTTTTTGAAGATTTTAAATATTTCTAAAAAAAAATTTTGTGATGGAAGAATTATACCACTTACTGCTTGACCGCATTCTATGATTGCCGCGCAAGCTGACTTTTTTTTACTTTTAAAATATTTACTAGCAAAGTTAAGGCATTCTTCTTCAGAGTATTTTTTATTTTTGTTTTTAAATGTACCTGGATATGGAAAGAAAGAAATATTTCTGAAAGTATTAAAGGGTTCTTTGATTTTTTTATTATGTGTTAGTGAAAGAGATCCGGCTGTTCTTCCATGATATCCGCCAGAAAAGGATATAATATTCTTCTTTCCAGTAAAATACTGTGCAGCTTTGATAGATGTTTCAACAGCTTCAGATCCAGAATTACATAAATGAAATGAATTAATATTGGAAGGAGTAATTGAATTTAATTTAGTATAAAGACGCTCTCTAAATTCATTAGTAAGTCTTGTACCTGTATGAAAAATACCTGTCTTTAAAACTTTTTTAACTATTTTTAAATGTGATATGTGTGAGTGACCTAAATTGGTAACAGCAGAACCACAAACTAAATCTAAATATTTCTTTTTATTTTTAGTATATAAAAATTCACCCTTACCAGTAAAAAACTCTATTGGATTTCCGTTTTTAAAAGTATTAACTGCAGAACTTTCATATTTTTTTGTTATTCTCATTGGTTTTCCAAAAAAATAATATCTTTTGAGTCAATTGTTAAATTTAAATTATCATTGATTTGTATATTATTTGAGAAAGATTCATCTGACATAAGATTTATAATAATATTATTATCATTCGATACTTCTATCTGATACATACCTCCAAAATATTGTTTTGAAACAACTTTAAATTCACCATTAGTATGAATTTTAAAATTAACATTGTTAGATCTAAAGCAGATTTTTTGTTTTCCAATTTCTTTATCCTTTAAAATTTTAAAAAAATTTGACATATCCAATTCCTGTTTATTTTCAATGGAGAAAATATTTGAAAAACCCATGAATTTTGCTGCAAAAGAACTCTTTGGTTTATTATATAAATCAACAGGTATAGACATTTGTTCTATTTTTCCTTTATTCATCAAAACTATCTTAGTAGACATACTTAAAGCTTCCTCTTGGTCATGAGTAACGTATACAAAAGTAATACCAATATCAGAGTGAACTTTTTTTAATTCAGATTGCATGTTCTTTCTTAAATTAGCATCTAAGGCACCCAATGGTTCATCTAAAAGTAGAACGCTTGGTTCTACTACTAATGATCTTGCAAGTGCTACTCTTTGCCTTTGCCCTCCAGATATTTCATGAGGCATTCTTAGTCCATAGTCTTCTAAATCAATTTTTCGTAACCAATCATTAGTTTTTTTATCAATTTCTTCTTTATGTATTTTTTTTAATTTAAGGCCGTAACCTATGTTTTGTTTAATATTCATGTGAGGAAATAAAGCATAATCCTGAAACATAATACTTGTATCTCTTTTATTAGGAGGCACGGAAGTCACATCATCTTCACCAATATAAATATTTCCAGATGTAACATGTTCTAAACCAGCTATCATTCTTAAGAGTGTAGTTTTTCCACAACCAGACGGACCTAATAAAGTTATAAATTCACCTGCATTAATTTCTAGATTAAAAGAATTTATTACTTCTGTTTTGTCAAATTTCTTATTTATATTTTTTAATTTTATTGATTTTGAGATCATTTTTTTAAAAAAAGTATTTGAGATATTAGACCAAGTGTCAAAGAAGTCAAAAATACAATTGTTCCAATAGCATTAATAGCAGGATCGAAGCCTGTAACTAATGATGTCCAAATTTTGATAGGTAAAGTAATTGAAAAATTTGTTAAAAAATAAGCAATGATAAATTCATCAAATGCAAAGGTGAATGTGAGGATAAAAGTAGCTATCAAAGAAAACTTACAAGAAGGAAGAATTATTTCAAACATACTTCTAAGCCTTGAGGAGCCTAGAGACCATGCGGCTTCTTCAAGATTTTTAGGAATTTGTGACATTCGATTTGAGAGATTTAGTATAGCCAAAGGCATAACAAAAATAGATTGACCTATAGCAACTAAGAATAACGATGGTTCATATCCTCTTGATGTTAAATAAAACCTTAAACTAATACCGATAAGTATCAAAGGAACGACAAGGGGTGTTAAAAAAAATATATTAAGAAAACTTTTTCCTTTAAAGTTTGAATTTACTAGCGAGTATGCACAAAAAAAAGCTAATAAGGTGGCAAAAAAAGAAACAGAAATAGATACAATTAAACTATTTGTTAGTCCCTCAATATACTGGCTATCAGTTAATACTCTTTGGTACCAACTAGTTGTAAAATTTCTAAACGGCATAATTTGGTATTTACTTGAGTTGAAGGAAAAGACAATCATCACAAGTATTGGTAGGTAAATAAGGGAAACTATTATAGTAAATAAAACATATAGGAAATTATTTAAAAGAGAAAAGGATTTCATTTTTCAAGCCTAACTTGTTTAATGAGGCTTAAAAGAGGTATACAAGCAATAATTATTATAATTACAAGTAAAATAGCCATAGTAGCAGCTGTATTTAAATCAAAAGTTCCTTTTATAGTAGATAACATTAATTGAGCCAAGACTGGCTTGAAACCTCCACCTAACAATGTTGGCACTGCATAATCACCTACAGCTATTATAAATGTTAAAACGCTTCCAATAATTAAACCTGGTAAACTTAAAGGGAGGATAATATTTTTAATTTCTGTGAATTTATTACCACCGAGATCAGAATTTGCTTCTAATAATCTTTTATCAATAGTTATCATAGAATTAAATAATAATAATGTTATTAGCATTACACCGAATAGTGTAAGACCAAATATTGAAGCATTCATTGTATACAAAAAATTAAGTTTAATTTCGTATCCAGTAACTTTATTAATAAACCAAGTAACAAGACCCTTATCAGATAGTATTAACTGCCATGAAAATGCCCTAATCGTAAAACTTGTCCAAAATGGGGCAACAAGAATTAATAATGCTAAAGTTCTAAATTTTTTTTTTACAACAAAACAAATAAAATATGCTAGCGGGAAAGCTAAAATCACAGAAAACGAAATAACAAAAAAAGATAGCTTTAAAGTTCTAAAAAAAGAGTCATAAAAAATATCTTTAGAAAAAAAAGCAAAATAGTTATTAAAAGTAAATACGCCAGTATTTGGATCTAAAAAACTTAATCTTAGTGTATGAAAAATTGGAAAAATAAAAAAAAAAGTCATCAAAAGCAAGCATGGTAGTACCCCATACCACAAATTAATTACTGGTTTTTTATTAAGACCAATCAATAGCAACAGTCCTCATAGGGGCTCCATCAAAACAATCCATTTTGAGAGGTATTGCACAAATTTGAGAAGTGTCTCCACTTATTTCACCTAAGTTCATCAAATCTTCAATAAAAGTAATGCCATTATCAAATATTTTATGGTGAATTTCAAATTCATCATTATAAACTACTCTTTCTGGCATCTCTCTAGCTATGTAATCTTGTGGGAAATCCAAACAAACTGATTTAAATTTATTATCTACTATCCAGTTTGCAGCATCTATATCAACAAAGGGTGCTTTTAAGTGCCATTCCCTACTTTCATAGCCAACTTTATTAGTTAAATCAGTTCTAAGAATAATAAGATTTTTTTTATCTTGGTTTTTAATTTTACTCTCAATGATTTCTTTTGTTACCTTAAAAGGCAATTCATATTCGCTCATATCAATTAAATTAGCTTCATTAATGAAAATATCTAAACCTTCATTTGGTAATTCTTGAATAGTTTTTCCATCACGATTCATGTGTATAGGGGCATCACAGTGATTAAAACCATGTCCTGAAAAAATAAAATTTGACTCAATCCTTAATTGACCAGAATGATTTTTAAAATCATTTTCCCAAATATCTAGCTTCCACCTCCAATGGTTAAATAAAGGGGTTGCTACATCAATAATTTTTCCTTTTCGATCAAACCAATCATTTATTAAGATAGGCCTTGTTGGAGATGTTGAACCTTTTGGTATGGAGATTGGTAAACCAATATAGAATGTTTTATTACTATTATTATTTGATACGAAATTTTCAGTTAAGACTATATCATTTTCTAGCAAATGAATTTTAAAGTTTTCATTTGGATTTTCAAAATTATGATTTTTGTCATCCCTCTTTGAAAAAATACTTTCACAATTGAAATCTAAAACTAGATGTTTAATTTTATATTTTTTAAGAACGTTGATTATATTCAAATCTAAAATAGGTGATTTTTTCCAGTAATTAAAATCCTTTATCGTATAATTTTTGGAATGTTTAGTTGAAATAATACAAATTTGAATATCATTGATAGAATTTATATTATTTAATTCTTTTTCAACAAATTCACTGTCAACTTTATTATCATCTGGAATATCAATAATAATAGATGAGCCACAAAATATGCTTAAATTATAATCATCTAAGTTTTTATATTTGCTATTAATCCATTTAGGAGTGGTTATGTATGTGAAGCCTGATCCATACCATTTAAGTCCGAATTCCTGAAATTGATCATTATTTTTATATGCTTGTGAAATAAATGTTGTTGTATCCCAATTCCAATTGGCTTCAATTCTTTGTGAACAATCTATTATTTGAGACATAATTAAAAATAAATAAAAGGCCAGATATATCTGGCCTTTTAAAGTATATTAATTTTATGAGTTTTTAAATGACTCCCAAGAATTCAACCACTCATCTCTGTTATCTGGTGATTTTCTTGGGGAAAGGTTAGCCATAAATACCTCATCAAATTTATCTATATCTGCGAGGTTTAATAGTTCCCTTTTATCCATTGGTAACTTTGAGGCAGCTTTTTTATTAGGCACCATACTATAATAAGTTTTAGCAGTAGCTAATTTTGCCTGAAAGTCAGGTTCTGTTACGTATCTTAGGAATTTAATAGCATTTGTTTTCCTTGGAGTATTTGCTGCGATGCAAACTGCTTGATCCCAAGTAACGCCACCTTCTTTTGGGACTAAAGCTTTAAATGGAAGTCCGTCATCGTACATTCCGGCTTGTACCCACTCACCAGCAATAGCTAAATCATAGCTTTCACTCGCCATAGCTTGAATCACTTGTGATGTATTTCCGATAAAACCAACATTCGGTCTTAAATCTGAAAGAGTGTCATTAAGTGCACTAAATTCTGAGCTACTTAAATCATATGGATTTGCATTGCCATTGTATTTTGACATGCAACCCATATTTGGTAGGAACCAATCAAATAAAGCAACTCTTCCTTTGTTAGCACTATCAAACATTACGTCATAACTTGAAACATCAGACTCACTAAACTTATTATGGTTATATGTTATACCGTAATATCCAAATCTATTAACAATCGCATACATTTTTCCATCAATGTAACAAGGTGGCCAATTAGCTATAATGCTAAAATAGTCCTCTAATGGAAAATCAGATGGATTTAGTTCCATTAACAAACCATCTTTTGCTGCTTGTGGAATATAAGCACTTGTTGGTGTGATTAGATCAAAAGTTCCAGGTGCTGAAGATTTGATTAAGGCAACCATTTCTTCATCTGAGCCATCATGTATTTTAAGATTAACTTTTATGCCAGAATTTTTTTCAAATGCATCTAACATGCCTGGTTCTTCATACCCACCAAATGCTAAAACATTAACTTCTGATGCTGCCCAAGAGTTTCTAACAAAACCATATGGTGCTAATGTTACTAGACCGGCGACGGTAGCAGAAGATTTAATAAATTTTCTTCTACTAAATTTATTTTTTTTCATTATTTCCTCCTTATGCCAAAATTTAATTATAATGTATATGATTTATATGATTAAATTTTAAATAGTTCATTTTGAACTTTTAAAAACAAATAGATATTGTTTAACAATTAATTTGCTACTGAAATCTTAGATATTTGATATGTTTTTTGGATGGTTAAATCCATTTGCCATTCTAATACAATATGTGAGCATTGGAATTGGGCATCAAATATTTCATACAATAATATAGGTGATTTTAAAATTGAAGTTACTAAGCATGGCTTTACTCATGTTGATGCTCCCTCTCATATGATTAATGATGGGAAATCTCTGAGTGATTGCCAATTAGATTTATTATGTGGATGGGCAAAAATTATAGATGTTTCAGAGTGCATTGGGGATAAGCCAATAACTGAGCAAACTTTAAAAGATAAAATCAAATATATAGATGAAGGTGATATTGTTATCCTTAAAAGCAATCTAAATGATCTGTACCCTAATACTTCAGACCAATATTGGAAGAATTCGCCATTCTTAGAAGACAGTGGTTCAAATTTATTAGTTTCAAAAAAAATTAAATCTTTAGTGTTTGATTTTCCCCAAGATAGAGCAGCTAAAGACTTACAATTTAGAGTAGTGTTGAATAAAGAGTTCACAGAACATCAAATTGTTTTGGGTGCTGGAGTAATGCACGTTGAACATGCAATAAATCTAAAAGAAATAAAAGAAAAAGAAATATTCTTTTGTGCTTTACCAATTAAATTACCAAATGCTGATGGAGCTAATTGCACTCCTATTTCTATTACAGGATTAGAAAAAAAAAAATATTCAATAGTAGATCATTCACAATCTATGGAAAATAATAATTCATTTAAAAGTTTTCTCACTTTATCTTTTGATAAAGGAGATCAAGTTCAAGAAACTGGTTTTTCATTTTCAGACATTACACATACAATGTTTATAGCTTCAGATAAGAAAAACTACGATCAAATTTTTGAAAATTTAGTAATAGAAGAATTCGAATATGTAGATGATATTAAAGAAATTAACGATAAGGATTGTAAAGTTTTAATAATAAATAATAAAAAAATAAGTATTAATTTATTATTTAAAAAAATAAAAGACAAAAATATAGAAATATTATGCTTATCATTTCAACCATCAATAAGTGAAATCTCCAAAATTAAAAAGCATATTAATAAAATATTTATAAATTTAGAAAACTTAGAAAAAATTAATTTAAAATCTAAATTAATACTTGGTGTACTAAAGATTGGAGAAAGCTTAGTATCTCCTGCTAGATTTATATCAATTTATTAAAATTTAAATAAATTCTGTCTAGTGAATTCTTGGATAAAGTACATATCTTGAGGATAGTGAAATGGCTGTAGGATATCTATCTGTCCTATTATCATTAACGTATGTAATGTCAGTAATTAATAAATCATTTATTGAACTTAAATAAGATTTGAAATCATTTATTAATTTTGAAGAGGGATGTATTGAAAATGATTTGCCAGATTTAGTTTTAGACTTTTTAAATAACTTCTTTTGTTGTATTAGCTTATTTATTTTTCTTAAACCTGTTGAATGAGGTAATCCTGAAATATTGATTAAACTTGTGATATTTGTTAATTTATTTTGAATATTATTTTTAATACAGTAAGAAAATATTTTCCAATCTGTTTCAAAGTCAGAATGTTCAAATTTACTTTTATATAGTAATAATGAGCTATCAATGTGATCAATTAACTTTAATAATTCTCTATTATTAACCATAAGTGTTATTTAACCATATTATAAAAAAATATTAAAGAATTTGGATAAATAATTTTCAAAAACCTATGTTTTATGGGTATTTAAATGATTGATAAATAGCTGTTTAGTTTTAATAACCTTGAACTATTAACTGTGATTGCTATGTTGCAAATCTTTAATATTTTAAAGGCCCGCTGGCAGATTGGTTATGCAGAGGACTGCAAATCCTTGTAGCTCGGTTCGATTCCGGGGTGGGCCTCCAACAAAACTATACTTTTCAACAAAGTTTACTGACAGCATTTTATAACAGTTTTAAAGAGATATTTTATTAATTAACTGTTCTAACACTAACAACAAGAGCAATCGCATTTATCAGAGGTATCACAATCACACTTTTGACAATCACATGGTTTAGTATTCATATTTTAATTATATCACTTGATATCTAAGAATTAAAAGAAATAAAAGGCAAACACTAGTTCATTTCAGTAATTATTTTTTTTAAAGTATTTGATGTGACTTCAAGTATTTTCTTACCTTTTAAAGCGGAAGCTTTAGTAGGATCACCTATAATTCCCGACTTAGATATATCAGTTGTATTCCATGCACGCTTAATATTTTTTTCATAAGTAATAATATTCTTCGATTTAGCATCTGGAGAAAGTTGATGTTTTTTAAGTTTATTTGATTTGACTAATTTTGGATAAAGATAAAGCATTATAGATGTTTCAAACTCACCCCCATGATATCCATAAGTTAGTTCTTTTTTATTAATTATTTTTTCGAAACCATTAAATAAAAAATAATTGGCTTTAATAATATCTACTGATTTATATTTAGATTTTATTTCTTTCGCAGCTATATCAAGATGACTAATTTGACCTCCATGACTATTAATAAATAAAAATTTTTTATATTTACGTTCACAAAATTGATCAACAATACTAACAATATAATTGATATATTTTGTAGAATTAGCAGAAATTGTTCCTTCAAAGTTTGAATGCTCACTGGCAGAACCTATGGAAATATTTGGTAAAATTAAAAAATTGTTTAATTTAGGATATTTGGAGACAAATTTTTCTAAAATGCCCTCCAAGATTAGTTTATCAGTTCCAGATGGAAGGTGTGATCCATGTTGTTCAACCGAAGAAAAAGGGAAAACAAGAATTTTATTTTTACCAATTTTTTTAATTTCTTCAGATGAAAGATCTGTCCAAAACTTTGATAGCATTAGTGATATTTAACATTTATATAATTATTATGGAAACTTATTCTCTATGGCTTAACAATAAAAATAAACCTAAGATTAAAAGGAAATTATTGAGTCCTAGCAATAGACCTAATTCCTTAATTATAAAAACTATTTACTCTGGTATAAGCAAGGGAACTGAAAAATTAGTATCTTCAGGGTGCATAAGTAAGGATCAATATAAAATAATGCAATCTCCTTTTCAGGAGGGCACTTTCTCCTTTCCTATAAAATATGGATATATAAATGTAGGAAAAGTAATCAATGGACCAAAAAAATTATTAAATAAGAAGACTTTTGCTCTATACCCTCATCAAGATTTATTTGAAATAAATACTGACAATGTCCAAATTTTAAAAGATAAAAATGATCCTAAGAAATATTTGCTTACCGCTAATATGGAAACAGCTATTAACATATTTTGGGATACCAAAGCTAGTAAGAGGGATAAAATTGTAATTGTAGGTATGGGATCAGTTGGATTATTAACCGCTTATTATTTTAAGCTACAAAATTATAAAAATGTTTTTATATGTGACAGTAATATAAAAAAGAAAAAATTTGCCACTTTATTAGGTTTAAATTTCCAAAATTTTAAAAGTATTAAAGATATGGATGTGGTAATTAACACTACATCCAATTATGAAATTATTAACCAATCTTTTAATAAATTAAATTTAGAAGGTAAGATTGTTGAAGCTAGTTGGTATGGAAATAAAAATGGAATGATAAATTTAGGAGGAAATTTTCACTCAAAAAGATTAAGCTTAATCAGCACACAGGTATCAAATATTCCAAAGTATTTATCTAACAAACATAATTATAAAAGTAGGCTAAAATTGGCTATTAAAGCCTTGTCAGATAATAAACTTTTAAAGTTGGTTAATACTGAAAGTCATTTTAATAGTTTAGAAAATGATTATATTTCAATTATTAATAATCCAGATAGTATTATGCATGCTATAAAGTACTAAAATGTATTCAATAACAGTAAGAAATAATATTTTAATAGCTCATTCTCTACCTGGAGAAGTATTTGGACCGGCTCAGAATATGCACGGTGCTACATATATAGTTGATGCTGAGTTTTATGCTAAAGAATTAAATAAATATAATATAATCATGGATCTGGGCGTAGTTACAAACATCTTAGCTGAAATATTGAAGTTTTATAGTTATAAAAATCTTGACGAAGTAGAAGAGTTCAAAGATGTAATTACATCAACCGAGTTTCTTGCAAAAGATATCTACCAAAGAATAGTTGATAGGCTTAAAAAGGATTATTTAGATGATTATGAAAAACTTCATAAAATAAAAATAATACTTACTGAATCAAATGTAGCTTGGGCATCTTATGAGCAAGAAATATCTCAAAAATCCTAAAATTATTTATTTTTTTTACCCAGGCAATATTAATACTAAAACTGGAGGTTATATTTACGAAAAGAATATAATTGAATATGCCAAAAGTAAAAAACTTTCATTTAAATCAAAAGAGTTATCATCAAATTACCCTTTCCCTCTAAAAAAAGATCTTGATCAATTAAAACAAATATTACTAGGTATACCAGTTGGATCTACTTTATTATTTGATGGATTAATATTTGAATGTCTAAAGATTTTGAAAAAATATTTAAGTAATTTTAAAATAGTAGCTTTAATTCATCATCCCCTTTATCTAGAGTTCAATGGTAAGATGGGTTTAAGATTTTTATCTTTAGAAAAAGAAATGTTTAAAATTCCAAATAAATTTATCGTTACATCTAAGGAAACTAAAAGATTATTACTAAAAAAGTTTGGAATAAATAAGGGATTAATAAGTATCATAGAACCTGGCATTGAACGATTAATTAAAACTAAAAAAAAATTTAATCAAAAACATAATTTACTTACTTGTGGAAGCATTATAGAAAGAAAAAATTATTTATATTTGTTAAGTGAGTTAATGTTTATGGATAATTTAACTTTAAATATTATAGGAGACACTTCTAGAGATAATTATTATTATAAAAAGGTTATTTCTTTTATAAAAAAGAATAAAATAGAAAATAGAGTAAAAATACATAGTAATGTATCAAAAACTAAATTATCAAATCTTTATTCTCAGTGTGATTTGTATATTTCAGTAAGTAAATATGAGGGTTTTGGTATGTCTTTAGCTAATGCAATTATTTTTAAAAAACCAATTATTACTTATAAAACTACAACACTAAGAAATACTTTAGGTTCTAAGGGTGTTGTATACTTTAATAACTTTAAAAAGAATACATTAGCTAAAATAGTTAATAAAATTTTATTAAATACTGAAGATTTTAAAGAACTAGAGAGTCAAATTATAAAAAATAATAGAGTATTTTTAACACCATTGAATTCTGCAAAATTATTTATAAAGGAGGTAAGAAATGCATAAGTTTGAAAATAGCTGGCTGTTATCAAGAGAAAAAATTGATTCTATATCAAGAAACAAAAAAGCTATTAAAAAGATCAATGAATATACAAGTATCTCTAAAAATTTAAATGTTATTGACCTTGGATGTGGTACTGGCTCAAATTTTAGATATTTAAATCCTAAAATAGTAAAAAAACAATCTTGGAAGATGGTTGATATCTCGCATCAATCCCTTAGTTACCTTAAGAAAAATATAAAACATAGTCAAAAAATTCAAAATATTACATATAAAAAAATAGATATTATTAAACAGATAGAAAAAATTAATTTTAAGAATTTTGATATTGTTACTGGTTCAGCACTATTAGATATTATGCCAAAAGAGTGGTTTATGAATTTTTTTAATATAAATAAATCTACCGAAATTATTTATTTCACTATTAACTATGATGGTAATTTTAAATTTTATCCTAAACATAAAGACGATGATAAGATTGTAAGTCTTTTTAATCAGGATCAAATGTCTGATAAAGGAATTGGAAAAAAAGCAGTTGGGCCTAAATGCACTCAAATTATTGATAAACTGTTTCAAAAAACACATAATACTTTTATATTTAAGTCTAACTGGATAATTGAAAAAAATCAAATTATGCAAAGAATGTTTATAGGTTTTTGTGAAGAAATAATTTCTAAAAATAAGAGAAATTATGAAGAGTGGTTAAATTTCAGAAAAGAAAATATTAAATCTAATAAATCTATACTCAAACTTCAAAATAAAGATTTTTTGGCTTTAAAACTCTAAACTAGCAATCATCTCATCACCAAGCTTGTATAAATGACTTTTAGGTCTTAGAGCATTCTTAAGACTTGAAATAGATTTTAATTTTATTGAATCAATACCGGAACCAATAATTATTGGAGCAATTATGAATTGCATAATGTCTAATAGCTCTTTCTCTAAAAAATTAGAAATAGTAGTAGCCCCACCCTCTACCAAAATATAATTAAAATTTAGATTTATAATTTTTTGATGAACTGACTTTGTGAAGTTTTTTTTAGGTAACTTATAGATAGTTGTATTATTTAGTTTTTTATTAGAATCTTTTTGAGTAAAAACTATATTTTTATTTCCATCTTTAAAAATATTTAATCTATTAGTAAGCTTTAAAGAAGGGTCTATGATTATTCGCATAGGGCTACTCCCCTTCATATTTCTTGTAGTCAAAAGAGGGTTGTCATTAATTACAGTATTTACTCCAACCAATAATCCATCACATATACATCTCAGAGCATGGAGGTAAAGAATACTTTTTGGAGAATTTATATAATGTGAATTGCCATTAAAAAGTGCAATTTTTCCATCTAAACTCTGACCTAATTGGGCAATAAAAAATTTTTTATATTTCATCAATAGAGGTATGACTATTAAAGCTATTTCTTTTAGTGATTTATCGATCTCACAATTAAAAATTACGTCTTTATTTATGATAATATCGTCTGTATAAGATGACTTGCTTATTTCAAAATTATTATTTTTTTGACTTATTTTTAGATTTCTAGTTTTTTTTTGTTTTTTTAAAAAATCAAATAAAAGATGAATATTATTTTTAGTAATCATATAATCTGTATTTGAAACAAAGAGTATACATATTTCAATGACATTAAAATCAAATTATGGAACTTTTATAGATAGAGCCATTAACGAATTTCGTACTGGAAGACCAGTAGTCATAGAAGAAAATAAAAATTTTTGGTTATTCTTTAATATAGAACACTCCTCCGACAAAATTCTTAGTCCTTTTAATAAATATTTAGAGAGTGAAAGATATTTATTATTTACAAAACAAAAGGCTAAATCAATTTTTAAAGACAAAATTTCATCAAATATTTTCATAAGGATTAATAAAAATATCTCTACTACTTCAATTAAAAATTTATTTATAAAACCATTATCAAAACAGAATTTATTAAAGTTTCAAAAATCTCATCCTCATAAAGGTGCTAAATTTCATGATGAATGCTTAAATATTGCTAAAAATGCTAAAGTAATTCCTACATTAATATTTAAAAAATTTAATAAAAAGTATTATAAAAATATAGATGATCTTATTTTAAAGTTAGGTTTATTAAAATTTAATTATTTAGATCTTAAAGAACAAAATAAACATATCACAGATAGTATTAAACTTGTATCCAGTGCTAGTGTACCCCTGCCTAATGTAGAGACTACAACATTTAAAATATTTAAATCCTATATAGGAGCTAGAAAACATGTTGCTATAATCATTAAACCAAAATTTTTGAAAGATCCTATTAATTTAAGAATTCATTCAGCATGTTTTACAGGAGATATATTTCATTCTGAAAAATGTGACTGTGGAGAGCAATTAAATACCTCTGTTGAATATATGATTAATAATAAGGGAGGTGTAATTCTCTATCTAGATCAAGAAGGTAGAGGCATAGGTTTGGCGAATAAAATGAGAGCTTATACGCTTCAATCAAAAGGCTTAGATACAGTTGATGCAGATCATAATATAGGTTTCTTAGAGGATGAGAGAGATTTTGCAGTTGCTGTTAAAATATTAAAATTATTAAAAATTAGTAAAGTAAATATTATAACTAATAATTTTAAGAAAATGTCAGAATTAGAAAAAGAAGGTATCAAAGTTAAAAAACAAATTAATACAAAACCTACAATTACAAAATTTAATAAAAATTATTTTAAAACCCGTATTAAGAAAACTGGATATGGTTTAAAATGATAAATATATTCATTTAAATTGAAAGAAATTCATCTTATAAGACACGCTGAATCTGAAGCAAACGCTGCAATAGATGTTGACAACCCTACGAACTACTTTGATGCTAAAATTACAGAAAAAGGAAAATTACAAGCAAAAAAAAAATATGAGGAATATAAAAGCCTTAATTTTGATGCATACTTCTGCTCACCATTGACAAGAGCATTGGAGACTTTCTCTATTATTTTTCCAAATAAAAAACCCATAATTACAGACAGTATTAGAGAACATTTATATCATTCCTGCGATGTTGGTAGGCAACCAAAATTATTGAAAAAGGAATTTCCTAACTTTGATTTTGATAATTTGAATGATTATTGGTGGAACAATAATGTCATCATTGATGAAAAAGAAATAAAAAAGGAAACCTATAATGATATAAAAAAAAGACTATTGGATTTTATAGATATAATAAATAAACATGATCATAAAAAAATAGCATTAGTTAGTCATGGAACATTTCTAACTCAAATTACTGGTGATATGTTAGAAAATTGTGGAAGCTTTATCTGGAAAATTTAATAAGCTCAACCTTTTAATATTAATAAATATAAGCTTACAATAATTAAACATAGTGAAATTAAAAAGCAAATTCGAAAAGTTAGGTTAATAATATTAAAATGTTTTTTTTTCTTAGATCTTTTTTTTGCTATATATAAAACAGCTGTTAAAATTGTTAAAAACCAAAAAGAATTAACTACTAATTCAGCATCCATTTAACAAGTTTATCATTTCAATCCATAAAAAAAATAAATTTAAATTAATGAGGTGTACATAAATTATGATGAAGAGTAGATATTTTTAATACATAATCTTCTAATTTTAACATATTAGTAAACTCATCTTCTTCCACTAGTTGTCCGCTTATTAGGTCATTATAAAGCAACTCTAATTCATCATCCTGATCGCCCATTAAAATAATTAAATCCTGGCATAATCTTTCACTACCAACTATTTGAATGGAATAAGCCTTAATTGAAATTAGTGTTAAAAAAATTAAAAAAATAAAAGTTTTCATATTATTCTTTTATATGAACTTTTGGGGATATAAAGATAAAATCTTCCTGAAAACAGTTAAAAGTTTTTTATAATCTGGAATAATTTGATATTCATGTGAAAATGATTGAGAATTATTTAAGGTATTCCACTGAATTATATCTAAATCATTTCTACTAAATAAATTAAAAACTTTGCTGTCACCCATTTGAAGAACAGGATTACAGGTATACTTCGACATAGCTATTTCATAAGATTTTTTTATACTTAAAATATAATCTAAAAATAATTCATAATTTGAATAAACTTTATTTTTTAAAATTGAAGTAACTTCTGTAAAAATTATCCCTTGTTTAAGATTATTTATTTTATTTTTGGGAACAATACTTATAATATTTTTATAACCTTCTTTTCTTGCAACCGAACATGTAAAAGTGCCGCCAGTTAAATAAAAATTGATTTTTTTTTTATTTAATAATTTATTAAGCAAAAAATAATTATCAGAAATTAAAGTCGCTTTATCAAACCATAGTTGACAATTTTTTTTAAATTTTAATAATTTTTTTTTATCTAGTGTTTTAAAGGGATTAATTCCACAAGATAGAGATATTTGCATGATATTAAAATCTTCAAATAGAAGAATTCCGAATTTAGCATGTTTATTATTAATTAAGTTATAACCCTCTAATTCAGCTGTTCTAGGTTCAATAAAATTAGAGTTAATTACATAATTTAAATTACCAAAACGCTGCCCCACTCCTATTATTTTTTTTTTATTATGGGATTTGGTCCATTTCGATAAATATAAAAAGTTTTTTATGTAATTAGAATAAGATGGTGAGTATTTCTCATAATCTAATTCCTTTATTTGATTATATTTCCAAAGGTAATCACGTATGAATGCATTATTAATATTTATGACATCACACTTTATTACTTTTTTTTTTATATCGGTGGCAACTATATAGTCAGATATAAAATTATTTGAATTTACCTTTAAAGGTAAATCATTTAAAAAATTTTTTTGGTTATAGCCTTCCCAACAATAGATATTCATAATTAATAATTTTTACTTAGCATCTTCATCAAATACTTCATCTATAGGGACTTGTAATCCGTTAACTATCTGGTTAGTTTTTGCTGCAAGACCCACAATGCTTAAAAATTCAGAATGCTCTTCTAAAGTCATGCCTAATTTTTTTGCAGATGCAGTATGTGAGTGAGTGCAATAACTACAATTATTTGTTATAGATACAGCCATATAAATCATTTCTTTAGTTTTTTTATCAATCTGTGTTTCTTTAACCATCAAGTTTTTAACATCATTCCAGACATTTTTTAAAAGCAAAGGATCAAAAGCAAGATACCTCCAAAAATTTCCAATATATTTTGTATTCCTGGAGTCTCTAATGTCTTGATAAACATCTTTAACTTGTGGATTGTCTTCGTCAAAAATCATTCTTACAGTGCTCATTTCATTACCTCACTTATGTATTTGATTAATAATAATTTAATCATAGTATCCGTCTTAATTTGTTCAATTTTATTTACAAAAATTTAAATCTTTTATTCTTTGGATTTTTAATAGCTTTTGCATCTGGATTTGGTCAAACATTTTTTATTTCGTTATTTAGTCAAGATTTCAGGGATACTTTTAAACTTACTAATACTGAATTTGGTAGCTTGTATTCCATAGCTACAGTGCTAAGCGCTATAACTATTATTTGGGCTGGCAAATTAATTGATACGGTATCTTTAAGAAAATATACTTTGGCCATATTATTAGGCCTTGCATTAACTTGTTTAATGGCCAGTTTTGTCTTTAATGTATTTTTTCTCTTTTTAGTTATTTATTTTTTAAGATTATTTGGTCAGGGTCTTATGGGTCATACTTCAAGAACTACTATGGCTAGGTACTTTAATACCAATCGAGGAAAGGCATTAGCTATTTCAGGCTTTGGTTTTTCAGTAGGTGAGATAATTTACCCTGCAGCCATAGTTTTTTTACTATTAACCATAGGCTGGAGGCTTACTTGGTTTAGCTCATCAATATTTATTTTGATTTTTTTTGGCATATTTTTTTATTTTATTTTCAAAATAAATAATTTTAAAAAAGAAAATAATACAGATGAAAAGATTGATTTAAGTGAAATATCTTGGAGAAGAAGAGATGTTTTAAAAGATTTTAAATTCTATATGTATCTTCCTTTATCTTTGTTGATGTCCTTTACAGTAACAGGATTTCTTTTTCATCAAGTATACATTGCTGAAATAAAATCATGGACATTAATAAACTTAGCTCAAGGTTTTATTTTTTACGCTGTTAGTGGTATTACTGGGTCTATAATCTCTGGTATTTTAATTGATAAATTAACTGGAAGGAAATTAATACCTTTCCATCTACTCCCAATGTCGGCAATATTTATATTAATGTTATTTTCAGATCATGTATACGTATTATACCTATATATGGCTGGTTTGGGTTTATCGAATGGATTCACAGAGAATATTTCAAATTCTTTGTGGGCAGAAATGTATGGGGTGAAAAATTTAGGATCTATAAAGGCTTTGTTAACGTTTTTTGGTATAATGGCTTCAGCATCATCCCCCTTTCTTTATGGGATAATATTAGATCAGACTGGTTCAATAAATACCTTAATTTACTTAAGTTTAATTCTAATTATTCTATTTTCATTGATGGGTTACTTTTCCAAAAAGCTTAAATAACATATCCTTTTTTAAAAGCCTCAATTGCAATCATTGCACAACCCTTAGCATCAGATAAGGCATCATGATGATTTAATGGTATTCTTAAATTTTTACAAACTGTATTAAGTTTATTATTTTCAAAATCCCAAAAATTTCTTGCAATTTTAACAGTGTCTTTAAATTCTTGTTGAGGAATATCAAGATTATAGTAGTAACAACTAGAATGCAAAACAGAACGATCAAAGGGTGCATTGTGTGCAAAGAAATAATCTACAGCCAATAATTCATCTTTTATAGATCGCCAAACCTTGTCAAAAGTTTTTTCTTTTTTAAGCATTTCCCATGTTAACCCGTGAATATCTGTATAATGAACTTCAGGTTTAGGTGGCTTGATTAAATATGATTGTTTTTTAATAATTTTAGATTGATTGAAAATGACATAACCAATGGCACAAGCAGAATTTCTTTCACTAGAAGATGTTTCGAAGTCTATAGCAGCAAATAGTTGCATTAAAATAATTGATCAATTATTTCAGAGTATTTTTTTTTGACTTCGTGTCTTCTTACTTTCATTGTGGGTGTCATTAAATTATTTTCAATTGTAAAATGCTCATTAATAAAACTAAACTTTTTAATTTTCTCAGGTTGTGTTAAATCCTTATTAATACGATTAATATAATTTTGAATATCATCTTTAGTAGACTTGCTATCATTGGCTAAAATAATCAAGGCAGCTATAAAGTTTTTTTGTTCTCCAAAAACACAAGCTTGTTCTATATCAGGAGAAAGAGTAAGTAAATTTTCTAATTTTGAGGGAGCAATATTGTCCCCTCCCAAAGATACAATTATATCTTTTTTTCTATCAGTTATCTTTAGATAGCCATCTGTATCAAATTCTCCAACGTCACCTGTATGGAGCCAACCATCCTTTATAGTTTGATCTGTAGCCTCTAGATTATTCCAATAACCCAACATTAAGTTCTCACCTTTAACCAAAATTTCTCCATCTTCTGATAATTTTACCGTCACCCCAGGAAATATAGGTCCTACAGTATCAACTTTAATTTTATCGAGGGGATTACAGCTAACAACAGGTGAGGTCTCTGTTAATCCATAACCTTGAAGGGTTTTTAAGCCTAAAGCATTCAATGCCTCTCCAACCTTACTATCTAAAGGCCCACCTCCTGAAACAAAAGCTTCTAACCTACCTCCAAAATTATTTTTTACTTTTTTTCTGACTAACTTATCCAAAATAAAATTAATTAGTTTTTCTTTAAAAGAGAGGTTTTGAAAATATAATTTTTTTGTACCAAGCGTAATAGTTTGATTAAATAAATTCTGTTTAAATTGTGATTGGTTTTTTAAATTAATCTGCATTTTAGCAAAAAGATTATTATAAAAACGTGGTACGGCAGTCATAATATGGGGTTTAGCTATTTTGATTGAGGGAAGCAATGTATCAATACTTCGATTATAAAAAACCTTTGCTTCCATCATAATTTGAACAAACTGAACCACATGCTCATAAGAGTGAGATAAAGGTAGCCAAGTAAGAAAGGTTAAGTCAGGATCTTTTAAGGACTGCAATAATTCAAATGCTCCCTCACAATTACTTAAAATTCCACCATGGCTTAAAATTACACCTTTAGGTAATCCTTGCGTACCTGAAGTATAAATAATACAAGCTGGATCAGATCTCTGGATACCTTCAATTTTTTTTAGTTTTTTGAAATTATCATCAATTTTTAGATCTTCTAAAAAAGAAAGGTTACCTAACTTTGTATTTTCAAATAGATCAAAACAAACAATAAATTCAATTTCATATTGAATTTTTTTAGCAGCTGTAATTATAGTATTGAGAAGATCTTTATTTGAAACAATCAAACCTTTGGGTTTTGAGTCATTTAAAATGTGTTCAAAATCCCGAGAGGTATAAGTAATGTAATTAGGAACAGCTATAAGACTACTAGACATAATAGCTATATCTGCAGCCATCCATTCAGGTCTATTTTCAGACACTAATAATATACGTTCTGAGTTAGATAAATTTTTATTTTCTAAATAACTATGAATTTTTAATACTAAATCTTTGGTCTCAGACCATTTCCAACTTTTAATTTTATTTGTCAAAGGGTCGATTTTTAATAAATGAGTTTTGTCTAAATTTTGATTTGCTTTAGTGAAAAATAAAGACGGAAGATTTTGGGAATTATTCATTTAAGCCTATTGATTTATAAAAGATATCCATATTGTCCATTAAATTTTTATCATAAGTAACCAAATGATTATTTTCATTAATAAAATAACTTTGTTTAGGGTTATTAGCTAATTCATACATTTTTTTCCCCATCCAAAAGGGAACTATATCATCTTCTGTGGCATGCATAATAAATATGGGTGACTTAATATTTTTAATTTTTTCATTACTTAAAAATTTATCTTTTAACATTAAAGAAACAGGTAGATAAGGATAATGGTATTTTGCTGCATCTATCATTGAAGTAAAAGGAGCTTCTAGAATAATACCCTTAAATTCCTTGTTTTGGGCTATTTCCAGAGAAACAGCGGTTCCCAATGACTCCCCATAGATAATTATGTCCTCTTTAGAAATATTTTGATTTTGTAGCCATTTAATAGCACTATTAGCATCATCGTATAATCCTAATTCATCAGCTGTACCCTTATTACCACTAAAAGATCGCCATGAAATTAAAAGAATATTTTGTTTATATTTTGACAAGTGATTAATTTTATAAAATCGGTTTTCTATAGGTCCTGCATTTCCATGAAACATAACTAAAGTATTTTTGGTATCAGATGGGTGTTTATAATAAATTGAGCGTAAATCTATTCCTTCACTATTTTCTATAAATATTTCTTTAGCATCTATAGTTAGTAGTTCATCATCATAGTTATCAATATTGGGTAGATAAAGGAGAGATCTTTGTTTAACGTATACATAAATAACTATCAGTAGATAAACTAATAAAACTATAGATAGAACTTTTATTAAAATAGATAAATTCATTTAATTTTAAATATATATTTATCAAATAAACCTTTTGAAGATTGTTGAAATTTTTTATGATTACCAGAAAATCTAAGATTAGATTTTTTATCTTTATAGTAAATATGACCTTTTACCGGAACCGTTGAGTTCAAGGAACCAGTGGATACTGCTATTTCAGTATTAGAATGTTGAGATTGAAAAAATAATGAACTACCACATTTTGAGCAAAAACCTCTTTTAAAGTTTTTACTAGAGTAAAACCATTTTAAATTTTTTTTAGACAAGAATTTAAAATTATCTTTTTGCACCTTAGTATAATTACTAAACTCTGCATTTGATTTTTGACACATAGTGCAGTGGCATAGGACAGAATATCTACATTTATCAAATATTTTAAATTGAATAGAGCCACATAGACAATTTCCTGATATTGATTTCATAAATTTGTTCCTAAAATATAATATATTACAGTTTTCCTTTTAAAATTAATAAAGTTAACCCAAAAAATTAAATTATTTAAAAATAACAATTTACATGTATGTTTTAACTCATGGAAACACTTGACACACTTTTAAATAAAATATCTTACCCCAAGCTTACTAGTCCCTTACCATCAAAAGAACAAATGGATATAGCTTATAAAGCAGCTTTTAGAGCCCCAGACCATGGAAGGTTAAGGCCTTGGAGATTTATTGAAGTAACAGATAATGGTAGAGATAAGTTAGGTAAAGCATTTAAAAATGCAGCCATTAAGAATGGTGAAGAAGATCAGGAAAAGCTTACAAAATTTGAAAATCTACCATTAAGAGCCCCTATGATTATTATTCTTATAACAGAAATAAATGAAAATTCTAAAATCCCCGCTATTGAACAGATACAGTCTACAGCTGTTGCTGCTCAAAATATTTCTTTAGCCTTATTTGACATGGGATATGGAGCATATTGGAGAACAGGTGCTTTTCTCTCATCTAAAAATAGTCATCTCAATAAAGAACTATCAATTAATGAGGGTAGCGAAGTTATAGGATATCTCTATGTGGGTAGTCCTGATATTAAAGGTAAAGAGATTCCATCATTAAATAAAGATGATTATGTAAAATATTGGGATTAAATCATAATTATTTATATTTGTGATTTGAAAAAAATTTAAATTATTGTAGGTTATGTCCACGTTCCGCAGTAGCTCAGCGGTAGAGCATTCGACTGTTAATCGACAGGTCGTAGGTTCGAATCCTACCTGCGGAGCCATTATTTTTAATGTTCTCCAAACACATTTTTTCTAATATCTGTCTAGTAGTAGCTTCCCTGATATGGGGAACTGCCTTCGTTGCTCAAACAACAGGAATGGACCATATTGGACCGTTAACCTTTACAAATATTAGATTTCTCATAGGAGGTTTAATAATTTTTCCACTAGCTATTAAAGAAATACCTAGATTTAAGAAGTTATTAAAAAAAAAGAAATTATTTATAATTATTTTTCTTACTGGACTAAGTTTATTGTTGGGTACTTTTTTGCAACAATACGCTCTGCAATATACTAAGATTGGCAATGCAGCTTTTTTAACAATTTTGTATGTTCCTTTTGTTCCAATTATTTCTCGATTTGTATTAAAAAAGAAAATTCATTGGAGTATCTGGTTATCTGTTTCTATATGCTTGATTGGCTCATACTATTTAACAGTTGAAAATTCTTTTGATGCCCAATTTGCAGATTTTTTAGTTATTATTTGCGCACTTTTTTTTGCACTACATTGTATATTTATAGATGAATATTTTGAAATTGTAGATGCTCCCTTTACATTAGCTACTTCACAGTTTTTATTATGTTTTCTTTATAGTCTCCCTTTTGTTTTTATTTTTGAAAATCCGACTTTGATTGGAATTAAAAAAGAAATATTTGAATTATTATATGTGGGTGTTTTATCATCGGGAGTGGCTTATACATTGCAGATAATTGGACAAAGATACGTGAAACCTTCCACTGCAGCTATAACCTTCTCTCTAGAGGGAGTATTTGGGTCCTTGGCTGCTTGGATAATTCTTTCTCAATTCTTAACAACAATACAAATTTTCGGCTGTTTTTTAATATTAGTGGGAGTGCTTACTGCTCAATTGATACCATTAATCAATAAAGAAGCAGCATCTAGTCGATACCACTCAGAATAAAAACTACTTTTCTAATTTAAAATACATTAAGCTTCATTCATCATGAGTGAGGATAGTAAATTTTTTTTAAAAGACAGTGATGTGCCGAAACAATGGTACAATCTGGTAGCGGATTTAAAGGAACCAATGAGTCCCCCTTTAAATCCAGGAACAAAACAACCCATAGGCCCCGATGATTTAGCTCCATTATTTCCAATGGATTTAATCATGCAGGAAGTATCTCAAGAAAGATATATTGATATACCTAAGCCTGTATTAGAAGCTTACAGCCGATGGAGGTGTACTCCTCTTGTCAGAGCTCGTGCTTTAGAGAAAGAGCTAGATACACCAGCTAGAATCTATTACAAATATGAGGGTGCAAGTCCGTCTGGCAGTCATAAACCCAATACTGCTCTAGCTCAGGCTTTTTATAACAAAGAAGCGGGTATAAAAAAAATTGCCACAGAAACAGGAGCTGGTCAATGGGGTACTGCTTTAGCATATGCAGGAGCTAGGTTCGGCATAGAGATAAAAGTTTTTATGGTGAAAGTAAGCTTTGATCAAAAACCCTATAGAAAAGCTATTATTGAGAGCTATGGTGGAAGTGTTGTAGCTAGTCCATCTGATTTAACTAATTCAGGAAGAGCTATTCTTGAAAAAGATCCACATAATTCAGGTTCCTTGGGAATAGCTATTTCAGAAGCTGCGGAAGTTGCTGCTACCAATGAAGATACTAATTATGCATTAGGAAGCGTTTTAAATCATGTTCTTATGCATCAATCAATTATTGGCCAAGAAGCTCTTCTTCAAATGGAACTTGCCGATGATTATCCAGATATAGTTGTAGGTTGTACTGGTGGTGGAAGTAATTTTTCAGGACTTTGTAATCCTTTTCTTGGAAAGAAGTTCAGAGGAGAACAGGAAGTTCGAGCTATTGCAGTTGAACCTTCCTCATGCCCTTCTTTGACAAAGGGGAAATTTTCATATGATTTTGGTGATGCTTTAAAATCAACACCTTTGATGAAAATGCATACTTTAGGTTCTGACTTCATGCCCTCACCTACTCATGTAGGTGGATTAAGATATCATGGTATGGCTCCTATGCTTAGTCACTTAGTTCATCATGGACACGTTGAACCTCGTGCTTATAACCAAAAAGAGTGTCTAGAGGCCGGTATTCAATTTGCAAGAACGGAAGGTATTATGCCTGCACCTGAAGCAACACATGCCATTAAAGGGGCTGTTGATGAGGCATTGAAGTGCAAAGTAGAAGGTAATTCTAAATCAATATTATTTAATCTTTGCGGTCATGGTCATTTTGATATGCAAGCATATATGGATTATTTCTCTGGAAAACTAGCCGAAGACTCCTTTGACACAAAGGCTTTTGAAGAATCAATGGCTTCTATTCCTGCAGTTAATTAACCAACGGATGGTAGTTCATTAAAACTTGATGTGTAAGCGGGGCTAAGATTTTTCCGTCTAGTAATGTAGAATCTTTCATAATTCTCTTTTGCTATACAGATAGTCCCGCTACCATATCTTCGGTTTAAACGATCAAATACTTTATTAACTCTTACTTTTTTTAAGATATTCTCTTCAGATTTATTAAAAAATAAGTCTTTATTATAAATACCTTCTTCACTTAAATCTGACAGTAGTATGCCTGCTTTTTTATATTTAATTCCTGGTTGGTATATTTTTTGTAATGTATTTACTGCCACTTTAATAATCTCAAATAGATCATTAGTGGGCGAAATAAAGTCATACGTTTTAAATCCACTATAAGAATTATATTTCTTATTAAACTTATTAGTTCGAATAAAAACTGTAATTTTTTTTGCTTGTAATTTATCTGATCTAATTTTTTCTGAAGCTCTTGTTGCATAGGATATTATTCTTTTTTCTAAATTCTTAAAATCACATACATAGTTTTCAAATGATCTAGAAACTCTGCATTGCTTTTTCGCTTGTTCTTTTTCAATAATAGGGAAACACATCTCCCCATGTAATTCCCTATATGTTCGTTCCCCTACTACACCGAGGTGTTGTCTTATCCATCTTGGATCTGACTTATACAGATCATAGGCAGATTTTATTCCTTGAGATTGAAGAAAAATGTTTATTCTTTGCCCTATTCCCCAAATATCCCCTACATCTATAACTTTTAGGGCTATTTCAATTTGCTTTTGATTTAATAACTCAACTACCTGGTGTCCTGTCTCATCCTTTTTTGCCAAATAATTAGCTACCTTTGATAAGGTTTTATTTTTTGCTATACCTATGCTTACCGGCACCCCTAACCACTTTTTTGTTACCCTTTGAATTTCCTGTGCTCTTGTATAAAAAGATCTTTGAGAAAACTTATTAAGAATTAAAAAAGCCTCATCAACTGAATATATCTCTAGTTGATCACAATAATTTTTTAACACACCCATAACCCTGGATGAAATATTGCCATATAAGCTATAATTAGAAGAAAATACCTGAACTGGGTGTTTTTTGATTATTTGTTTAATTTGAAAAAAAGGAACTCCCATTTTAATACCTATCTTCTTTGCTAAGGAGCTCCTAGCTATCACGCAGCCATCATTGTTAGACAGGACCACTACTGGTTGATTTCGTAGATATGGTTTGAAGATAGTCTCACAAGAGGCATAAAAAGAATTACAATCCACCAAGGCAACTACTTTCATCTATTTTATAAACTGATGAATAACGCTAGTCACAACACCCCATATCTCTAGATCTGAAATCTCAGGTATCAAAATATCATCATATAAGGGATTTTCAGACTTCAACACTACGGATTCTTTTGCTTTAATCAAAAGCCGTTTTACGGTGAGATTGCCCTCAAATATGGCAATTACAATATCTCTATTTTTAGCATCTAAACTACGGTCAACTAATAAGATATCATTGTGATTAATGCCAACTTCAATCATAGAGTCTCCACTTGCCTTCATCAGAAAAGTAGATAAATGATTTTTGATAAGTAAATCAGATAGGCTAAGGTTATTTTCTATATAATCATCAGCAGGAGAAGGAAATCCAGCAGAAATCCTAGATAAAACAAAGGGAATAAGATCAGGCATAGGATTATTATCAGACTCATTTTTGTTCATATTTTGTTCTTTTATAAACTATTATGGGCCTAGGTGAAGTAAAAAACTGTTAAATTTAATATTTTTAATTTTTACTGTGGGTATTAATCTTTTGATTAACTACAGCAAGTTGTTCACAAAGATTTTTTGTGTATGAAATGAAAACATATAAAACCAAGTATAGGGAAATAAAAATTACAATTGTGTCAAGATTAATAAGATTAGGTGTTTTTAGAAAGATTTTATTGATGAGAATAGAACCTATAAAACTAGTTACAAATGGAGCTAATCTAGAAAAAATTAAAAAGTTTCTAATTAAAATATTTCTTTGATTATATAAATTAGTATCATCATTCATAAATATAAATATACAAGAATAAGTAAAATAATTCATTTAAAAAAAATGAGTAAAATAGAATTTATAAATATAACAAGCACTAGTGATAATAAAACGTGCTATGTAAATCAAGCTTTCCTTGAAAAAGATAAAGGCATTGTTAATGATAGATATTATAATCATTATAAAAATAAAAAAGAGCAAGTAACGTTTATAAATTTAGAGGAAATAGATGCATTTAACAAAAATATTAGAAAAAATGTAGAATACAAAGATTTTAGAAGAAATATTATTATTTCAGGAATTAATTTAAGTAAGTATATTAATAAAAAAATTATTATTCAAAACGTTGTTTTAAAAATACATGAATTGTGTCAACCTTGCAATTATCTACAAAAAAAGTTAGACATACCAAATTTAGTAAAATTATTAGTAAATAAAAGTGGAGTAAGAGCAGAGATCATTTCATCAGGTTTTATAACTGTTGGTGATAAGATTAAAATCTATTAAACAACTACTCCCAGATATCGAAAAAGTTTCTTGTTTTACCGGGTGTTAGAATAGATAAAGGATTAAAGATGAATTCAGTTTTATTTCCATTTTTTTTAACTTTAAAGTCAGCAGCTAACAGGCTCTCTTCAACATTTTTTCCAAATAACTCACTGACAAAAGGAATATTTTTAAAATTCTGCTCGAATAAATATAAAGGCCCATATGTACCATTTACATTAGCAGTTTTTTGACTTGGATTTGCCTCTCCTTTAAATGAAAATGCTACGGTACCCCCTAGCATCAGAGCATGATCAAAAGTGAATTTTTTTCCTCTTTTCGAGATAGGTACTTCCATATAATTAAATTTATCTTGGCTATTTTGTAATATAGAAAATATATCTAGTAATCTAGATGTAAAAATTAAATCATAAAACTGACCTTCTTTATTTATACTAAAATCTTTAACTTTTACATTCAAATCATAATCATCAAATTTTCTAAAATCACCCTTACCTATCAGAACACCACCTATTACATTTTTAGTAATTTTTTGAGCATAAAAAAACTGGCCAGCATTTTTTGAAAATAAGTAAATTTGCTTATTATTTAAATCTGAAGGTATAATAGAGAATTCAAACTCTTTTTTTGAGTCAAAAAATGTCATTGATTTAAAACCTTTGTCGTATAAAAATTTTAGTTTATTGGATTTTAATGAATAATTTTCTGAAATAAGTAGCTCTGCTATGTCCCAATTAAATATTATTTTTCTATTAAGTTTTTGATTTTTTTGTGGTTTTGGAAAAACTTTTTTAAATTGATCAAAAGAAATTTGATTAGTACTTATAGATATGTCTATATTATTTTTATTATAATCAATTAAACCAAAATTTTTTTGTTCTCCATTAAAGTATATAAACTTTAAACTTTTAATGTTGCCGTTTACGAAATCTAAATTTATTTCATAATCTTTATTTTTAAATGAATAATCATAAGCGAAGGATTTATTTATTAAAATTAGTATTAATAAAATGGTTATATATTTAATCTTTTGCATCTACGAGCCCTGATTCTAAAAATTCAAAAATATTACCATCCAATACATAGTCTGTTTTGGATGTTTGATAGTTTGTTCTTAAATCCTTAATCATTTTATATGGGTGAAGTACATAAGATCTTATTTGATTACCCCAGCCTATTTCTTTTTTATTACTTTCATTCTTTTTCTTTTCATCATTTTGTTTATCTAATTCAATTTCATAAACTCTAGATTTAAGCATTTTCATTGCTGTATCTTTGTTTCTGTGTTGAGATCTTTCATTTTGACTTTGCACAACAACATTATATTTAAGGTGGGTAATTCTTACAGCGCTATCTGTTGTGTTAATATGCTGTCCACCTGCACCTGATGCTCTAAACGTATCTACCCTTATATCTTTGGGATTAATTTCAATTTCAATATTTTCATTTACTTCTGGATATGTCCATACACTCGAAAAACTAGTGTGTCTTCTTTTATTTGAGTCAAAGGGAGAAATCCTGACTAGTCTATGAATACCAGACTCTTTTTTTAAGTATCCATAAGATTTAAAACCCGAAACAAGAATAGTTGCATTTTTAATACCTGCATCCTCACCTTTTTGGAAATCGATGATAGTAGATTTATAATTGTTTTTTTCAGCAAATCTCTCATACATTCTTAAAAGCATTTCAGCCCAATCTTGACTTTCAGTACCTCCTGCACCTGCATGAATTTCTAAAAAACAATTACAATCATCAGCTTTACCATTTAATAAAGATTGAATTTTCAATTTGTTTAAACTTATTTTTAAATTTTTTAAATTTAAAATTAATTCATTTTTTTCCTTATCTAGAAAAGAATCATAGATATCAACAAATTCTTTATATTCTGAATATTGCTTTTTAAATTCATCAAAACTTTCTAAATTACGTTTCAATGATTTTAACTCTGATTGAGATTTATTAATTAAATCAATATTAATCCAGTTATCTGAGTTAGAAAGAATTAGATTTATTTCTTCAATTTTCTTAGTGGTGGTATTGTAGTCAAAGACCCCTCCCTGTTAAGTCCAAAAGATCATCTATTTCTTTTAAAAGGTTTATAAATTCAAACTTATCCATTAATTAATTCCACCTATATTATCCACTTTATTAAGATTATTAATAGTTTCAAGTTGATCTTTAGTAAAAAATTCTATCATAGAGTCATCTTGATCTGAAAATAAACCAGTATCAATATCAATTTTTTTTAAAATTAAGTTTTGAGGTATGAAAAAAGCATCGTTATCAAGGTCATTATTATTCAAGTATTCTTTTATAAAACTTTTAAAAACAGGTAAGGCTACAGATGATCCTGTTTCTTTATAGCCTATTTTTTTAGGTATATCATATCCAACATACACACCTACAACGAATTTTGGCGTCAGTCCAAAAAACCACAAATCTTTACTTTCATTTGTAGTTCCTGTTTTCCCCGCTATAGGATAATCAATTTCATTTAAAGATTTAGCTGTTCCTCTTTCAACCGCACCACGTAAAATATTTAGTATCTGAAAAGATGTTTGAGGAGTAATGGAATTTAAATTGTTAGGTTTGATTATTGGTTTTCTATAAGATCTATCCTTTATATTAAATTTACAAAATTTACATTCATAGTAGTCTTGATTAGCTATTAATTGACCTGTGTCTGAAACTACTTTTTTAATGATATTAGGATTTACCTCATATCCTCCATTAACAAATAATGAGTATGATTTTGTAATATTTAATAAATTATTTTCTATAGCACCTAATAATAAAGAATATACATCATTAGATTTATTATTTTGATATAAGTTAATATTATTAAAAAAAGAATTAACAGATGGTAGTCCTAAATCTAGTCCTATTTTTAAAGTAACCAGATTATTAGAAGTCTCTAATGCTTTTCTAAAAGTCATTGTGCCATAAGATTTGTTAGAATAATTTTTAGGAATCCATGTAGGTAAATTAGGCCCTTGGTCTAGAATGATATCAGAGTCAAGTATAATTGAATTTGGTAGATATTTATTTTGTTCAATTGCTTGTGCGTAAATAAATGGTTTAATGGAGGAACCAGGTTGTCTAAAAGCTTGTGTTGCCCTGTTAAACTTACTATTAAGATAACTAACACCACCGACCATTGCTAGTATATCTCCATTAAATGGATCAATAACCAAAACTGAACCATTGATTTTAGGTTCTTGTGCAAAGAGATATTGATTATTAATTTTAGTAATAAATATGAAATCATTAACTTTTAAAAAGTTTTTTGGGTTTTGTTTTTTAGAACCAAATAAATTATCTAAATGACTAAGATTAATAATTTCATCACTATTTAAAATGGTAACTTCAGTGTGATCCTTTTTTATTTTTGAAACTTTGGCTATAACCCAATTATTTTTTAAATCAGATTTTATGATATTATCAAGGTTTTTATAAGAACCTTGCCAACTTCGATATTTTTTTTCAAGTAAAAATAAATTATCTACTAAAGATTTTTCTGCAATTCTTTGAATATCTTGATTTATAGTTGATTGGATATAGTAAGCATTACTCGAATATGAGGAATATTTATCTATACTTTGTAAAATATAATCAGTTTTATAATCTAATAAATATTTTTTATTATCCCTATCAGAGACTGTTATTTTTTTATTAACTTCAGTATCATACTCATCTGGGGTAATAAATTTATTTAATAACATTTGTTTAAGTACATAATTTCTTCTATCTAAAGCTTTTTTATAATTTTTTTTTGGATCATAATTATTTGGACCTTTTGGAAGAGCTGCAAGGTAAGCAAATTCATTTAATTCTAAATCGAAGATAGATTTATTAAAATAGTTATGAGCAGCTGAGGCTATGCCATAGGATCTTCTTCCAAAATAAATTTCATTTAAATATAATTCTAAAATAAATTTCTTTGAGTATGATCTTTCTATCCTTATAGATAAAATTAATTCTTTTAGTTTTCTTGATATTGTTTGATCATTATTTAAAAGAATATTTTTAACTAATTGTTGGGTAATAGTTGAAGCACCTACATAATTACTATCAGTCTTTTTAAAAATATTTCTAATATTAATTTTAAAAGCATTGGCAATACCTTTTATATCAAAACCCTGGTGTTCAAAAAAAGTCTTATCTTCGGCTGCCATGATAGCATT
Source organism: uncultured Alphaproteobacteria bacterium (assembly GCA_902521155.1). GTDB lineage: Bacteria > Pseudomonadota > Alphaproteobacteria > HIMB59 > HIMB59 > HIMB59. The sequence continues at coordinate 973 of CABYQR010000010.1, read as the reverse complement.
AATCATATTTAAGGGTATGTCTGAATATTCTAGATAAAATCTATCTCTTGTACCTACGTGATATAAAAGATCATAATTTTCGTCATATATTTTAGTTATTTCATTTGGAAAATAATCAGATATATTACTCTTTGGTAATTCTTCTTGGATATTCCAAATAAAAATAATAAGTATAGAAATACCTAGTACAAGAATTAAGAAAATGTATTTTATCAAATTAAAAAGTTTCATAACAAATAACTCAAAAGTTGTTTGTAATTTATCATATCAAAAGGATTTAAAAACATGTCAAAAAGAATTTTTATTGATGGAAACATCAATTCAGAAATCTGTATTATTGCAACAGACGGTCAAGAAGTTAATTATTTCGACTATTCTGATGAATTAATATCTAGTAAAAAGAATAATATTTACCTGGGAACCGTCTCTAGAGTTGAACCCTCTTTACAGGCTGCCTTTATTGATTTTGGAACTGAAAAAAAGGCTTTTTTACCTTTTGATGAGATCCATCCTAGCTATTTTAAGATACCTCATAATGAAAAAATTTTAAAAAATGAGAATTCAAATGAGGAAATTGATGATGAAAAGAAGAATAAAAAGCAATTTTTATCTTTTTATAGAAAATATAAGATTCAGGATGTTATTAAAAAAGATCAAGTACTTTTAATACAAATAGTTAAAGAGGAAAGAGGAAATAAAGGGGCAGCAATAACTACTTTTATATCTTTACCTGGAAGATACAGTGTCTTACTTCCAAATAATTCCTCTAATGGTGGTGTTTCAAAGAAAATTTCTAATCAACTAGATAGAAAAAGACTCAAAAAGCTACATGATGGATTTAATTTACCAGAAGGGATGTCAATAATAATAAGGACAAATGCTATAACGGCTCAGGATGAGGACATAATTGCTGACTTCAACTACTTAAGAAAATTATGGACTAATATAAGAGAGGAAACTCTTAAATCGAAAG
>CABYQR010000009.1 GCA_902521155.1 uncultured Alphaproteobacteria bacterium | reverse complement strand
TTTACATGAGAGTATATATGCGTCAGTGAGTTAGACTCAATAAGAACCTTCGGGTTAATATTATTTTCTTTAAAAACTGCATCTAAAATTCTTCTAAATTGATTTTCTTTAGAAATTAAACAAAGGTCAAGATCCCCACATTGATGCCAATTTATACTTTTTAAATCTCTAAGATCCTCTCTCTTTGAAATTAAGTAATATGTTTCTTTATATAAAGGGATTTTTTCAACACCAAGAATAGGCTCGTTTTCTAGATAGCTTATTCCTAAATCTATTTTAAAATCGTGAAGATTTTTATCTATTTCATTCGATGGCATTGAAAAAACTTGAAGTTTAACATTCTGGAATTTTTTAACAAAATTATTTAGCAAGAAAGAAATGTCAATTAAAGCTGTTGGAATTACGCCAATCTTTAAATTTCCTGTAAGATTATTTTTTAATTCGCTACTTAATTGTTTAATATTAGAGTACTCCTTTATAATTTTTTGAAACTTATCTTTTAAGGCTTCTCCTTCAGGAGTAAGACCAATATAATTTTTTCCTCGCCTTACTAATTTAACACCAATTTCATTCTCAAGAGATTTTAGTTTCATAGATAAAGCTGGTTGAGATATGCTTAGCTTTTCTGCAGCTCTATTAAAATGTTTTTCACTATCTAAGGCTAAAATTATTTCTAAGTTCTTTATTTCCATTAAATAATAAAATAAATATATACATATATGGAATATTATCTAGACACTAAAGGTTTCGAATGCCCTATTCCTGTCCTTAAAGCAGCAAAATTTATTAGAAAATTAAAAAAAAATGATATTCTTTTAGTAGAAAGTGATGATCCTTTATCAAAATTTGATTTTAAAAACTACTGTGCTGACAACAATTATAATTTAATATCAATAATCAAATTAAAAAATTTAATAAAAATTAAATTTCAAATTTAAAAAATTCGTAAATATTGCCCTTTTTAATACTTTTAACATTTTCATTTATAACCATTAAACCGTCAGACTCTGAAACTGATATGAGTTTAGCAGATCCTTTTGAATTATGAGGAAAAGCGATATTGTTCTTGATAATAACTCTGTAAAATTTAGTTATATTAGGGTTTTTAGTATCATTAAATCCAGATTTAATTTTTTGAGAAAGAGAAAACATTTTACCTGCTGATGGATTAATAAAAAAAGATACTAAAAATATTAAATTAACTAGAACCGCTAGAGGATTCCCTGGTAAAGAAAAAATATATTTTTGTTTATATTTTGAAAAAATTATAGGTCTGCCTGGCTGAATGCGAATATATTTAAAAATTGTTTTAGTATTTTTATTTAAAAATTTAGATATTAAATCTCCTGAGCTAAAAGAAGATCCACCAGAGCTAATAATCAAATCATATTTTTGGATCCTTTTTTTATAAAAGTTTTCTATTTTTTTTTCATTATCTTTTAAAATACCTAAATCTTTAATTGAAACATTAAACTTTTTTAGAAAATTAATAATTTGCAACTTATTGGAGTCATACACCTGTTCTTTTTTTTTGATATTACCTATTTTTACTAATTCATCACCATTGGATACAATACCAATTTTTAAGGAACTAAAAATTTTGACATTTACTATACCTGCTGAGGCAAGCAAAGATAACTTAAGAAAATTAATTTTTTCATTTTTTCTAATAAGGATCTTTCCTTTTTTTAAATCTTCTCCCTTTTTTTTAATATCCTTATTAGATATTTTTGATTGAGATATAAATAAACTTACATTATCAGTTTTTGAATTTTCATTAGATACAAAATTAGAAAGATTTTTTGGAATAATCGCCCCAGTATTAATTCTATAAGCGTAATTATGGCTATGATTTTTAAAGATTTTGCCAGGTGTAATCATTTTTTTTGATATGGGTAATTTTGATTTGTGAGAACTATTAAAAACAAAACCATCTAATCCTGCACAATCTAAAGATGGAAGGTTTATGGGAGATAGGATGTCCTCTGCCACTACTTTATTTAATGCTTTAGATAATTTAATTTTAGAAATTTTAAATAAATTTTTTTTTTCTTTATCAATTAATTGAATGGCTTTTTTTAATGATATTAAATTAGAGTTTGTCATTAAGAATCTCGCCTGCAATTAGATCAATTTGGTTATGATTTAATGTTTTAATGGGATGACTTTCATTATCATCAGTAATTAATAATTTAACATTCTTAATAGTATTGTATAAGGCCTGTTTATTATTTTGTTTAAGCCTAACTTCAATTTTTTTTAAACTATCTATTTTCTTAAAACCTTCAAAAATAAGAATATCGCATCCAGAATTTAAATTTATTAATTCATTGAAATTTATTTCATTATTTTTTTTTTCTTCTATATGGGCTAGTCTATTTTCAGAGATTATTGTTGTTTTATAGGCACCTGATTTTCTAATTTTATAACTATCGGTATTAGGATGATCTATATCGAAACTATGGTGAGCATGTTTTATTACCCCCACACTTATATCTTGAGAGTCAAAAAATTTTACTAAATTAGAAACAAGTGTTGTCTTACCACTGTTTTTCCATCCAATTACTGCTATTGTCTTCACGACATCACCATAATACAATCTTAAAAAATATGACAGAATTTTTAATTAAACCTAGCATCAACAATAAGTCACTTTTCAAATATAAAAACACAATAAATGAAAAAGGTGAAAAAATTGATATTCCTATCATAGAGGAGAAACCTCTAACTCTATTTTTGAATAACCAAGAAATTGTAACGATGATGACTATTGGCGATTATCCTGAATACCTCTCTATAGGTTATTTATATAACCAAGGTATGGTTATGAATTACGAAGATATAAAAAAAATTGAATACCATAGAGACCTAAAAACAATAGTGGTTAGAACTCATGATAAAACAAATTTTGAAAAAAAACTTAAAAAAAAGGTTAATACTTCCGGCTGTGCCCAAGGTACTGTATTTGGAGATTTGTTTGAAGAAATTGAGTCTGTAAAACTTAATAAAAAAAATAAAATTACAAATAACCAACTATTGAATTTATCAAAAAAAATAAATTTAGAACCTAGCTTGTATTTAAAAGTTGGAGCCATTCATGGATGTGTCCTCTGTCAGGAAGACAGACCTCTTTATTATTTTGAAGATGTCGGAAGACATAATGCAGTTGATAAAATAGCAGGATTAATATTAGAAAAGAAATTAAAGACAGAAAATATGTCTTTTTACACATCTGGAAGGTTAACTAGTGAGATGGTTATTAAGTGTATCAAAATGAGGATACCAATATTGCTCTCAAGGTCTGGTTTTACTTCATGGGCAGTAGAAATTGCTAGAAAAAAAGATCTTACTATGATTGGAAGACTTAGAGGAAAAAGATTTAGTATTCTTTCAGGAAGTCATAGAATTTTAAGTGAATAAGAATTTAATTTCAGTAATTTTGACGGGAGGGAAATCCTCTAGAATGAATTTTCAAAATAAAAGTTTTTTAAAACTAGATAATAAATTTTTTATTGAAAATATAATAGATAATTTAGAACAAAAAGTTTCAAAAATTATTATAAATGCAAATAATGATATAGATAAATATCAATATCTTAATTTAGAAATAGTTAGAGATAAAATTTCTGGATATAAGGGTCCGTTAGCAGGGCTTCATAGTGCGATGTATAATTATCAAAACACTAAAGAAGATCTTTGGTTTACAATTTTGCCTACAGATGCACCCATCATCAATAACGATTATATAGACCTATTTAAAGCTCAAGACAAAATAAAAGAGATGGCATTTATATCAAAGATAAATGGTTCTGTAGAACCAATGTTCTCATTTTGGTCTATCAAATCTTTTTCCTACCTAGATCAAATTTTAAATAATAATGATGGTTATAAAATAATGAAATTTGCTGAAGAAATTGGTTTTAAATATCTTAATGTAAATAAAAAATCAGAAGCAGAATTTTTTAATGTAAACAATCAGGAAGATTATGAAATACTATTAGATCTTCTTAAAATTAATTAACTTAGTTCCTTTATCATTTATTATTTCTTCCTGGCTTGAAAAACCTTGTTCTTTAAAAAATGGGATAATGTCTGAGAAATTTATATAGGAAAATGCTGGAACTCCTTCTTTAAAATTTAAAGGTTCAACTGTAATATACATGGAGTCTATGAGTTTAGAATATAAGAAAAAATCATGAACTTTTGTTCCACCTAAGATTAAGACGCTGTCTTTGCACAGTCTTTCAAAGTCCTCCCATTGGTGAAGATCAGGATTAAAATAATATTGATTCTTTATGTTGGGGTTAATTAACTTAATTTCATCAGTACCCCGAGAAAATATAATTCTTTTTCTTGTTTTATTTGGATTTAATTCATGTGTTGTTCTACCCATAACTTGCCATTCATTATTTTTTATTAGATTTTGTAGGTGAATTTGGTCATCTTTTGAGGTCCATTCAAAGGGATTATCCCTTGAGTGTCTAGCTATAAAACCATCTTGAGAACAAGCAAAAGCCAAAGTGTAATTAATCATAAATTTAATATATAAAATATATTAAAAGTAAATCTACTCAATATATGAACTTCTACCTACCAATAGCTGAAATATCTATCAATATTTATCTATTAATATCGCTTGGGGTAGGAATAGGTTTTATTTCAGGTTTATTTGGAATTGGTGGAGGTTTTATATCATCCCCTTTGCTTATACTAGTTGGCATACCCCCTTCAGTTGCTGTTGGAACCACTACAGTTCAAGTTTTTGCATCTACCTCTACAGGTGTCATAAGTCACTATCAAAAAAAAAATATTGATTATCAAATGGGGATTACTTTGGTATCTGGGGGTCTCATTGGAACATTGTGCGGGGTATTACTTTTAAATAATTTAAAAAATATTGGCTTAATAGATAATTATTTAAACTCTATATATATAGTTTTACTATTAATCACTGCTATTTTTATTCTTTATGAATCAGCAAAAATTAATCTTATTTATAAAAATAAAAAACTAAAACTTCATCAACATTCATGGATACATGGATTACCACTAAAATTTAAATATAGAAAATCAAAACTATATATTAGCGTTCTAGCACCACTATCAATCGGTTTTTTTATTGGAATGCTTACAGGCCTAACTGGAATTGGAGGGGGATTTATTTTAATCCCATGTATGATTTATTTACTTGGAATGAAGACAATTAGTGTTATTGGAACTTCACTATTTAACATAACTCTAGTTTCATTTACATCTTTATTTCTTCAAATTTATATAAATCAAAATATTGATTTTATTTTAGCTATATTTTTAATTGTAAGTAGTTCAGTTGGTGCGGCTATTGCCTCAAGAGTAATAGATAGATTTGATCAAGAAAACTTAAAAGTACTTTTTGGAATGTTATTAATAACAATAGCATCTTTCTTACTTTATGATTTATTCAAAACACCGATTAATCTTTATGAAATAAATTATGTATAAAATACTTATATTACTATTTCTTTATCCAAGTTTAGCAATTTCTTCTAACTTCACACTTGACAAATTTAAAATTGAAATTAATTCAAATTTTCTAGGTGAAGAAATAATGTTATTTGGTCAAAAAAAAATAAATGATAAAGTTATAATAATTTTTGAGGGTGAAAAGAAAAATGCAAGACTTTATAGAAAAATAAAAGAGAATTTTTTTTGGATTAACAAAACTAAAGAACTAAGTGAAATACCAAGTTTTTTTGCAATTTTCTCATCTCCAAAAATATCTTTAAGTGAAATTTTTTTAATACCGGGTATAACAAAAAAACATTATTTAATAAGTAATTACAGACAAGAACTTTACGAAATTAGAACTGCTCTTCAAAATAAAGGTTTATACCATGAAGAAGAACTAGAGAACGTTGATGGAAGTCTATTTCTCAAAAAATTTAAAATTCCAGATAATATACCAGCAGGTAATATTGCAATCACATTTTATGAAATAGAAGAAGGCGAAGTAATATCTGTTTCAAAAAAAAATCTTATTATTGAAAAGAGAGGTATCACAAACAAACTTGAGTTATTATTGACTCAACAGTCATTCTTTTATGTTTTTATATTAATTATCTTTTCTATAATTTTTAGCTTATTATCAAATTTAATTTTTAGAAAAAAATGAAAAAAAATACCAATAGAAATTATTTTATAGTTATTGATCAAAGCAAAGAAATGTGGACAGCAGTTAAATTTGCTCTTAAAAGAGCTAAATTAACTAAATCAGATGTTACAACTATAAGTTTTATAGAAAGTATAAGTGATGGAATGATGCTCACTACATCTGCAGAAAAAATTTTAGATAAAGATCAAATTAAAAATGAAAAACTTAAACATAAAGAGGTACATGAATTTATATTTGAAAATTCTAAGATTAAAGCTCAATCAGAAATATTTAAAATGAATGAAATTGATAACTTTATTACATTTCTTAATACCTACTCATCAAATTCAACTATTGTCTTAGCAACAAGTTCTGATATCGGAAAACCTGGTCCACTTATAGATAAGTTAATTTACGAGAAGTCTAATACTTTACTATGCCCCCTTGTTATAATAAATGGTAACTTACAAAACAAAGAAATTGAAAAAATAATTTAACTGAATAAAAATATCTTTAAAATTTGTATAGTTTGTAATAGACCATTTAATTGGAGAAAAAAATGGGAAAAGGTATGGAATGATGTTAAGTATTGTTCTGAGAAATGTCGAAGGTCAAAATCCAAAATTCTAGACAGAAAATAGCAGATATACTGCTTAAGATTGGTAGTGTAAATATTAATTTCAAAAACCAATTCACCCTGACTTCAGGAAAGAAAAGCCCGGTATATGTCGATTGCAGAAAATTAATTTCTTTTCCCAAAGAGAGAAATTTAATAATTAGTGAAATGGCTAAGCAGATTAGAAAAAAATATAAGAAATCGGTATTAATAGCTGGAGGAGAAACAGCAGGAATTCCATACTCTTCTTTTTTATGCCAGAAGTTAAAACTACCAATGATCTATATTAGAAAAAAACCTAAAGGATTTGGTAAAGGTAAGTTAATAGAAGGTGACTTTAAATCTAATTCCTCTTCTATTTTGATTGAAGATATGGCTACGGATGGTGGGAGTAAAATACATTTTATTAAGTCTATGAGAAAAAGCAAATTAAGTGTGAAAGATATATTTGTTATTTTTTTTTATGACATTTATCCTTCTGCAAAAAAAAATATAAAAAAAATGAATGTTAATTTAAACTATTTGACTAGCTGGAATGAAATTTTAGAGGTCTCACCAAATTATATTTCTAATAGTGATCAAATTAAACTTAAGGAATATTTAATATCTATAGCAAATGGAAAATAAGATAATTAGTATTGTTTCTGGTGGATTTGACCCCATTCATCCTGGGCATATAATGATGATGAAAGATTGTCGTAAATTATCTGATTATTTAATAGTCGGAGTAAATTCAAATAATTGGCTTTGTAAAAAAAAAGGTAACTTTTTTATGGATATAAAACATAGAGTTTATGTCATAGAGAATTTAGGTGTTGTAAATGAAGTTATGGAATTCGATGACGATGAAAAAGGAAGTGCAAGTAATTTGTTAATAAAGGTAAGAAGAAAATTTAATAATAGTAAGATTATTTTTGCAAATGGAGGGGATAGATCTGATCCAACAAAGATATTAGAATATGATACCTGCCAAAAGCATAACATAGATTTAAAATTTGGAATAGGTGGAAACCACAAAGAGTCCTCTAGCTCAGATTTATTAAAAAGATGGGAAGAGCATTTAAATAATAAAACTAAGGATTGAGGGTAAATCTACCCCACACTCCCCTTTGGTATTCGTAGACCTCTCTTCTATGTATTCTATGTGGCATATCCTGCCAAAACTCTATTTTTCTGTGTCTAATTAAGAGACCTCCCCAATGTGGTGGTCTTGGTACTTTTTTTTCATCGGGATATTTTTCTTTATAAAATTCAATTTTTTCTTCTAATTCTTTTCTGTTATTCAAAGTTCTTGATTGGTCTGAAGCCCAAGCGCCGATTCTACTTAAGTAATGACGAGTATTATAATATTTATCTGAAATTTCTTCAGATAACTTCTCAATAGCACCCTCTATTCGAACTTGTCTTAAAAGAGATTTCCAGTGAAAATTAAGACAAACATTAGAATTAATACTTATATCATTGCCTTTGTTGCTTTCGTAATTAGTGTAAAAAACAAAACCTTCATCGTTATAATCTTTGAGAAGGACCATTCTAGAGTGAGGTTTATTGTCAGAACTGATTGTTGATAAACACATTGCATTTGGATCATTGATTTCTTTAGATATGGCAAGATTAAACCATTCTTTGAATTGAATAATAGGATTTAAATTTTCGTCTGACATGGTATGAGTATTATATAAACTTTAATTAAAAATGGATCTAAAAAATAAAAAAGGCCTGATTATGGGCGTAGCTAATGATAAATCAATTGCTTGGGGTATAGCTCAACAGTGCTCTAAATTTGGAGCTGATTTGGCATTTACATATCAAAATGATCTTTTATTAAAGAGAATTGAACCCTTAGCAAAGTCAGTAAATTCAGATTTTTTAATACAATGTGATGTTAGCAATGAAGGATCTATTCAAAATACATTTAAAGAAATTGAACAGAGATGGGGTAAGCTAGATTTTTTTGTTCATGCTGTGGCCTTTGCAGATAAAAATGAATTAAGAGGAAAGTATGTTGACACATCCAAAGAAAATTTTTTAAATAGTCTAAATATTTCTTGCTATTCTTTTACTGAGTCATGTAAATATTGTTATGATTTAATGAGTGAAGGTGGAAGCATCATTACTTTAACATATTATGGTGCAGAACAGGTAATGCCTCACTACAATGTAATGGGTGTTGCTAAGTCAGCCTTAGAAGCATCAGTTAAGTATTTAGCTGTTGATATGGGTGACAAAAATATAAGAGTTAATGCTATTTCAGCTGGTCCAATTAAGACCTTAGCCGCCTCTGGAATTGGTGATTTTAGATTTATTCTCAAATGGAACGAACTTAATTCACCTTTGAAAAGAAATGTAACCTTAGAGGATGTTGGAAATACAGGCGCATATTTGTTGAGTGATCTTTCATCTGGGGTAACTGGAGAGATTCATCACGTTGATTGTGGTTATCATACCGTAGGTATGGTAGCTGTTGATGAGGCTGAAGGAGTAGCTAATTTGTTAACTGAGTTCAGCAATAAATAAAAATAATGTCACACAATTCTTTTGGAAATTTATTGAAATTTACGACTTGGGGAGAAAGCCATGGGGAAGCTATTGGATGTGTAGTAGATGGTTTTCCTGCAAATATACCAGTTGATTTAAAATATATTCAGTCAAAATTAAACACAAGAAGACCGGGCCAATCAAAATTTACAACTCAAAGAAATGAAAAAGATATTGTTAAAATATTATCTGGTGTCTTTAATGGTAAAAGTACTGGATCCCCTATTTCATTCATAATCTACAATGAGGATCAAAGAAGTAAAGATTACTCCAATATTCAAAATAAGTTTAGACCAGGTCATGCTGATTATACTTATCATATGAAATATAAGAACTTTGACTACAGAGGAGGAGGTCGATCAAGTGCCAGAGAAACAGCTATGCGTGTTGCAGCTGGTGCTCTCTCAGAGATGCTTATATCAAAAATTACAAAACCAAAAATGAAGATTACAAGTGGAGTAATTCAAATTGGTAATGAAAAAATTAAAACTGATAAATGGAATGAAAATTTTATTAATAAAAATCCATTTTTTTCACCAAACAAAGGTATTGTTGAAAAATGGGAAGATTTAATTTTAACACATCGAAAAAATGGGTCTTCTCTTGGAGCTATTATAGAAGTAAGAGTTAAAAATTGCCCTATTGGTATTGGTGAACCTATCTATCAAAAGCTAGATTCAGAACTTTCAAAAGCTATCATGAGTATTAATGCAGTAAAGGGCATTGAATTTGGTACTGGTTTCAACTTAGTAGAATTAGATGGCACTAACTCATCTGATCAGATGAGTATAAAAAAAAATAAAATAAAATTTCATAGTAATCACGCCGGTGGGATCCTAGGTGGTATTTCATCGGGACAAGAGATCATTTTTAGATACGTAGTTAAACCTACTAGTTCTGTTCTATCAGAAAAAAGTACAGTCACAAAAAATATGAAAAATTCAAAAGTTAGAACTGTCGGTCGTCATGATCCTTGCGTTGGAATAAGAGCTGTACCAGTTGGTATTGCGATGACTAACTTTGTAATTGCTGATCTTTTGATGATTAGTCGATCAAAGCTGTTTTAGTAATTTAGAAACTCGCTTTAGAATTAACTCAGGAGATATCCCAGATTGAAGATATTGATCCCCTATATCAGATTGATCTATGAATTCATCTTTCATAAAAATATTTGATATTTTAGGAGTATTACTAATTGAATTTAAGAGAAAGTCATTAACTTGACTTGAAAATCCACCAATAGCATTTTCTTCAATGGTAATAAAAATATCATGATTTTTTAATAGAGATTTAATTATTAATTTATCTATCGGTTTTGCAAATCTCATATCAACAATAGTACTTTCAATTTTAAATTGATCTTTGATTAGCTTGGATGTTTCAAAAACCTGTTTAAGCCTTGTTCCTAAATTTAGAAAAGCTATTCTTTTTCCTTTTTTAACTATTTTACCTTTTCCTATTTTTATATATTGAAAAGGTTTCTTGATATCATAATCTCCAGCTAGATCTCTAGGATATCTAATTGCTGAAGGTCTATCCTTTATACTTAATGATAGATTAATCATATTTTTTAATTCTTCACCAGAGGATGGTGCCATTACAACAAAATTAGGTAAACAGCTTAGGTAAGTTAAGTCAAAAGATCCTGCATGAGTAGCTCCATCAGCACCAACAAAGCCAGATCGATCAATTAAAAAACGTACTGGCAAAGATTGTAAAGCAATATCATGGATTATTTGGTCATATGCTCGTTGAAGAAAAGTTGAATATATAGCAACAAAGGGCTTAATTGATTCTGTGGTCATACCGCCAGCAAATGTAACAGCATGCTGTTCGGCTATACCTACATCATAAAACCGATCTGGGTATATTTCTTGAAATTTATCTAAACCTGTTCCTGATGGCATAGCTGCTGATATAGCTACGACCTTTTTATCTTTTTTAGCAATTTTTAATAAAGTATCACTTACAACATTTGTATAGGTTTTATCTTTTGATTTATTTTGAATTCCAGTTTTTACATCAAAACTTGAAACTCCATGAAACTTATCTTTTGAATTTTCTGCAGGTGCATAACCTTTGCCTTTCTCAGTAATTAAATGTAAGAAAACTGGGCCATGCAATTCTTTTTCTTTATATTTTTGAAATAATTGAACCAGCAATTCTAAATTATGACCATCTATTGGCCCTATATAATTAAGTCCAAGTTCTTCAAATAGAGTATTTCCTGTCAAATATCCTTTTAAATTTCTTTCAGTTTTTTTGGCAAAATTACTTACTTCGTTAGGTAATTGTTTTGTAAAATTCTTTACAATATCTCGAAAGTTTTCATAAGTCTTGGAACTGAGTAAATTTACTAGATATTTACTCATAGCTCCAACAGGCTGAGCTATAGACATTTCGTTATCATTTAAAACAATTAAGGAATTTTTATTGAGGTGTCCTATGTTGTTCAAACCTTCAAATGCCATTCCGGCACTTATTGCACCATCTCCGATAACACTAACTACATCAAAATTTTTGTTTAATAAATCTCTAGCAACCGTTATACCTAGATTAGCAGAAACTGAGGTAGAACTATGCGCTGCACCAAAAGGATCATAAATACTTTCAGATCTTTTAGTAAAACCAGATAAACCATTTTTTTTTCTCAGGGTTAAGATGTTATTTTTTCTACCAGTTAATATTTTGTGAGGATAAGTTTGGTGCCCAACATCCCATACTATTTTATCACTGGGTGTATTGAAAACATAATGAAGAGCTACTGTTAACTCAACTACACCTAAACTAGCACCTAGATGTCCTCCTGTTTTTGAAACAGCTTCAATAGTGTAAGTTCTTAATTCGTCATTCAAAGTTTTAAGATCACTGATTGATAGTTTCCTGAGGTCTTTTGGAAATTTAATTTTATCTAATATCGACATATAATTATTATTAGATATTATTAAAACTCTTCACTTGAAAGTTCTTTATTTTTTTTAATTATTTTATCAATTTTTAATTTAGCAGATTTTAATTTTTCTTCACAAAAGTCTTTTAACTGTATTCCTTCTTCAAAAAGCTTAATACTATCTTCTAAAGGAGTATTTTGATCTTCTAATAATTCTGAAATTTCTTCTAATCGCGACAATGCTTCTTCGAAATTTTTATCAATTTTCTTATTCATCTGAATACTTTTGTAATACTTTTAAATGGTTATTTAAACCATTATATAAGCCATTCATGTCATACCCACCTTCAAGAACAGATATGATGGGTATATTAACAGCATATTTTTTAATAATAACTTCTGTAACCCATTTAAAATCATCGTCTTCAAGATTAATTGAGGCTAAAGGATCTAATTTATGAGCGTCAAAACCCGCTGAAAAATATAATAAGTCAAAATTATGATTAATTTTTTCTAATATATTTTCAGTAAATAATTTTCTAAATAAAATAGAATCACAACCAGATGGCAATGGGCAATTAAAAATATTACCATTTCCTGTTTCAGATATATCACCTGTACCTGGATAGAAGGGAAATTGATGACTAGAGGCATAAAAAACATTGGGATTGCTCTCAAACATATGTTGAGTTCCATTTCCATGATGGACATCAAAATCTACAATTAATATCTTTGAGTAATTTTTTTTTGTATTGGCATATTGAGCAGATACAGCAATATTATTAAATATGCCAAAGCCCATTGCTTTATTTTTTTCTGCATGGTGTCCGGGAGGTCTATGGGCACAAAAATAAACATTTTTATCTTTTTGAGAGTCTCTTGAGTGGTCAACAGCATCTACAGATCCCCCAACAGCTGATAGATAGCTTTTTAAACTACTTGGGCTAGCGATTGTATCAGGGTCAAAATAGTTAAATCCAGAAGTAGGAATATTTTCAAATATATTATCAATGTAATTGATATCGTGAACATTTGAAATTAATTCTTTTGTTGCGTATGAGGGCTCTATAAAATTATGACTTGCGTATTCTTTAAATAAGAGTTCTTTTACAACCTTTATTCTCTCAATAGATTCAGGATGTGATCCAGTATCATGATTAAAGTATTCATCAGAATAATAAAAATTAATCATTTAATAACTTATTAAGAATTCTTTTAATCCAAATAAGGTTAATTTTATTAAACTTATTATGATCTTTCAAAATAATATCTAATTTGTCTATCCCAATTTTTTTCATATCAAGATCATTATACCAACTTTTTATCATGGAATTTGTTACTTCAGGATGAAATTGAAAACCAAATATATTTTTATTTTTAATTTTAAATGCATCTATTTCAAATAGTCTACCTCTTGCTAATATATCCATTGAAGAGTTGTAGGTAATACCCTCATTATGAAATTGAAGAAAATTCATATCATCTTTGAAATATTTATGGTTATTTGATTTTATTTTTCTATATCCAACCTCAATAATTTTATTTTTAGAATAAGATATTTTTGAACCATAAATTTTAGCTATCATTTGTGCTCCTAAACAAATACCAAGTATATTTTTATTTAAATCAATAAGTGATGATAAAAATTGATATTCATACAAAATGTATCTAGATTTGCTATTAGCACTCATATTTCCTCCAATAAAAATAAATAGTGAATAAGTGTTAATCTCACTTAACTTTAGTTTTTTTAAATTTTTATAGTTAATGGTTGATAGTAAATAGTCTTTTTGGAGTATATTGGTGATTACTCCGGGATCTCCAAGATCATGATGGGTTATAAGTAGAATTTTCTTCATTTTTAGAAAAGCAAATGACTGTACCAAAAATTAAAGCATAAGAAAGCATAGATGAACCCCCATAACTAATAAAAGGTAGGGTCATACCAGTTGGAGGTATGAGATCTATTGATGAACCTATGTTTACAAAAGCTTGCAAACACAAAACAAAACATAAACAAAAAATGGTATTTTGAATAAATAAATTTGAGGGATTAATTGATGATTTCTTTGAAATAATGAAGAAAATTGGATAAAGCAAGGCTATAAATAATCCAAATAGTAAACCGAATTCTTCAACTAAGATAGCAAAGATAAAATCATTATGTGATTCTGGAATAGAGTATTTTAACTGACCTTCACCGAGACCTACTCCAAATAAGCCACCCTCTTTAATAGCCGAAAGGCTCTTAGTTACTTGCAAATTATCAGTAAATAAAAAATTGTTTATTCTTAAGTTAACATGCTCAAAACTCAAATAGGCAATGATAATAAAAGAAATGCCAATAAAACCTAATAGAAAGAATAATTTTATTTTTCTTATATAAAGAATTAAAATTAATGAAAAACATGATAAATAAATCAATAAAGTACCAATATCAGGTTGCAATAAGAGCAAAGTAATAATTATTAAAAAAATTAAAAGATTTAAGAAGATATAAAAAATCCGATGAGTTTTGGTATAAAGATAACAAAACCAAGAAAATATACAAATTATAGGTCCCTTTAATATTTCAGATGGTTGAATAGAAAAATAGGAAAAATTAATCCACCTAGTTGCGCCTTTAATTTCATAGCCCAATAAAGGAACTAAAAATAGAAGGAAGATAAATAAAATAGACAATAAGTTTAATAGCTTTCTTAAATCGTTAATTGGTAAAAGGGATATAAAAATTAAAGTAAGAATAGAAATTAATAAATATAAGATATGCTTAACAAGAAGAATAAGAGAATATTCAGTTCCAATTAGAGAATAAATTGCAATCAAACTAACAAAAATAAGAATACAGGGTATAACGAAAAGTTTTTTTGATAATTTATACCAATTACCCCCAAGCAAACTTTTATCATCTCTAAAAAGTATATCTTTCAAAATTTCAATTTCTTAATCAATGAATTAAAATATGTTCCTCTTTCATTAAAATTTTTAAATTGATCAAAAGATTCACCGCCAGGAGAAAATAAAATTGTATCATAATCAAATTTTTGAGTAATAATTTTAGTAAAAGATAATAAATCGAATAAATTGTTAAAAATAAAGGCATTAGAATTTTTATACACTAAATTTTTAGAAATTTGATATGCATAGCCACCAAATAAAAGGATTAAAGTTTTTTCTATTATAAATTTCTTATGAA
Source organism: uncultured Alphaproteobacteria bacterium (assembly GCA_902521155.1). Classification (GTDB taxonomy): domain Bacteria; phylum Pseudomonadota; class Alphaproteobacteria; order HIMB59; family HIMB59; genus HIMB59. The sequence goes on along the minus strand of CABYQR010000009.1, from coordinate 27,468 downwards.
ATATTTTTGGTTTTCCACCAAGAATAAGAATTTTCTTATTAGTAAGAAATAAATTATTTTTCATAATTGCATTTTCTATATTAGTGCACTTACTATCGTTATATATTTTAAGATTATTATTGTTTTTAACTAATTGATTCCTAAATGGTAAATTTTTAAATAAAACACCATTAAGTTTTAATGAATTATCAATCATTTTGATCACACTATTGACTGCAGGTTGATTTAAAAGCATTATTTGATTATCAAGACTTTCATTAGATGTTATTTCATTTTTAAATTTGCAAATCTTAAATTTGTTAAAATTAATAAGATTTTTATAAGATAACAATTCTTTTTGATTTATATGAAATGAACCTTTGTTTTTAAGAATAGATTGGATCTTAAACTTTGTTTTAACATAATTATTAAAGTTTTTATGGTAATCTATATGATCACAATAAATATTAGTTATTAAGGCATGATCAAGTTTTAAAAACTTTATTTTATCTAACTGATAGGAACTCAATTCGATAATAAGTATATCTAGAGTGTTTATATACTTATTAATGTCTATCTTATCTAAAATTGTATTTCCAAAATTTCCTATAATAATATTTTTATACTTTCTAGATAAAGCTTGGCTAAGATATTGACATGTTGTTGATTTCCCTTCTGTTCCTGTAATGCCAATAATAATTTGTTGCTTTAATTCTAATGATAAGAAATCTAGATCAATAATTATTTTATTTTTATAGGGGAATAGAAAATGATTTTTGTCAATTTTTATAGATGGCGAAACAATAAAATAATCAAATTTTTTAATATTTTTAATGACTAAATTTTTATTTATGACTTTAGGAGATTTTGAAGAGATAATATTATCATCATAGATTTGATAGTTAGAATTTTTATTTTTTAGATATTTAGATATAGATTTTCCACTAATACCATAACCATAAATTAAAAAATTTTTTTTTAAATCTATCAATTATCTAATTTTCAACAGAGATAGGGCAAGAAGACAGAATAAGAAACTTATTATCCAAAATCTTATGACAACCTTTTGTTCTGTGAGTCCTTTTTTCTCATAATGATGATGTAAAGGTGCCATAAGGAACAACCTTTTTCCGCTTGAGGTTTTGAAATAAAATACTTGAAGTATTACAGATAGAGCTTCAATAACGAATAGTCCTCCCGCTATTGCTAATACAAATTCTTGTTTCAACAATATTGCAGCTACCGCTAAGGAGGCCCCCAAAGATTGGGATCCAGTATCTCCCATAAATATTGAAGCTGGACTTGAATTAAACCATAAAAAACCAAGTAAGGCACCAATTGACGTTGTGCAGAAAATAACTATTTCACCTGAACCAGGGATATAATTTACAAGTAGGTAGTCAGAAAAATTAATATTTCCAAGTATATAGGCAAAAATTGCAAAGGTTAAAAAAACAAAAATTAATGGCATACTTACTAATCCATCTAAACCATCTGTTAAATTAGTTGCATTAGTAGAACCTATAATAATAAATAAAATTATAACAAAATAAAAAATACCTAACTCAATTGAAATATTTTTAAAAAAAGGAATATAAAAATTATTAAGATCATATCCGTTGGATATAATTATAAAATATAATAAAATAGTAATTAAAAATTGAAGAAAAAACTTTCTTTTTGAGCTAATACCTTTATTAAAAATTACTTTTTGATAATCGTCGTAGAAACCTATTGATCCAAATAAGATCAGGGTTAAAAGTAAAATATAATTGAAATTTGAAAATTCAGTAGTCCAAAATATCGTATTTATTATTATTGAAAAAATAATTAAAACACCACCAAAAGTAGGAGTACCTTGTTTAGATAAATGAGTTTGTGGACCATCATCTCTAATAGGTTGTCCTTTAGGAAATAACTTAGTTTGAACATTAATCCACATAGGCATTAACAATAAAACAAGAGAAAATGATAAAACTAAAGATAAACCAGCTCTAAAAGAAATATAATAAAATAAATTAAAAAAAGGATGAATATCTTTTAAGGAATACAAAAAGTCACTAATCATATTTTTTCAATAATTTTTTCAAGTTGATTTGATCTAGAGCCCATAACAAAAATATTTTCAAAATTATTTAAATCTCTATTCATTACTTTTATATAATCTATATATGATTTATAAAATTTATAATTTTTATACATATTTTTAAGCTTAAAAAATTCATATCCAATAAAAATAGTTTTACCTAAATTAAAGGAAGATATTATATCTAAAATTTCAATATGATAGTTGGATGAATTATTTCCAAGTTCCTTCATAGAACCAATAATACAGAGTTTTTTTGATATTTTTTTTTGATTAAAAAAAAATAGTTGCTTCTTGAGAGAATATGGACTCGAATTGTAACTATGATCATAAATCTTAATTATTTTACTTTTATAATCTTTATTAATTACGTTACCCCTAGAGTCAATAATTGACTTAGAATAAAAGAATTTTTCTGAGTGAAATTTTTTAATAAATCTTTTAAGAAACAAATATGAAATAATAGCAGTCTCTATATAAATGCCATTTAAATCTGACTCAATATTATGTTTCTTAAAATTGTGTTTAAAACTTATACTGTATTTAGTTTTTTTATAAACTGATACCTTAATTTTATCAAAATTAACTAGTTGAATATTTGATTTAATTTTTTTTGTTAAATCTGGTTTTGAATGAGAAAAATTGATGAGACCCTTTATTAGGTTTTTAGAATGAAAAATTTGAATTTTATTATTTATAAGATTATTAAAATTTTTAAAATTACCAATATGTGAATTTTCAATACCTGTAACCAAACAGTAATGAGGATGCAAAATATTTATAAGAGATTTCATTTCACGAGGGGCGTTAATTCCTAATTCAAAAATAGAGAAATCAGAATTAAGATTCATGTTCATTATAGAAAATTGAAGGCCTAATTTATTGTTAAAATTTTTATAAGACTTTGAGACAAGAAAGTTATTTTTTTTTAAAATATTAAAAATATTTTCTTTTATTGTTGTTTTACCTACAGACCCGGTAATTGCTATAATTTTACCATTATATTGAGAAAGCAGGAATTTACAAAAATTTAAAATAAAATTATCAATATTATTAATTTGAAATATATTTTGATGATTAATTTTTGGATTATTAATTAAAATTAATCCTGCTTTCTTTCTTACAGCGTCTTTGTAAAATAAACTACCGTCGTTTTTTTGTGTTTTTATTCCTACGAAGATATCATTTTCTTTTAAATTTCTCGTGTCAAAAACTATACTTGATTTATATTTGTCTTTAATAGATAGAATTTTATCAAATATTTTTTGCATATTTTTTTATAATTAATTGATCACTAAATTTATTAATTTTATTTTTAATTATTTGAGTATTCTCATGACCTTTACCAGCAACAATAAGTATTCCACCTTTTTTCTTAATCAATTTGACACCATATTTTATTGCTTTTTCTCTATTTGCAATACTAATAGCATTTTTAGAATTTCGTAATAATGTATCTCTTATTGATTTGGGGTTTTCATTTCTTGGATTATCATCAGTAATTAATTGCAGACTACTATACTTAGAAACGGTTTTAGCTATTTTAGGTCTCTTAGTGATATCTCGGTCACCTCCGCATCCATATAAGACAATTTTATTTTTATAATAATTAGGAATACTTGTTAATAAATTCTCAAATGCATCAGCTGAATGAGCATAATCAACCATAATTATTGCTTCTTTCTCTTCATATACAATTTCTGCCCTTCCTTTAGCATATATTTTATTTGTCAATTTTTTTGGCCATTTTTTAAAAATTGAAAAATATAATAAAATAATTGAAATAGTATTTTTAATAACGAAATTATTGAATGTCATAATTTTATAAGTTCTGTGATTAGTAATTAATTCAAAATATCTATTTTTTTTAATTATATTAAATTTATATTTTTTAATAAAATCATCTTGTAATGTTATTTTATTTTTAATTTTATCTAACTTTTTATTTTTTATTTGATCTTGTATTAAAATTTTTGAATTTTTTTTATAATGATTATTGATGATATTAAGTTTTGAATTATGATAGTTTCTTATATTTCCGTGATAATCTAAATGATCAGATTTTAAATTTGTTAATAAGCAATAGTTATATTTTAAATAACCTAATCTACCTTCGTTATAGCCAATACTAGATGCCTCAATAAAAGCGTAATTCGCATTCAATCTTTCAGCATGAGAGAGTAATATTAAAATTTCAAAAAAGCTTGGTGTTGTGTTTTTTAAATTTTTTATTTTTTTTGAATTTATATAAAATCCTAACGTGCCTATATAGCAGGATTTGACGTTATTAAGTGACATTAATTGATGTGAGCCATATGCTACAGAAGTCTTACCATTGGTGCCTGTTAAAAATACTAATTTCAATTTTAGGGGTTTAAAAAATAATTTAGCTATTAAGTATAACTCTTTTTCATCTTTAAAATAAAAATATATTAATCCAGTAATTTGTTCATTTCTATATTTGTCACTACAAATTATATAACTGCAATTTTTTTTAATTGCATACTTTTGAAAGTTAATAAAATTTTTTTTATTATGGGTATTTAGGAAAAAAATAGATTTTTTTGTAAGGTCTTGCCAATTAATATCAATCTTATATTTTTTTTTTTTTAAATTTATTAAATCTTTCAAATATCTGTACCTTGATTTCTTAAAATAGTTAAATCTAGATCCATATAAATTTTCTTTAGTATGTTAAAAAAAATAGGTTTTACCGTATTACCTGCTGTCATGAATGGTCCATATTTTTCTTTAGGATTTTGCATGAAAGTTAGACTCAAGTATTTAGGATCATTATATGGAAAATAACTAATATAAGCTACATTCTGAAAAGAATTATCTCCTATAGTTTTATCAGCGGTACCTGTTTTACCTGCAACTAGGAAATTTTGATAAAGATCATTATTTATTTCATTAGCATAGAATAAAAGCTTATTTATTGTATTAGAGTTATTATTAAATATGTTTTCTTTTTGGAAATCATTTTTCTCAATAGTTGCATTAAAATCAACTCTTCCTGTAATAATTTTCCCATAAGCGTTTAATAACTGAATAGGGCTCACAGATAAACCATACCCGTAAGGAATGGTATCACAGTAGGAACCTCTAAAGTTGTTAACATTTGGTTTTATTGAACTTAAATCAAAACCTATACTCGTGGGATTGAGAAGGCCTATAGTTTCAAGATCATTTTTAAATTCTTTTTGACAGTCTAACATTCTCCTTATTAATACCGCCCCCCTATTTGAAGATTTTTTTAGAATGTCTTTTACTTGAAATGGTATTTGACTATTTTTTGGAAAATCCTCAATTAATTTTTGTCCAATGAAAACAGGTTCATCTACATTAAAATAGTCTTCTAGATTTATTTTATTATTCTTTATGGCAGAGTAAACGGTAAAAGGCTTAAATACAGATCCAAACTCAAAGATAGAGTCTTTTAATGGCATATAAGATTCATCAAAAGGATTGTCTTGATTGTCTATAAAAATATTACTTATTATCTCCTCCTTACTTAAATCTATTAAAACATTTAAAGAAAAGTCTGGTCTAAGTTTCAAAGAATCTTCTTTCAATGCACTAAATATTTTTTGTTGAATTTGAAGGTTAATGGAAGTTTTAATATTTTTATTTAATGAATTTAATTTGGCTTCAATTAAAGAAATACCTTTGTGATCTATGTCAACCTGTCCCAAAAAATTATTAGTGATTTGCTTATATGGATATTTTCTAGTAAGAATTTTTTCAAATTTTATATTAGGATCACTTTGATACAAAATTTTTTTTATATCTTCGGAAGAAGCATCTCTTTCTATATAGGAAAATTTATTTTTATTTGTAAAAATTGAATAGCTATAATCAGAATAAGCTAAAATATTACCACTACCATCATATATGGTTGGGAGAAAATTTAAATTTTCATTATATTTTAAGAAATTATATTTTTCTTTTTTTTCAAAATATATATAAAATAATTTAAAAATAATCGCTAAAAATAATATTAAAGTTACAAATATAAAAAAGTTATAAAAAGTATTTGTTTTATCTAAAAGCTTATAATCAGTTTCATTATTGAGATTTATCATAATTAACTTTAATTAAAGTGAAGTCATTTAATGTATTTCTATCGAAATGTATCACGTCTTGATTATTAGCATATTGATTTTTTAAATCTTCAAATTGAATTTGATTTACCATTTTTGTAAGTTGAATCTCTCTTTTTAAATAAAGTTGTAATTCTTTTTCATAGTTAATCTTAACTAAATTTATTTCATTATTTAATATTTTTGTATAATTTTTAAAATAAATAAAAATTATTATTAAAATAAATAATATAAAAAACTTTGATACTTGTCTTATCAATTTACGAACCTACCTACCCTTAATTTTGCAGACCTAGCTCTATTATTTTGCTTAATTTCACTCTTTGAGGGTGTTAATGGTTTTTTTGTTAAGATTTCATAGCCCCAATCTAGATTATTGTTAAAAATATATTTTTTATTAAAACTATTTGATTTGAAGTAATTTTTAACTACTCTGTCCTCCAGACTATGAAAGGAAATAATTGCCAGATACCCTTTTTTTTCAATAAATGAATGAACTTTATGTAAAAAATTATTTAAATTATTTATTTCTTTATTAGTCTCTATCCTAAGTGCTTGAAAGACTTGTGTAGCAAAATGGATTTTTTTAGATCTAAAATTTATTCCACTATTTCGAATAACTTCTATTAATTCAAAATTAGTATTTATTATTTTTTTTGTTCTAGCTTTAATTATAAACTCAGATAATTTCTTAGAATGTGTAATTTCTCCATACTCTTGAAAAATTCTTGTTAGTTCATCAATATTATAGTTATTAATAATTTCATGAGCAGTGACACCTCCATCTAAATAATTCATATTTAACTTTGAATTAATTTTAAAGGAAATACCTATATTTTCATTTTCGAGCTGATTTGAAGAAAAACCAAGATCTAGAAGTATAAAATTAAATTTTTCATGAATTTTTTTTTCATCTATCTTATCTAGATCTTTGAAGTTTATTTTATAGAAAGAAAGATTACTATTACTTTTAGAAAGATCTTCTGCTGCATTAATAGCATTTTTATCTTGGTCAATAGCAGTAACATAATGACCTTTATCTAAAAAGTTTTTGGCATGCCCTCCTCCTCCAAAAGTACAGTCTAATATTGATAGTTCTTTCTCATCGTTGATGAATGATAAAATTTCATTAACCATAATAGGCTTATGTAGATTAGTTATCATTTAAGTTTCTTTCTTGATGATATCTTATGATTTTCACCTAAATTTTTTTGCCATATTTCAAAATGATTTCCCTTACCTATAAAAATAATATCTTTAGAGATTTTGGAGAAAGTTTGGTGCATTTCTCTTAAGATAATCCTACCATCCTTATCAATAAAAACCTCCTCTAAGTCTGAAAGAATTGCTGTCTTAAAATGGTCATTTTTTTTTGAAAAAAAATCTTTTTCGTCAAAGCTTTTTATTAAAGAATTAATTTTCGAGGCTAGATGAATTTCTAAACATGAGTACTTTAAGCTTTTAAAAAGATAAACCCTTTCTTTAGATAATGAAATTGTATTTCTGAATGTTGAAGGTATCGATATTCTATTTTTAGAGTCTAATATGCCCTCGAATGATGATAGAAACATTATCATGGTATCTCATGGGATTATATGGGAATTTAAGGAAATAGTAAATAGATTATGGGTAGCTATAAGCTGAGTTCTGTAATTAAGTTTAATTTGCAGTCATTTATCTAGGTCAATTATTACTAATCAACTCTAGCGATCAACCCAGGTCAACTGTAGAAATAGTTTTAACCTCTATTTGATCTTACTCGTAATAGGGTTTGCATATTGCGATATATTTTAAATATCCGGTAAGCTCTTACCTCACCTTTTCACCCTTACCTTTCGGCGGTAATTTTCTGCTGCACTTTCCCTAAGGTTACCCTCGACGGAAGTTATCCGTTATTACTTTCTACGTGAGCTCAGACTTTCCTCTTTGAAAAACAAAGCGACTGCACGCTACCCATAATTAATATATATAAATTTATTTGAATAATAAATTATAAAAGTCTAATTTAAACTTATTATCAATTTTATTATTTATTTCTCTGTAGTTTAAAGTTCTTTTTACAGCCATAATACAATCAGATTTATATTTTTTTAAATAAAAATCACTAAAACCATATATTTTAAGTAAATCTAAAATTGAATACTTTATCTTGTAGGGGGTATTATTTTTAAATCTACTAATACCTGCTTTATAAATTATAAATTTTTCACCTGGATCTCTTTTTCTATTAGGAGATATATCAGAGTGAAAGATAATATTTTGGTGTTGAATTCGAAAGTTTTTGTTTAAAAAAGCAATAAGTTCTTTTAAAGAAGAATATTGATTACTTGAAAAATTTTTGTATCCATGGTCATGCCCTTTGTTCTCTAATTCTATACCCACAGAATAATCATTTAAATTTTTTAAATTCTTCCATTGTGATTTTCCTGCATGCCAAGCTTTAAAACTTGGACATAGTAAATTAAAAATTAATCCTGATTTTGATATTAGATAGTGACAACTAACATCTGAGCTCAAATTATTTAACTTAGAGAAAGCCCTATCAAAGCATATCATACCTGTGTAATGGATAACTATATATTTGACTTTTTTATTTTTTTTTCTGAAGCTATAATTCATCTGTGCGTAAACTGATTCTAACTTTTCTTTTCATTTTTTTTATATCTTGTTCTTCTAATGATACGACTGATTTTGCATTAGATCAAAATCTTTATGAAGATAATAACCTTAAGGATTATGAATTATTTGCTAAGTCTAATGCTTTTATTTTAAGCAATGAATTGGATTTAGCACTAAGAGAGCTTGATAAAATTGATGTGTTATTTCCTAGCAGCTCTTATGCTAACAAGGGTATGCTTTTATCAGCTTATATTTATTTTCTTAAGAAAGATTATGAAAAAACTAGAGCTATAGCTCAAAATTATAAAAAATATTATCCAGGTAATAAAAATATTGTCTATGCAAACTATTTAGATGCTATGACATATTATGTTTTAATAAAAAAACCAGATTATAGTCAAAAAAATGCTTATGAAGCCTACGATAAATTTAACTTCTTAATTAATGCATATCCCAATAGTAAGTATGAGATAGATATAATTACTAAATTAATAATATTAGATAATAGCATAGCAGCAAATAAGCTAACTACTGCGAAATTTTACTATGATAAGAATAATTTTTATGGGGCATTAATTTATCTCAAAGATATATTTCAAAATCATAATTCAAGCTTATCTATTAAAGAAACCTTATACTACTTAACTAAGATATATAAATATTTAAATGAAATAGATATTGCTAAAGAATATGCTGCTATATTAGCATATAATTTCCCAAAAAGTAAATGGTACGAAAAATCTTACAATTTAATTAATGATACAGAGACAGAAAAAAATAAAAAAAACTGGTTTAATAAATTCAATCCAATAAGATTATTTACCAATGTTGAAAAAGAAAAAAATTTTGATATTCAAAAAATAGATTAGTTTCTATGTTGTTATCATTAGAAATAAGAAATTTTTTATTAATAAAAAATATTTCCATTAATTTTATTTCAGGCTTTAATGCATTTACAGGAGAAACAGGAGCTGGTAAATCAATAATTATTAATGGATTAAAATTAGCGCTCGGAGGAAAAAATAATTCAAATTTAAATCTTAATGATGGTGAAATATCTAATATAAAAGCTGTATTTGATAGAGACACAAATATTAATCAAAATCTCAAAGATTTAGACATAAAAATTGAAGATGATTATTTAATAGTTGAAAGACAGATTAATCACCTTCAAAAATCAAAAATTTTACTTAATGGGCAAATTGTGTCTCAATCGATCATAAAAAAAGTTCTAATTAATACAATTGAATTTCAGGAAAACTATGAACAACAGGAGCTATTTGATAATAAATATTTTTTAAATTTTATAGATAAATTGAGTAAAATTGAACTAACATCAATTAGTCATTCTTATAAAAATTTAAAAATAATTAAAAATGAACTTGATAACTTTCTAAAAGAGGAAAAAAATATTAATGAAAAACTAGAAATACTTAAAAGCAAACAAGAAAAATTTAAATTATTAAATCCTAAAAAGAACGAATATACTTCGTTAGTTAATCAAAGAAACTTAAATAAAAATTTTAAAAAGATAAGTGATATTTCTCATCAATTAAAAAAGTCAATGTCTAATTTTAATAATAATGATAATTTGTCAAATATTGATAAAAGCTTAATAAAATTATCTGAAATTGACAACGATTTCAAAGATATTTCAAATAGATTATCTAACAACTATATTGAAATAAATGAATTATTAAACGACATTGATACTAAATTTGAAAAGTATGAATTTGATGAGACAGATTTTGATTTTATAGATGAAAGAATTTATCAATATCAACAATTATCAAAATTTTTTGATGTAGAGACTGAGAAGCTTTATGAATTAAATGACAAAATTATTGATGAAATATCATTATTAGAAAATTATGAAAATGAAAAAAAGAAATTACAAAATAAGCACAATGACCTTCTTGCCATATACAAGATTGAAGCAAAAAAAATATCTATTTCAAGAAAAAAGAATGCGGATATTATTTTAAATAAAATTAATAGTGAACTACCATCTGTAAATATTGAACAAGGAGAAATACTATTCAAATTTTCTGAAGCTATTGAGGAAAATTATAGTTCTATGGGATACGACATATTAGACGTTTTGTTTAGAACTAATGTAAAGAATGAATTTAATTCAATTAAAAAAGTTGCTTCTGGTGGAGAACTTTCAAGACTTTTATTAATAATTAAATCTTTATCTGCAACTTATGACAAGAATTTAACAATAGTATTTGATGAAGTAGATAGTGGATTAAGTGGTAAAATAGCCTCTAATGTATCGGGTAAAATATTACAATTATCAAAAAATAATCAAATTATAGCCATTACACATTCAGCTCAAGTTGCCTCAAAAGCTAATAAGCATTGGAAAATAGAAAAAAAATTAGACAAAAATGATATGGAAAGTTTTATTACTAATTTAGACGAAAATGGCAGAGTCAATGAGATAGCAACATTAATAAGTGGATCTAAAATAACTGAAGAGTCAAAAAAAGTAGCAAGAGACTTAATGAATGAAAAATAAGATATCTACTAAAGATCAATTTATAAAGTTAAGAGATCAAATAAAAAAATATAATAAAAGTTATTATAATTCAAAACCAGATATTACTGACTCTGAATTTGATAAACTCAAAATTAAATATGAAGAAATTATAAATAAAAACTCTTTATTAAAAAAATTTGATAATATTGGAATTGGCTCCCTACCTTCTTCAAAATTTAAAAAAGTGCAACATAAAGTACCAATGTTATCTCTTTCAAATAGTTTCGATTTAGATGATTTAGATGATTTTTTTAATAAAGCCAATAATTTCTTAAAAAATAAAGAAGATAAACACACTTTTATAGTTGACTGTAAGATTGATGGTGTTTCACTGTCACTTACATATGAAAAGAAGAAATTAATTAAAGCACTTACTAGAGGTGACGGTACTATTGGTGAGGATATTACGGACAATATATTAGGTATAGATGATATACCTAAATCATTAAAATTCTGCTTATCAGAAAAAATTGAAATTCGAGGTGAGGTTTTTATATCAAAAAAAGATTTTAGATCTCTTAATAATTCTTTAGATGATAAAAATAAATTTTCAAACCCACGTAATGCTGCATCAGGCTCTTTAAGACAGATTGATAGTAAAGTATCTAAAGATAGGCCATTACAGTTTATGCCTCATAGTTATGGATATGTTTCTAATTATGATGAATTCTCAACATTTAATAAATATTTAATTTTTTGCAAAAAAAATAATTTTAAAATTTCGAACTTCTCCAAAAAATATAAAAAACTATCTGATGTTTATGATTATGTAAAAAAAATTGAAAAAGATAGAAGTGAAATTGGATTTGATATAGATGGTATGGTAATAAAAATTGATGATATTAATACTCAAAATATGTTGGGGAATACATCAAAATATCCAAGATGGGCTGTAGCAGCAAAATTTAGTTCAGAAAAAGCTTTATCTAAAGTTAGAGACATAGATTTACAAGTTGGAAGGACAGGTGCAATTACTCCTGTGGCAAGACTTGATCCAATAAATATAGGTGGGGTGGTTGTATCAAATGCAACACTTCATAACTTTGATGAGATAGAGAGAAAAGACATAAGAATTAATGATTATGTTTGGGTAAAAAGAGCTGGGGATGTAATTCCTTATGTTTCAAAGGTAGAATTATCTAAAAGAGAAAAAATAAATAAAAAATATAAAGTACCTAAATTATGTCCTTGCAAAGAATTTTTAATTATTAAAAGTATAAATGAGACTGTTCAAAGATGTAATGGGGGAAATAAATGCCAATTTCAAAAAAGAGAGAATTTAAAACATTATGTATCCAAAAAAGCTATGAATATAGATGGTCTGGGTGAAAAGCAGATCAAAAAATTTATAGAATTAGGAATTATAGATAGTAAAAGCGATATATATCATATTGAAAAACACTCAATAAAAATTATTAGTTTAGAAGGGTATGGAGAAAAATCTTATAAAAATTTAATTAACTCTATCAATGAATCTAAAAATACCACTTTAACACGTTATATATTTTCGCTTGGATTGAGATATGTAGGAGAAAATAATTCAGAACTTTTGGCTCAATTTTTTCAATCTAAAGACACTTTTAAAAAATTAATAAATTCTAAAAATTTAATAACAGATTTATCTAATATAGATGGTTTAGGAATTAAAGCTGTAAATTCACTAATAAATTTTTTCAAAGATGAAAAGAATAAAAAAGAGGCAATTGAAATTATTGATTTTTTAAATATAAAAAAAATAGAAGTTAAAAAAGATTCAAAAAACAAAACAATTTTATTCACTGGTACGCTCAATACACTTTCGAGAGATAGGGCTAAAGAATTAGCAAAAAAAAATGGTTTTAAAATATCTTCAAGTGTGTCTTCAAATTTAAATTACTTAATTTTTGGAGAAAAAGCAGGTTCTAAATTGAAGAAGGCTAAAGAAATGGGCATTAAGATTCTTAATGAAAAAGAATTTTTAAATCTTATTAATTAAAGTTTTCATATATTTTTTTCTATCAGTAAGACTTAAGTACATTTCAATTTTTTCAAATATTTTTGTATGATAATTTTTTATAAAGTTTTTTTCTTTCTTTGTTATAAGTTTCCAATTTATGAGTGATAAGTCATAGGGAACAAGAGTAACATTAATCAATTTAACATTATTATTTAGAATTTTAGCAAAGTATAAATTTTCTAATCTTAGACCAAATTTATTATTAATATAGATACCGGGTTCTATAGAAAATAAATTATTGTTAAGGATAATTTGTTTAGAATTAGGAGACAAAATAGGATATTTTTCATGTACATCATTGAAATAACCAACACCATGGCCGGTTCCATGACCATAAGAAATATTATATTCAGATAAGTAACTCCTAATAAATAAATCTAAATCAAGTCCAGTAATACCTTTAGAGAAAACAGTGTTCTCGACAAGAATAAGACTTTTAAGTAAATATGTATAATAAGTTTTGATATTTTTAAACTTAAGCTTATTTAATTTGATAACTCTAGTTACATCAGTAGTACCCTCTAAATAATGAGCACCTGAGTCAATTAAAAGTAAGCTTTGATTAGAAAGTTTTTGAGAGTTAGCTTTTGATGGTTTGTAGTGAACAATCGCAGCACTTTTGTCTAAAGCACTTATATAGTCAAAAGAATTTCTAAAAAAATTGACACCATGTTTTCTTAATTGATATAGGTTGTCTGCAATCAAGTACTCGTCTTTAAATATTTTATTATTTCTTGGTTGGAGAATAAACTTAGTGAGAGCAATACCATCTTGTATATGGCATAATTTGATATTATAAAATTCCACTTTAGTTTTTTGAGAAATCTTTTTATCAATATCAATCTTAGTTTCTTTTATTGAAGTATTTTTAGTAAGTAACAAATAAATATCATAATTGGAATACATATAATTTGTTTCTATAGAATTGATTTTAGATTTGGAGATATAACTTATAAATTGTTTTTGTGACATAAGAACAAAGTTATTAATTAACTTATCTATTTTTTTTAAATATTTGTTATCAGATATTATTATTGGTTTAATATCTTTTTTTGGAATAAATAAACCAGCAAAGGGTTTAGTAGAATTTTGAATTTCAAATGATCTAATATTTAATAAATAAGCGACATGGGAATTATTCCAGATTATAATACCTTCAGATTTTAAACTTGCCTTTACCCATATAATATTTTCTGTGTATTTTTTTGGTATACAGTATTTAGGGAGACTAAAAGGATAAGAAATTTCAAAATTTGGTAAATAGTTTTTAGAAAAAATATACTTATAATGAGGTATAATTTTGATACTAGATTCATCTAATCTATTTTGAAGATTTATAATATCTTGTATTGAAATTAATTTTGGATCAATCAAGCCCTTTGTATTTGAAAAATAATTCTTAAGATAATCAGCTATTGATTGATTTTTTAAATCAAAGACTTCACCTTTTTTTTTGAAAAAATTAAATGCAGCAAGGGTATATCTAGAATCTGTAAAAAATAAAATTTTTTTTCTTAAAATTATTAAATATCCATTACTACAATCAAAGCCTGTTAAATTAAAAATATCTTTTTGTTTTAAATTAGGACTTTCATTAAGGTGAATATCACTATTTGTAACAAGATAGAAACTGAAATTATTTTTAGTTAGAAATTTTTGAATTAAGTTAATTTTTTTATTCATTTTTTATGTTTATTTAAAAATTCCATCATCCTTTTTTTTCCGGGTGTTAATGCTGTGGTATTTGATAATGATATTTTATTTCTACTTTCTGAACTTTTGTTACTAATTAAATTGTTACTCTCTATTTCAATATTATTAATTTCACTTAAAAACCTTGATGGTAATGAATAATTGTTAATACCATATGTAAACCTTGAGGAGGCATAACTTAAATTTAAATCGTATTTGGCTCTTGTTATGCCTACATATGCCAGCCTTCTTTCTTCTTCTAATGATTTTGAAGTATTTTGTTCTAAGGCCCTAGAGCTAGGGAATACTCCCTCTTCCCATCCAGGTAAATAAACATGATCGAATTCTAAACCTTTCGCAGCATGAAGTGTCATTAATTTGATTGAATTGTTATGAATTTTTTTTTGATTTTCATTTACTAATCCAACATGTTCTAAAAATTCATCTAAGTTTTCAAATTCAGCAAGGGCATTAACTAGTTCTTTTAAGTTATCAATCTTAGATTCATTTTCTATTTTTTTTAATCTATTCTTTTCATTCTCTAACATTTTTAAATATCCAGATTCTTCAATAACAAAAATTCCTAAATCCTCTAATGAAGTTTTATTTATTAAATCTTTTGTTTTTTTTATAATATCTAAAAAAGGTTTAGTCTTAGAAATTAAAGAAGGTGATAATTTATTTCCATCAATTAACACTTCTAGACTTTTTATAAAAGATATTCTATTTGATCTAGCATTATCAATTATAATCTTAAGTGACTGTTCTCCTATTCCTCTTCTTGGTAGATTAATTATTCTTTCAAAGGCGAGATCATCTTCGTTACTATTGGCCAATTTTAGGTATGAAAGAACATCTTTTATTTCTTTTCTTTCAAAAAAACGAGGACCACCAACTATCTCATAAGGTAATGCAAATTTGATAAATTTATCCTCAATACTTCTCATTTGAGCTGTTAATCTTACCAAAACTCCAAAAGTATTATTTTCATTAAATTTTCTAGATATGCTATCAGCTACCCATAAAGATTCTTCTTCTTGAGAATAAAAAGATTTCAAATTTATTTTTTGATCAGGGATTTTGTTATTAAAACTTATCAATTCTTTACCTAATCTGTTTTTATTATTACTAATAATGCTCGATGCTGCTTCAAGAATAGCACTATTGGATCTGTAATTTTTAGTTAAACGAACAACTGGACAAGCAAACTCATTAGGAAAGTTAATAATATTTTCTATCTTAGCACCTCTCCATGCATAAATAGATTGGTCGTCGTCACCAACACAAAATAAGTTTTTTTTATTATTTAGAAGTAATTTGATTAAATCATATTGTATTAAATTAGTATCTTGAAACTCATCAATAAGAATATGATCTATGTATGATAAATAGGTATTTCTTAATTCCTCATTATTAGAAAGTATCTGATAACTGTGGAGTAAAATATCACCAAAATCTACGCCATTTATTTCTAATAATCTTTCTTGATATAATTCATAAACTTCACTCAATGATTCAATTGACGAATATTTTGATATTTTTAATTTTTCGTTAGGAAGAATTTTTTGATCCTTTAGGTTTTGTATTTCATTGAGATAGATGCTTTCATTAATATCATTATTAATCTTGCAAAATTCTATTACTTGTTTTAAAAGTTTTTTTTGATCATCGACATCAAGTATATTGAAATTATATTTTAGTTTTACAAGCTGTGAATGTTTTCGAAGGAATTTAGCAAAAATAGAATGAAAAGTTCCAATCCAAGGAGAGTCAATGTTATGTTGTAATTCTTTATTGACTCTTTCTTTTATTTCGTTTGCTGCTTTATTTGTAAATGTTACGGCTATTATTCTATTAAAATCTATCTTTAAATTTTTAACAATAAAAACAAATCTTGAGGTTAAAACCCTTGTTTTACCTGTTCCTGCGCCCGATAATACTAACAATGGTCCATTTTGATGTTCGACTGCTAATTTTTGTTCTTTATTTAATAAATGAAGATCCATAAATTGATTGTATAATTAGAATCATAATCTTACGTAATGAAAAAGCTATTTAAAGTTATACTTTTGCAATTTTTACTATTCTTTTCTATAGTAGAAATTGTTAATTCTGAAGAAGATACAATTGTACCTAATATTACTTATGATGAGATCTACGATCCTTTAGAGCCTGTTAATAGAGTAATATTGGGACTAAATTTTTTTATTGACGATTATGCAATTAGACCAGTTATCAAAACATATAAATTTATAGCCCCAGATCCAGTAGAAAAAGGAGTTTCAAATTTTTTTAGCAATCTTAAAGAACCGATAAGAGCCATATCATTTATATTTCAAGGAGAGTTTATGAAATCAATTAACTCTGCTGGAAGATTTACAGTTAATTCTATGAGCTCGTTAGGCACATTTGACCTAGCATCTAGGATGGGTATGGTCAAAAATGAAACAGATATTGGTTTAACATTAGCAAAAAGTGGAGTATCTAGTGGTCCTTATATCATAGTTCCAATTATTGGACCAAGTAACTTTAGAGATTTAAGTGGGGATGTTGTTGAATATTTTGTAGATCCAATATCAAATAATATTCCTAATAGAACATACTTATCCATTGGCGATGGTTTGAATGCAAGAGCAGAAGTAGATGATCAAATAGATCAGATAAGAGAAATTTCAACAGACCGTTATGAAATGATTAAATCTATATATTATCAAAATAGAAATTCGCAAATAGAAGAAGATTTTGTACAAAACCTACCAACTCCAAAAATTTATATTGAATAATCATTAAATATTTCTCTATAATAGAAATGTGTTTAATAGAATATTAATTATATTTTTTTTACTGATAAACTACGCGTACACTGAAGATCTAGAAATTACTAATTGGTTTAATAAAGAGTCTAAGCAGTTTTTAGAAATAATGAATAATTCAGATGTCGAAAAACATCAAAACTATGAAAAGTATAAAAAATTTGTAGAAAATAACTTTGCTATTAAAAGTATTGCTTATGGGCTCTTGAATGAAAAAATTATAGAATCTAATAATGAAAAAACTCTAATCAAGTATCAGAATACATTTAAATCCTACTTAACTAAAACGATTTATAATCTTGCGAATTCCTCTACATCTGGAGATATCATACTTAAAGATATAGATGTTAAGGATGGAGTATTTATTATAAATTCTGATATATCAGATAAGACCTCTTCTATAAGCTTATATTGGAAAGTAGTAAAAGTTAAAAACAATTATAAAATTTTAGATGTAATTGTAGAAAATACTTCATATTTTGTTACTAAAAAATCTGAATTTACAAAAATTTTAAGAAAAAATAGATCTAATCTAGAGCATTTAATAAGGGAGTTAGAAAAAATTTAAATTTTTAAAAAATTTTTATAATAATCTAAAAGTCCTTTATTGAATTTTATAGATGATGACCAACCATAACTTTTTGCTAATTTAGAATTTAAAATTTTTCTATGGGTTCCATTTGGCATTTTATTGTCGTATTTTATTTTGCCAGTATAGCCAACTATCTTCGAAATTATTTTAGCATAATCACTTATAGAAAACTCTTCACCAGAACCAATATTTATATGAGTATTTTTAGTTTTAATATTTAAAAAGTATAAACATGCATAAGCTAGATCATCTACATGCATTATTTCTCTTCTAGCAGTACCATCACCCCATATTTGAACATATTTTTTTGAATTCTTTTTTGCAGTATATATTTTTTTAAGAATAGCTGGAAGAAAATGTGAATTTAATAAATCAAAATTATCATTGGGACCATACAAATTACAAGGCATTAAACATAAGTAATTGCCTTTATATTGATTATTATAATTTTCACATAATTTAAGACCAGCTATTTTAGCTACAGCATAAGGTTCATTGGTATATTCTAGAGGTCCAGTAAGAAGATATTCTTCTTTTATAGGTAGCTTAGATTTTTTTGGATAAATACAACTTGATCCAAGAAAAATAATTTTTTTAATTCCTGCTAAATAACTTCCATGAATTAAATTATTCTGAATTTGTAAATTTTCATAAAGAAATTTTGCTCTTTGAGAATCATTTGCATGAATGCCGCCTACTTTAGCAGCCGCTATTATCATATATTCTATTTTGTTATTTTTTAAAAAATTAAATGTTTTTTTTTGATCCAATAAATTTAGTTGGCTTTTTGTTCTTGTAATAATGTTTGTGAAAAGCCTTTTTTTAAAAACTCTTAACAACGAAGAGCCAACCATACCATTATGTCCAGCTATATAAATTTTGGATTTTTTATTAATCAAAATTATCTATTTCATTATTTATCATATCATCAATTAAAGAATGAATATCGTATTTAGGTTTCCATTTTAGTAATTTTTTTGCTTTATTATAATTACCCTTTAAGGATGAGACTTCACTTGGTCTAAAATATTTTAGTTTTATTTCTATAACAACTTTATCATTTAAATATGCTTTTTCTTTTAATCCTACACCCCTCCAAGTAATTGGCATATTTAGTTTTATTGCAGAAATATCAATAAAATCCTTCACGGAATATTGTTTTCCTGTAGATATAACATAATCATCTGGTTTTTTTTGCTGTAACATTTTCCACATAGCTTCAACAAAATCTTCAGCATGGCCCCAATCTCTTTTACTATATATGTTTCCAAGATATAATTTTTTTTGTTTTCCTAATTTGATATTTATAAGTCCCTTAATGATTTTTTGTGTTACAAAAGTCTCACCTCTCAAAGGACTCTCGTGATTAAAAAGTATTCCATTGCAAGCAAATATTTTATAAGACTCTCTATAATTGATAGTTATCCAATATGCTGATAATTTTGATATTGCATAAGGACTTATTGGATAAAAAGGAGTATTTTCATTTTGTGGTGGTGGGCTAGAACCAAACATCTCAGATGTTCCCGCTTGATAAAATTTAATTTTTGGATTGATAATCTTTATAGACTCTAAAATTTTTAAAGTTCCAAGTGTGTTTATAATCATTGTATGTTCAGGTATCTCAAATGAAACGGCTACATGTGATTGAGCTGCTAAATTATATATTTCATCAGGATTAATTTTTTTAATTAAATGATAAATAGATAATCCATCACTTAAATCACTATAATGTAAGTAGAAGTTTTTAGCTTCATTTATATCTTCGTATATATCATCGATTCTTTCTGTATTTCTTGTAGAACTTCTTCTTTTTATACCATGTACCTGATAATTTTTTTTAAGTAATAATTTAGATAAGTATGAGCCATCTTGACCGGTTACACCAAAAACTAATGCAACTTTTTTCTTAAAAGACATTGTTAAAATATATTTATTTTCCTTATAAATTGAAGATATTTTATTAAATTCAGTAGGAAAAAATCTTTATATATTTTAATTAAGCTTTCTGGTGGGCCCGGCAGGACTCGAACCTGCGACAACGGCGTTATGAGCACCGCGTTCTAACCAACTGAACTACAGGCCCTTTTGCTTAGAGATAAATACTAATATATCCATTAATGAAAAAAACAAGAAATTAAATTTATAAAAAAAATTAGGAGTCCATAAAGGACTTAAGCTTTTTAGATCTAATTGGATGTTTTAGTTTTCTGAGAGCTTTAGCTTCAATTTGTCTAATTCTTTCCCTGGTAACACTAAACTGTTGACCAACTTCCTCTAAGGTATGATCTGAGGACATTCCTATTCCAAATCTCATTCTTAAAACTCTTTCTTCTCGAGGAGTTAAAGTTGATAGTATCTTAGTAGTAGTCTCTCTTAGGTTAAGTTGCATGACTGCATCTTCAGGGATAACTGCATTCTTATCTTCAATAAAATCCCCAAGGAAACTATCATCATCATCACCAATTGGAGTTTCTAAGCTAACAGGTTCTTTTGCAATTTTTAAAACTTTTCTAACTTTTTCAATTGGCATTTTCAACCTAGCCGATAGTTCTTCTGGGGTTGGTTCTCTACCTAGTTCTAAAATTAATTGTCTACTCGATCTGACTATCTTATTTATAGTTTCAATCATATGAACTGGAATTCTTATTGTTCTCGCTTGATCAGCAATTGATCTTGTGATTGCTTGTCTAATCCACCACGTAGCATAAGTAGAAAATTTATAACCTCTACGATATTCAAATTTATCAACAGCTTTCATCAATCCAATATTTCCTTCTTGAATTAAATCTAAAAATTGAAGACCTCTGTTAGTATATTTTTTTGCAATAGAAATAACTAATCTAAGATTTGCTTCAATCATTTCTTTTTTAGCTTGATTAGCGGTACGTTGTCCTGACTGAATTTCTCTAACTTTTTCTTTAAACTCAATAGTATTTTGATTCGCAATCTTGGAAAGACTTAAAACTTCTTTGTATATGATTTTTAACTTTTCATTATTTTTTTGGAAAACTGTTTTAAATGACTCATCAGAAGAGCACATATGTTTCTGATAAAGAGTATAGGTATCTTTTAAGCTATGGTATTTTAAAAAAATATCTCTTGAAACTTTATTTTGTGTGACCAAAGTCAAAATAGATACTTCCTTAGACTGTATTTCTTTATTAATTGAATATAAATGAATGATTATTTCTTCTAATTTGTAAGGTTTAATTTTAATTTCATTGAAGTAATTAAGAATTTCATCTTGGTACTTCTTTAGATTTTTTAAAGATTTAATATCTGAAATTTTAGCTATATTCTTATTCTTTTTAATTTTCGTGATATTATCAGAGAGAACTAATACTCTATCTAATTTTTTTAAAATTTCAGGTTTATAAAACTCTTCAATTATAGATATTGAAAAGCTTTCGTTTTCTATTTCAGTATCATTAGAAACCTCTTCAAGTTTTTCTTTATCGACTTCAATTCCTTGATCTTTCATTAATTGTTGCTTTTCTTTTAAAATAGCTTTTTTCTTTTCATTAATAATTTTTTGTATTTCTTTTCTTTTAGATGAATTAGAGTAAGGGTCATTTTCTTCATTAAAATATTCATCAAAATCAACTATTTCTCTTAAATTAATTTCATTTTGTTTAACCTGAGTTATCCATTTTTGTAATATATCAATTGAAGCGGGACACTCCAAAATAGAATTCATCATTTTATCTAGGCCAGATTCTATTCTTTTTGCTATAGCGATTTCACCTTCCCTAGAAAGAAGCTCTACATTCCCCATTTCCTTAAGATACATTCTAACAGGATCATCACTTTTAACGCCTGTTGATTTTTCTTCTTCTTCCTTTTCTTCACCTACTGGTGAGCCATCATTTTCTGAAGAACTTGAATAAGCTTTAAATAATTTAAATAAATCATCATCTAAATTTTCAATATAATTTAAAAAATCATTAACAGTTATTATTGACTCATCTATTTTTGAATAGGATTTTATGTAATTATCTGCTTTAGTTGCCAACTCCTTATCAAACTCTTTTATAATAAGTGACTTAAGTTGATTTTCATTTTCAACTTGAAGGAAATCTGTTGGATTTTTAGAAGTTATTTTGGTCTTAGAGCTAATTACTTTTGCGGGCTTTGTTATCTTTGGATTCAAAATTATCTTTTTAACAGCAGATTTCTTCTTAGGTACTTTTTTTTTTATATTAGTTTCTTTTTTTTTTGGCATTTTTAGTTAATTATTAATAAAATTAATTGTTTTTTCAAATTCAATAGATGGGTCGCCTTTAAAGTTAAATGATGCAAATCTGCATAGTCTTCGAACTTCATTAGAAAATAGTAAATTTTTTGTAAAATTCAATCCCTTAGAGTCCAAAACATCATAAATATCTAAAGCTGTTGATTTAAAAAGGGTTTTTTTAATGATTTCATCTCTGATTTCTCTAAATCTACCTTTAAACTTAGCTGAAGCAATCATATCAAAGGTACTTTCTCTTTTATTTGGATTTTCTATATAAAAGATTATTAAAGCAGCAGAAAATTTTGATCTTAAATCATTTTTGAAATCGATATGATTAACTTGCGTTTTTTGAGAGATATTTTTTTTATTTGTGATACTTCGATTATCGTTTTTAAAATATTTATTTAAAATATTCTTTAAGTCTTTATTGGCAATTGTTTCTAATAAACTTTTGAGAATTTTGGAACCTTTAAACTGATCATTTATATCTTGACTGGAATAATATCTATCTAAATATCTTTCAATTAATTGTTCAATATTGAGTGGATTGTCTATTAAATTTGAAAGTTTATCCTGAAGATTAGAGTCTATAAGCTGATCAGGATCAAAATTTTTAGGGAGTAAAACAAATTTAATACCTAATTCAAAACTTTCTGAAGAAAGTAAATTATTCATTAGTCTGATAGTTGCATTTCTTCCTGCTAAATCACCGTCTAGACAAACAATAACTTCAAAACCTTTTTTTGTTAACTCAATTAATTTATCTTGATTTATAGCAGTACCTAGTGGAGCTATACAATTCTCAAAATTATTTTGATATAGTTTAATAACATCAAAATACCCCTCTACTAAAATTATTTTTTTATTTGAATATTTATTAAGAATTCTCTCATTAAAAAGAATTTGTTTTTTTTTAAATACTTTTGTTTCACTGCTATTTATATACTTAGGTAAGCTCTCATCAACAACCCTAGCACCAAAACCTAAGATTTTATTTTGTAAATTTATAATAGGAACCATTATTCTATTCATAAAAAATAATTTTGAATTTTGATTTTTATTGAAAATTCCAGAAGCAACTAAATCTTTAAGTTCAAATTGATCTAATAATTTTTTTTGTAAATTATAAAAGTTTGATGTAGACCCTAGCTTGAATTCAACAATTGTTTTTTCATCAAATCTTCTATTTTCTTTTAAATATTTAATGTGGGATTTAGTTTCATATAGATTTTTATGAAATAGGTCAGAAGCAAAATTATTAATTTCATATATGGTATTATTTAATTTTGATGATTTGAGATTCAGCTCTACTCCCGCTTTATTTGCAAGCTCGTAAAGAGCATCTTTAAAGCTATATCCTTTAACCTTTATTAAAAAATCAATGACATTACCGTGTTCACCCGTACTGAAACAATGAAAAATCTTTTTTTCTTCATTGACTGAAAATGATGGTGTTTTTTCTTTTTTAAAAGGACTCAAGCCAAAATGATTACTTCCTTTTTTCTTTAAAGGTACTGTTGAATTAATTATTTCTACTATTGAAGTTCGATTAATTACTTCTTTGATATTATCGTCACTCATTCATTAAAAATATCTTTGACTAGCTTTGAGGCTGAATTTAAATCAATTTTATTGTTATAATCCTTTTTTAACATTCCCATAATTCTTCCGAAGTCTTTAGATAAAAATTTATTTTTATCTATAATCTCCATAATAATATGTTGAGTTTCTTTTTCACCAATTAGTTTTGGAAGAAAACTATTTAAATAATCAATATCATAATTCAAATTATCGACCTTTATTGAGTCACCTACTTTCTCTGCAAATTCCAATGATTCTCTTTTTTGTTTAACCTGTGTTTTGACAATCTTATAAAAATTATCATCAGATATTTTTGAAAGTTCTCTATCTAGATTCTCTTTTATTAAATAATTTTTAAGCTCTGAAGAAAGGTATCTAGCAATGGAGAGTTTTTTCTTATCCCCACCTTTTAAAGCGCTTTTTACATCTTCTTGTATTTTTTCTGCTAAACTCATTTGAAATTCCTTTCTAATAATATACTAATACACAAGATTTAATATGACCGTATTAGATAATCAAAATAATAAAAATTATCAAAACGGTTATTTAATTTATAATAATAATTTTATTTTTAAAGGTAAGTTCTTATCAAAAGACCCTTATAAAATTGCTGAAATTTGCTTCAACACTAGTATGACTGGATATCAGGAGATCTTAACTGATCCCTCCTATAAATCTCAATTTATTAATTTTACATTTCCTTTAATTGGTATTGTTGGCTGTAATGATGAAGACTTTGAATCTTGGAAAGTTCAGGCAACTGGCATGATATCTAATGAAATTATAAGCTTATCATCAAATTGGAGATCAAAAGACAATTTTTCAAAATGGCTTTTGGATCAAAACTCCTGTGCATTCTTTGATATTGACACAAGGGCATTAACAAAAGTTATAAGAGAATATGGCCCTAAAAACGTTATGATTTGTAGTGAAGATTTTTATGATAAGAATGGTTTAAAGAAAATTATGGGTCTTATTAATAGCTCTCTCACACTTGAACAAAATGATGTTATCAAAGAATTTACTAAAGAGTTAAATTTATCAAAAATTCATAAACATAAAAATCAACTTTCAATCGGTTTTTTGAATTTTGGTGCAAAAGATAATATTAAAAATAATTTAAGGTTAAGAAATTGTGATTTATATGAATATGATATGAATTTTGAAGCTGATAAAATTATAAATCTCAAATTAGATGGTCTTTTTTTGAGTAATGGTCCTGGTGACCCAAAGAAAGTATATCAAAACATTAAACCTGAATTACAAAAATTACTAAATGAAAGAATTCCTACCTTTGGAATATGCCTAGGACATCAAATTTTAAGCTTAGCTTTTGATGCTGACACAAAAAGGATGGATAAAGGGCACAGAGGAGGGAATCACCCTGTAAAAAATATAAAAAAAAATACAGTTGAAATTACATCTCAAAACCATGGTTTTGTAGTTACGGAAGAAAACTTTCCAGATAGCTTAGAAATAACCCATAGATCCTTATTTGATGGTACTGTTGATGGAATGAAATCAAAATCTCAACCTTTATTTTCTGTTCAATATCATCCTGAATCTAGCCCTGGACCTCATGATAGTAGATATTTATTTGACGAATTTTTAGAGCTAATAAAGTCTAATGCCAGCTAGAAAGGATATTTCAAAAATTCTTGTAATCGGATCTGGACCAATAGTGATAGGTCAAGCTTGTGAATTTGATTACTCTGGTAGTCAAGCATGTAAGGCACTGAAAAGTGAGGGATATGAGGTAATTTTGATTAACTCTAATCCTGCAACAATAATGACAGACCCTGAATTTGCTGACAAAACATATATTGAACCTATTGAAAAGGAAATAGTTAAAAAAATTATTGAAAAAGAAAAACCTGATGCAATTCTTCCAACAATGGGAGGTCAGACTGCTCTAAATATAATTAGAGAATTAAATAAAGATAATTATTTTCAAAAAAGTACTATTAAAATATTAGGTGCTAGCCCTAGGTCAATTGATGTAGCTGAGGATAGAGAATTATTTGCTGAAGCTATGAAGGAAATAGGACTTGAAACTCCATTTAGCATAATAGTTGACGATAAAAGTAATTTAGAACAATTATCATCAGAAGTAAGCTACCCATTAATTTTAAGGCCTTTTTACACTCTTGGCGGTACTGGAGGTGGTATTGTCAACTCTAAAGAAGAATTTTACTCAAAAGTTAAAAATGCGGTTGATTTAAGCCCTGTATCTAAAACACTTGTTGAAGAATCTCTCATAGGCTGGAAAGAATTTGAGTTTGAAGTAGTTAGGGATAAATTAGATAACTCAATTATTGTTTGCTCGATTGAAAATCTAGATCCTATGGGAGTACATACGGGTGATAGTATTACTATTGCTCCCGCTTTAACACTTACTGATAAAGAATATCAAGCATTAAGGAATCAAAGCATAGCTATCTTAAGGAAAATTGGTGTTGAAACAGGGGGTTCTAATGTTCAATTCGCAGTTAATCCTTCAGATGGAAGGATATTAATTATAGAGATGAATCCTAGAGTAAGTCGTTCATCAGCTTTGGCTTCAAAGGCAACGGGTTTTCCTATAGCAAAAATAGCTGCTCTTTTAGCCGTAGGATATTCTTTAGATGAATTACAAAACGATATTACAAAAGTCACTCCAGCTAGTTTTGAACCCGTCATTGACTACATAGTAACTAAAGTACCTAAATTTAATTTTGAAAAATTCCAAGGCACGCCAAGACTTTTAAACACAGCTATGAAATCTGTGGGTGAAATAATGTCAATTGGCAGAACTTTCAAAGAGTCTATTTTAAAAGCCATGTACTCTATTGAGGGTGATAATTATGGATTTGATCTTTCTCATGAACTTTTAAATTTAAAAGATGACATTTTAAAAGAAGAGTTGAAAACTCAAAGACCTGATAGAATTATTCTTGTAGCTGAAGCTATTAGAAGAAATATTGAACTTTCTGATATACATATTTTAACTCAAATTGATATTTTCTTTTTAAGGGAAATAAAAGAAATAATAGATTTAGAAAAGTTAGTAATTAAATCACAAGGTAATCTTACTGATGATCTTCTTATTTCAGCTAAAAAAATGGGTTTCTCAAATACTCATTTGGCTAATTTATGTAAAATTGATCTTAAAGAAATTTATGAGCTATTAAGTAAAAATAATTCTCAGATAGTATTCAAAAGAGTTGATACATGTGGAAATGAATT
>CABYQR010000008.1 GCA_902521155.1 uncultured Alphaproteobacteria bacterium | reverse complement strand
TTAGTAGACAATATCTAAACTTTTAAAATATCGTTCTCTTTAAGTTTAGTTATTTTATCTAAATCAGAAATTGCATTAACTGTAGATTTTTGAACATCCTCTTGAAATTTTTTACTTTCATCCATAGATAATAATTTATCCTTTTCTAAATTTTTAATCTGGTCAATAAATTTTCGTCTTACATTTCTTATAGAGACTTTAAAGTTTTCAGAAACTTCAGATATGATTTTAACTAATTCTTTTCTTCTTTCTGCAGTTAATTCTGGAAATTTTAATAAAATATTATTACCGTCAGTTTGTGGTGTGACTCCAAGATTTGATTCTAGAATGTTTTTTTCAATTATTTTTGTCAAAGAACCATCCCATATGCTAATAGAAAGAGTCATATTATCAATGTTGTTAATATTAGATAGCTGAGTCAAAGGCATTTTAGATCCATAACTATCAACAATAATCGTCTTTAATATTTCTGGTGAGACTCTTCCAGTTCTAATGTTCTTAAGTTCATTTGAGTAAGCTTCAATAGTAGAGTCCATTTCGGAATTACAATCATTGATATCAAACATTGTTATTTAATAATAGAGTATTTACCCTTACCTTCAATTATATCTAAAATATTTGAACTTTTCATTATTGAAAAAATTATTATTGGCAATGAGCTATCTTTTGCTAAGCTTATAGCAGTAGCATCCATTACTTTGATATCTTTGCTTAAATAATTTGAATAAGAAATATTAGATATTTTTTTTGCATCTTTGTTTTTAATTGGATCTTTATCGTAAATTCCATCAACTTTAGTTCCTTTAAAAATTATATCAGATCTCATTTCAGAGGCTCTCAAAACAGCAGCAGTATCAGTTGAAAAAAATGGGTTACCAGTACCAGATCCAAATATTACAACTCTGCCTTTTTGTAGATGTCTTGTAGCCTTATTTTTGATATAGGGTTCCGCTACTCTGTTAATACTTATCGCAGTCATGACTCTTGACGGTACACCGATTTTTTCTAAATTGGACTGTAATGCTAAAGAATTAATAACTGTTCCTAGCATTCCCATATAATCAGATGTAACTCTATCTACAACCCCATTAGTAAAAGAAGAGCCTCTAATAAAATTACCACCACCTAACACTATAGATATCTTAATATTTTTAGAACTTATCTTTTTAATACTTTCGGCTAAATCATTAAGTATATTAAAGTCAAAACCTTGTTCATTCGTACCAGCTAAAGACTCTCCAGAAATCTTGAGCATAATATTTTTATACATTTATATGTTATATAAGTCCATTGAAGCAATGTTAAGATCTAAGTTGAAACTTTTAGATAACTCAGATAAATAATCAGATACATTTTTTTTAGGATCTGTAATTAGCGCCTGACCCAAAAGAGTATTCTCCTTAATAAACTTGTTTAGTTTACCTTGTAAAATTTGTTCCTTTTTATTTTCAGGAGTATTTTCAATCTGTTTAAGAATGATATCTTTTTCATCATCTAATATTTTTTTTTCTAAAGAATCTTTATCTAAGCTTAAAGGTTTCATAGCTGATACCTGCATTGCTAAAACTTTAAGTTGGTCAATTATATCTATAGTCTTAGCTAAATTATCAGATGATATTTCAACAATTGATGCAATCTTAGAGCATGAAGAGTTATATTTATTATGAAGATAACAAATAAAGATTGAATTTTCTGAATAATACTTTTTATAGGAAATAATTTGAATATTTTCACCAATCTTTGAAATTAAATCAGTGAGAGTTGAATTAAATTTTTTACCTGCTATCAATAGATTAGATAAGTTCTCGGCAGATCCAAAATTACTAATTTCTTGATTTTCGTGAATTGCCTTAGTTAGTTCACTTGCAAAATTCAAAAAATCATCATTCTTTGCTACAAAGTCCGTCTCACATTTTATCATACATAGTGAGAAGGAAGAAAAGGAAGTATCGTGATTATAAAAAGAAATTATACCTTCATTAGTTTCTCTATCTTGTTTTTTTTGTGCTTTTAGTATTCCTTTTTCTCTTAACCATTTTATAGCTTTTTCTAGATCGTTGTTATTTTCTAATAATGCCTTTTTACAATCAACAATTCCACTACCAGTACTATCTCTTAATTTTTTTATAGACTCCATATTACTCATTGGCATTACTCTCTTCTTTTACTGAACTATCATCGGAAGTATTAATTAAAACTTTTTTAAAATTATCTAAAATAAACTGAACTGATTTAACCCCATCATCATTTGCTGGAATTGGATAATCAATTAAATCAGGATCACAATTAGTATCAACTATACCAATAATTGGAATTCCAAGTTTTTTTGCCTCTAAAACAGCGATATGTTCTCTATTAGTGTCTATTATAAAAATAACATCAGGGGTAGCTTTCATTTCGGCTATTCCACCTAGGGTTTTATCTAATCTAATTTTTTTCTTTTCTATGTCTGAAAGTTCTTTTTTAGTAAATACTGTTTCTTCTGATCTCAAAATATTTTCATAATTATTAAGAGTATTAATAGAATTTTTAACTGTATTCCAATTGGTAATCATACCTCCAAGCCATCTAAAATTTACATAATAGTTATCAGTTTCTTTAGCAATATCTTCAACTATTTCTCCAAGTTGTTTTTTAGTAGAAACAAACAAAAATTTTTTTTGGTTTTTAGAGCAGTCAAGTGCAAATTTTAATGCATTTTCAATCAATGGAAGAGATTTTCTTAAATCTAAAATATGAGTACCATTTTTCTCACCATATATATATTTTTCCATCTTGGGGTTCCATCTCTTTTTATTATGACCAAAGTGGGAACCATTTTTTAATAGGTCTTCGAGTGATATTTCTAAATTCATTTTGCCTCCGGTTTAGCTTTGATTAGTAAAGTGGAAAACCCTAATAAGAGCACCGGATATTTACTAATCTGTTTTTTTCAGTTTTTTATTACGTTTTGTTAGTTATTTCAAGTATTAATTAAGATTAACTGTCAGAATTTTATTATGTTTCCTGACTTTAATGTCTTTTAGACCATCTTTAGTCCCTAATTCAATTAAATCCTCAAAAGAGAGATAAGAAATTTGATGAATTAAGCTATCTTGATTAATTATTTCAATTTTTTCAATGTTTACATTATAGAATTCATTTTTAATTGACGATTTTATTTTAGTCTTAATAAAATTGGCTTGAAGTGATTTCATATCAAATTTGTCATCAAACAATCTCAAATCAAAGAAACCACTTTCATTTATAACATTTATGAGTATATATCTTTTACCATTTTTAGTTGTCTTGTATTGGGATTTGATGACGTAAAAATAAAAATCATCCAATAGTTCTGTTTTGTTTTCAATTTTTTCTTTGAAAGAAGAAATGTTCAATTTTGACAAAATAGATGTTTGCTTTTTTTGTGAATATAAAAAGCCGTAACTTTCAAATTCAGAATTAATATTATCTAATGTTTTAAATTTTTTTTTCATAAAAAATTGATCATCACTAATATCATTAAATAGAGAGTCTCCATCAATTTTTTGAATAATAAATTCAACATTTGCAAATAATTTAGAAATTTTATGTCCAAGTGAGTTAAAAGCATTAGCTAATATAAGCTTTTCAATTTGTCTTTTATTTAAAATAGACCTTGAAAGTCTTTTATTAAAATCAGTTAGTGTTTTAAAATCTCCATTTTTTGTTCTTTCTTCAACTAGCTCTCTCATAGAGTCCTCTCCCACTCCTTTAAGAGCAGATAATCCATAAGAAATTTTATCTCCATCTACTGTAAATTTAAAATCAGAATAATTAATATCTGGAGGATTTACATTAATATTTTGTGAAGCTATTTCATTAAGAATTACAAATAATTTATCAGTGTTATTGATAGAATTATTAAGTAATTCGCAGTAAAACTCTCTTGGGAAATGTGCTTTTAAATAGGCAGTGTAATAAGTAATAAAAGCATACGCAGCAGCATGACTTTTATTGAAACCATATTCTGCAAATTTCTCAATAAGTGAGAATAGTTTTGTAGCATCCGATGATTTTATTTTTTTATTAATGGCTCCTTTTACAAAGCTCTCTTTTTGACTCAAGAGTTCTGACTTTATTTTTTTTCCTATAGCTCTTCTAAGTAAGTCTGCTTGACCTAACGAATATCCAGATATTACTTGGGCTATTTTCATAATTTGTTCCTGATAAACAATAATTCCATAAGTTTCTTTTAAAATGGATTCTAGTAAAGGGTGATCATATACGATTTCCTCTTGGCCTTTTTTTCGTTTAATGAAACTGTCAATAAATTGCATTGGCCCAGGTCTATTTAGAGCTAATACAGCGATAATTTCTTCTAAGTTAGTAGGTTTTAATTTTTTAAGAGTGTCGACCATGGCAGCACTCTCTACCTGGAATACACCACAAGTAAGACCCCTGCCTAATAGATCAAAAGAGTTTTGATCATCAAAGGGTATCTCTGTAAGGTCTATATCAATATTGTGAGTTTTTTTAATTAATTTGAGAGTTTCGTCTATAATTGTCAAATTAGCTAATCCCAAAAAATCAAATTTTAACAAACCTGCTTTTTCACAATCTTTCATATTGAATTGAGTAGCCATAATTTGTGAATCCTCATCTTTAAACAAAGGGACATTTCCATAAAGTTTTTCAGATGAAATAATTATTCCCGCTGCATGAGTAGATACATTTCTTAGAGCGCCCTCCATGGATTCAGCTTTATCCATCATTTCTGAGTTGGCCAATTCTCCTAGTTGGTCACTATGATTAGTTTTTAGCTCACTAATAGATAGTGGATGAACTGGATTGTAAGGAATTTTATTGACTAGTCTTTCTACCTCCGAGTAAGGGATACCCTCAACTCTTCCAATATCCTTTAAAATGCCCCTTGAAATCATAGTTCCAAAGGTGATTATTTGAGCAACATTTTGAGATCCATATTTCTTTTGGACATAACCTATAACTTCATCTCTTCTAGATTTACAAAAATCAATATCAAAGTCAGGCATAGAGACCCTATCAGGATTGAGAAAACGTTCAAAAAGAAGACCAAATTGAATAGGATCAATATCAGTAATTAAGAGAGACCATGCAACGATAGATCCTGCACCAGAACCTCTACCGGGACCAACTGGAATAGATTGAGATTTAGCCCATCTAATAAAATCGGATACAATAAGAAAGTAACCCGAAAACTTCATATTTGTAATAACATTTAACTCATACTCTAATCTGTCTCTATAAACTTTAGATTTAGAATTTAGTTCTTCTATAGGAATATTTTTAAAAAGTTTTTTTAATCTTAAGTCTAAGCCACTTCTAGATTGCTTAATTATTTCCTTATTCTCATCAGAGTTAAGATCTGATGAAAAATTTGGTAGTGTAATAGATTTTTCTTCAATGATAAATTGAACCTTGTTTGCAATTAAACATGTGTTAGAGACTAAATTTTTTTGATTGGCCTCAATTGTCCTATTAAGAGAGTAATTATTTTTAATATTATAAGAAGTATTTTGGAGATATTCTCCGTTTTTAACACAATGGAGAATTCTCATAGCTGGAAAATCATCTTTTTTTTTGTAAAAACTAAAAGAAGATTGAAATAAATTAATATCTAAAGTTTGAGATATCTCAAGCATGAAAGAATTATCCAAATTTAAATCTAATTCAAAAAAAATATCATTATTAAATGTCTCTTTTAATATTTTTATTTCATCATTAATTTTTTTAAAATTTTTTGCATTCAGTGATATTTTTTCAAATAAACTATATAAACCTCCTAAGATTAAAATATTACCCTGTGAAAATTCATTAATATTTTTGATAGATAGTAGAAAATCATTTTCAGTATTAATTTTTGTTGAAAGTATATTGAGATTTTTAAAACCTGATTCATTTTTTGAAATAATAGTAATTCTGGATGCATGATCTAATGATGAGAGATAATCAATATCTAAACCAAGTATAGGCTGAATTCCTTTTTTTTGACATTTGATAGAAAACTCTAGTGCGCCTGATAAAAGCTTATAATCAGTAAGTGCAATAGCTGGTAATTTATTTTTAGAAGCAAATTCAACCAAATCCTCTACTTTAATGTTAGACTCACAAATAGAATAATTAGAGTAATTCCTTAGGGGTATTAACATAAAATTAAGTTTTTATTATCTATAGTATATGATTTATCAAATTTTGATTGAAATGACATGTCATGGCTTGCAACAACTGTGGATATATCAAATTTTTTTGAAGCCATTAGAATTAAATTAATAACTAGATCTGCATTTTCTCTATCAAGATAACTAGTAGGTTCATCAGCAATTAACATTTTTGGTTTGCTAACTAATGCTCTAGCTACACATACTCTTTGTTTTTGACCATTAGAAAGTTGATTTGGAAATTTGTTTTTTAAATCAAACAATTCAAAATATTTAAGTATTGCTTTTATTTCCTCATGGCTGTTACTTTTTAATTTAATATTATCAAATATATTAAGTTCTGAGATAAGATAATGATCTTGAAAAATAATTCCTAAGTCTTTCTGTACAAGTTCTAAAGATTTTTTTTTGATTATTTTATTCTGGAAATATATTTCTCCATTATCAGGATAATCTAAGCCAGCAAGAATATTTAGTAAAGTTGATTTACCACAGCCTGAAGGTCCAAATAAAAAAATATTTTCCTTGTTTTGAAGAGATAGATTTACGTCGTCTAAGATTTTAAATTCACCAATATTAGAGGTATAAGCCTTTGATACTTTTTTTAATTCTAACAGTTTCATCTTAATATTAAATTAGGTTTTATTTTAAAAATTCTCAATATAGGGATATAAGAAGCTAATAATGAAGAAATCAAAGATATTGAGATTATAAATATAATATCATCAACATGAATGCTGTAAGGCATAGACGAGAGATATCTTATTTCATTATTCCACAGATCAAAATTTAAAAGAAAAGATAAAAAACTTTCAATAGAATCTATATTTGTGGATAAGAAAATTCCCAAAGATGTGCCTAAGAAAATAGAAAAAATAGATATTAAAAATGAGTTCATAAAAAATAAAGAACAAATTTGAAATTGGCTGATACCCAATGATTTTAGTAAGATAATATCCTTAAATTTTTCTTTAATAAAAAAAATTTGATTAGATATAATAGTGAATGAAGAAATTATGATAATAAAAAATAATATCATAAACATAACATTTTTTTCTGTAGCTAAGGCTTGAGCCAGAGATTGATTTCGATCTTCCCATGTTTCAAAATACATATCTCCTAAATCTTCAAGATTGAATTTATTAATATCGAAGTAGATATCGTAAATTAGCGAGTCAGTTAATGATGAAAATTTTTCAATATTTGAATATATAAAATACTTATCATAATCATATATACCCGAATTAAAAATACCTTTAATAAAGAGTTCATGAGTATTTAGAACAGGCCCTAAGATTGTCATAGAAGATCCAGGGATACTCACTTGTAAATTATCACCCACTTGTAAGTTTAATGATCTAGCTAACTCAATACCAATAAAAACCCAATTATCATCAGTACTTTCTATTTGAAATAAATTTTCACTGACTTTAGGGATTTTTAAAATATCAGCCTCATTTATGGACTTCATAAGCAAACCCTCTATTCCTTCAGAGTTAGTTGAAATTACTCTTTCCTGAATATTTTTTACATATTGTAAATCTAAGTATTTATCTTTTAACTTTAATAAGTCTGTTTCATCAGCTTCATAAACAGTTATATCTCCATTAATACCACTTAAAGAACTAACCAGCTCTTCTCTAAAACCATTCATAACTGACATTACAGTTATTAAAATAGAAATACCTAATATCAAAGCCAATGAAGACAAAACAGTAGACACAGAAAATGCTTTATCTTTTTTAAAATTGAATATATAGGATATTGAAAGTTTAAGGAGTGTATTGTTCAAATTTAAAACTCTCAACTTCTGATTCAGTTAAAAATGATTTTTCACCATTTGATCTATTAGTAATTTCTAACTGTTTGTTTTCTTCATAATTTTTACCAATAATTATAGACCAAGGGATACCTATTAGTTCGGAGTCTTTAATCTTTCTACCCATACCCAAATCACGATCATCATAACTAACATTTCCATATTTAAGTGTTAATTTTTCTAAAAGTTTTTCTGCAACTTCATTGTTTGAACCATGAGTTGATGTAATAATATTAATTTTGAAGGGTGAAATATTAAAAGGCCATTTGATACCATTTTCGTCATGAAATGCTTCAATTATAGCTGCAGTTAATCTTGAGACTCCTACTCCGTATGATCCCATGTGGGGAAATACCTTTTTACCCTCGTTATTTAACACATAACACTCTAGTGGCAGTGAGTATTTAGTTCCAAAGTTAAATATGTGACCTACTTCTATACCCCTTCCAATAACAACATTAGAACGATTTTTATCAATCATTTCATCGGAGGCTGAGTACATTGAGGTAATCTCTTCATAAGATTTGTTAAGTAAGTTTTGAGAAACTAATTCTGGGTCGTAGGCAAGTTCACTCTCACCCGTTTTGGCAATAATTTGGAATTCATGTGATAGATCACCTCCGATAGCTCCAGTAGCAGCTTTAACGGGTATGGGTTGGAGACCAAGATCAATAAAAGTTTGAAGGTAAGATTTAAAAAAAATTTTATATGTTTCAACGGCACTTTCATGATCTAAATCGAAGCTATAGGCGTCTTTCATTAAAAATTCTCTTCCTCTCATAACTCCAAATCGAGGTCTTATTTCATCACGAAATTTCCATTGAATATGATAAAGATATTTAGGGAGGCCTTTGTATGAATTGACGTAGTCACTAAAAAGATCTGTGATTACCTCTTCGTTTGTTGGCCCATATAGCAATTCATTATCATGCCTATCATTAATTCTAAGCATTTCTTTTCCATAGTCGGAGTATCTTCCACTTTTTTTCCATAAGTCTGATGATTGAATTGTAGACATCATCATCTCATTACACCCAATTTTATTTTGATTATATCTAACTATATTTTCAATATTTTTAAGAACTTTAAAACCAAGAGGAAGCCAAGTATAGATACCAGAGGTATGCTGACGGATCATAGATGATCTTAACATTAATTGATGAGATACTATTTTAGCCTCTTTAGGAGACTCTTTTAGTGAGTTAAATAATAAATTTGAAAATTTCATTTAAAATATGAGAATATATTATTTTCATATTTAACTAAAAAAAAGGAAATTATTAGTGATATTCCAAGAGATATTGAAAACTTTATACCTAAATAAGACTTCTTAGGCATTCCATCTTCAAACTGAGAGCGTTTTATAGGAAGAATAATCATAAATATAATCCACCAGTTGATAAATAAAAAAAATAAGTATTTCATATTAGAGAGATATGAACGAAAAACTCTGGCTTAAGAGAGAAGTTTCTACTAAAAGTTTTTTTAGAAATTTCTTCCAGTAAATCTTTTAAAATATTTTCATTTATCTCTTCTTTTATGAATAGTATT
Source organism: uncultured Alphaproteobacteria bacterium (assembly GCA_902521155.1). Taxonomy (GTDB): domain Bacteria; phylum Pseudomonadota; class Alphaproteobacteria; order HIMB59; family HIMB59; genus HIMB59. Next base: position 34,933 of record CABYQR010000008.1, on the reverse strand, counting down.
TTATTTAATAAAATTTCTTTAATTTCATCTTCTATTATTTCTTTATTGAATGGAAAAGGGAAACCTTTGTTATATATTTGTAATTTAATTATTTCAAATTTTTTACTTAAAATTACGTTCATACTAACTATACCATTATTAAGTATTTTTCCTCTTTCATTTAAAAAATCCATCTCTTCGATGATAGAATTTTGGATAACAGGTAATTTTTTAATAATTAATTGTTCTATGATTTTATGATTTTTATTAATGAGATCTATCTGACATATATCACCACTTAATAAAAGTGAAGTTTTTTCAATTTTAAGATCTTTAGCTATTTCCAGATGTTTTTTTAAGTGAAGGTATTCACCGTGCATAGGTATAAGAGAAAGAGGTTTTAAGAATTGATAAAATTCTTTAATTTCAGGGATGCCAGGATGTCCAGATACATGAACAAATTCATCTACATCAGTAATAATATTTAAGCCTATAAAGCTAAAAGAATTTTTAAGATATGAGATTGATTTTTCATTACCAGGTATTTCCTTTGATGAAAAAATTATATTATCTTTAGGTCTTAGTTTAATCTGATTGTGAGTATTATTTGCAATCTTAGAAAGAGCAGAATTTTTTTCACCTTGACTACCAGTACAAATTAAAACAACATTATCTCGATTATAGTCATCAAATAATTTCTCATTTAATATTTCAAAGTTATCTATTAATTTTTCTTCAATAGCAGTAGAAATTGCTCTTTTTATACTCCTACCTACAACAAATATTTTTTTTTTGTGTTTAATAGCATTTGAGATAACAGTTTTTAATCTAGCTATATTAGAAGAAAAGCAAGTAACAACAATCCTACCTTTGAGCTTTTTAAATAATTCATCAAAAGATGGGTCTAAATCTGACTCTGATCTAGATATCTCTTTAACACCCGCATTTGTTGAGTCACCTATTAGAAGATCGACTTTTTCATCTTTAAGTAACTGGTAATTATCATAACAAAAAGGATCACCAGTAACTGGATTTTTGTCTATTTTCCAGTCACCTGTGTGGTAAATGCTGCCATCTTTAGTCTTAAAAAAAATACCAGATGGGTCAGGGATAGAGTGAGTAGTTGGAATTAGTTGGAATGAAAAATTATTGAAAGTAACTTCTTCATAATTTTTAATGATGATGAATTTTTTTTCAAATTCAGGAATCCGTTTAAATTTATGCTTGATATAGGCAAAAGTAAAACTATTGCAATAAATAGGGAAATCTATTTTATCAAAATAATATTCCAAGCCCCCTACATGGTCTTCATGGGCATGAGTTAAGATCATTGCCTTAGGTTTAATTGTAGAATTTAAAAAAATATGAGGATCTGGAATTGTTATATCAACTCCCGGTAGTGAATCATCGGCAAAAGATATCCCTGCATCAACTATTATCTGCTCTCCTTTAAAGGAATATAGATAGTTATTACCACCTATTTCTCCTATTCCACCTATAGAAAGAAAATAATTATTCTTTTTATTATTTAAAATATCAAATTTGTTCATTTATTTGGTTAAATTATGATAATGAGCAATTCCTAATAAAGTTAAGTCTTGCTTATATAGGTATTTAATTTGCTTATTGAGGATATTGCTAGCATATCCACCAGTAAATATCACTTTAAATCTGAGCTTATAAATAGAAATTAATTTCTTGATATAGGCCTCAATCATGAGTTTATAGCCAGTATTAAAACCTGACAATAAGGCTCCTTTTGTATCTTTACCAATAACATCATTTAACTCCTGAAAAGTTATACTATTAATACCAGAAGCCAGACTAATTAAATTTGAATAAGATGTTTTGAGCCCTGGCAGTATCGCTCCTCCAAAATATTGATTATTTATAATTAGATCAAGAGTAGTAGCAGTGCCTAAATCTATAATAATAAAGTTTTTATTCTTTGGATATATTTGGCTAACAGAAAAAACATTTACTAGTCTATCAATACCCAATTGTTTTAAATTAACAGTTTTGTGGACATATGATTTTAATAAACCTTTTTTTATAAAATGAATTTTTGATTTAGATAATTGTTTTTTAATAATTATATCTAACTCAGGCACAACAGAACATATATATATATTATCGTATTTATCTAAGTCTTTCTTCAAAGAAAACAAAATTTTATTAAAATTATTTTTTGAGTAATTAATATGTTTTATATTGCTAACTTTTGAATTAGAAAAGGAAGCTTTTTTTAAAGATGTGTTGCCTATATCTATAGCTAAATTCATATAAGCTCTCCAAAGAAAATATTTTTTCTTTTATCCTCTATATCAATTAGTAGCGATAAATTATTTTCTAATTTTAAAATTTTAATTTCTTTGTATTGAATTTTAGGGTGTTTTAATTTAAATTTTTTCATCAAGTATATGTTTAGGTATTTAACTATATCTTTATTAGAATAATCTAATTTTAATTTGTAATCTAAATAATCAATTAAATCATTTGAAATATTATAGATTGAAAATTTTTTAGATAGTATTTGAGATAGCGAAACAGATAATTTTAAAGGACTATTGTTTACATTAATACCAATACCCGCTTGGATATAAGCTTTATCAGAAATAATTTTTGATTTTGAAACAACACCAATTACTTTTTTGTTATCGAAATATAAGTCATTGGGCCATTTATATTGAAGTTTTAGAGAATATTTTATAAGAAAAAATTTATGAATAAGATGGCAAACAAGAAAACTATTTTTCAAAATTTCTTTTGAATGACATTTTTGATTTATAGTAATATAAATATTGCCTTTAGGACTAGACCATTTTTTGGTACCCCTTCCAGTACCTTTTTTTTGGACAAAAGACTGAACTATAAAATTTTTTCTATTTAAGACATTATAGTATTGATCATTATTAATTATTTGGTCAAAAGTAGAATTTACTGAGTCAAAAATAATTTTATACAAAACTAACTAAAGAGAGTATCGACCAAGTCAATTAAAGGATCTGGGTAAAAGAAAAATAGTGTCACAAATAAGGCTGAAATTATGAACACAACGGAACTAATTTTATTATTGTCTAGCAATAGTTCGGTTTTGGACTCGTTAAAAAACATATTCTTTATGACAGATAAGTAATAAAAAGCTGCTATGACAGAGCTTATTACTGCAATAATAGATAGTAGATATAACCCCTCATTTACAGAAGCAGATAAGATAAAAAATTTAGCAAAAAATCCTGCGAAAGGTGGAATGCCAGCAAGAGAAAAAAGGAATACTAGTAAGGCAATAGCTTTAGGCCTTGATGTAAATCTAAGCCCATTGAGATCAGATATTTTAATGACTTCTCCTTCAACTGTTCTTAAATTAAGAATTACAGCAAAAATACCGAATGTTGTAATTAGGTATACTATTAAGTAAAAAAATAAAGTTCCCTCAGACATTAATTTGTAACTCATCATACCTAGTAGTATAAACCCAATATGATTGATTGAACTAAATGCCAATAAACGCTTTATAATTTTTTGAGTAATCGCACCGTAGGCTCCCACTAAGAGTGAAATTGCACATACAATCTGGAAGATATAATTTAAAGACTCTATATCTGTAATGTTAAGTTCGTGATAAACCCTGAAAAGAAAAATAAGTGAGGCAAATTTTGGTAGGGTTGCAAAAAATAACGTGGATATAGTGGGTGAACCCTCATAGACATCAGGTGTCCAAATATGAAATGGCGCTGCAGAAACTTTAAAAAAGAGAGAAATTAATATTAAAGATAAACCTATCTCGCTAATATAAGTAAAATTATTTAAATTTTGAAAGAGAAAATTACCTGTATCAAAATATACCATAGATATTCCAAATAAAAGGAAACCTGAAGAAAGAGCGCCTAACGAAAAATACTTTATTCCAGCCTCATTAGAATTTAGATCTTTAGTGTTAAATGCTGCCATTAAATAAAGAGACAAAGATTGCAGTTCTAAGCCAATAAAGGCTGTAAGAAAATTATTACTAGAAATTAAAACAAAAGAGCCAAGGGTAGCAAAGAGCACAAATAATATATACTCATAGCGATACAAATTTTCATTTTTAAGCGGTCTTTTTAAAAGTAATATGAAAATAATTGAGCCAAGAGATAAAATTATTTTTGATAAAACAACTAAATTAATAGTGCTTTCAGTGAAACCAGAAAATAAATAAATACCATATCCATTTGTCATTAAAAAAATGGATAATAAGGTAAATCCTATTGTATTAAGTGTAATTGATGAGTCTCTATTAAGGAGGCCCAAAGTTAATGTTGATAAAATTAGCACTAATATGAAAATTTCAGGAAGATAGAGATAAAAATTTACCATTTTAGAGAATACCTGTAGCTATGCTTTGATCTATCATCTTAAATAATAATTTTGGATAAACACCTAACAGTAATGTCAATGTCGCCAAACAGGTAAAATAAAATAATTCAATTCTATTTAAATCTGACAACATTTTAATATCACTTTTGACATCACCAAAGTTGACATTTTTATAGAGTAGTAACATATAAGCTGCCCCTAAAACTACTCCAATTGCAGTAAAAATAGTCAAATAAACACTTACACTGATAGTCGATAAAATAACTAAAAATTCTCCAACAAAACCGCTTGTTCCTGGGAGGCCAACAGAAGCGAGCATAAAAATCATAAAGAAAAATGAATATCTAGGCATAATATTTGTTACTCCACTATAGTCAGAGATCATACGCGTATGGTGTCTTTCATAAACAACACCAACTATCAAAAATAATGCTGCGGAAACGATACCATGGCTTATCATTTGAAAATAAGCACCATTCATACCATCTTGGGTAAGAGTAAATATACCGATAGTCACAAACCCCATGTGGGCAACAGATGAGTATGCAATCATTTTCTTCATATCTTCCTGTCTTAAAGCTACAATTGATGTGTAAACAATGGCTATGCAACTCAAAGAAAATATTAGTGGCTGAAAATAAACTGATGCAAAATCGAAGAATGGAATAGACAATCGCATAAATCCGTATCCACCTAACTTCAATAAAACTCCTGCTAAAATTACAGATCCACCAGTTGGTGCCTGAACGTGAGCGTCAGGAAGCCATGTATGAAATGGAAACATAGGAACCTTTACTGCAAAAGATGCAAAAAAACATAGGAAAAGAATTAATTCAATTTGATTACCAAATTTAAAATTTGATATAATTTCAATGTTACCGGTATTAGTTACAGATATTATATAAACAATAGCAAGTAACATCAAAACAGAACCCGCCAGTGTGTAGAGGAAAAATTTAAAAGTAGCATACATCCTGTTTTCTCCTCCCCAAATACCAATAATTAAAAACATAGGTATTAGTACAGCTTCAAAAAAAACATAGAAAATTACTAAATCAATACTGACAAAAACTCCTATAATGAAGCTCTCTAGTAAAAGAAAATAAATTACATATTCTTTAACTCTGCTTTTAATTGAATTTAAAGAGCAAAGTAAGCAAATAGGAACTAAAAAAGTAGTTAATAAAATAAGAGGAATGGAAATACCATCAACACCTAAATAATAATTAATGTCAAACTTATCAAACCATGTATGAAATTCTTTAAATTGATAACCATTTATTTTTTGATCGTAAAAAACAGGAAGAAGTAGGCTTAAAATAAACTCTCCCGTAGTTATCCATAATCCTGAAATAAAAATAGTTTGATTATTTAGCTGAGAACTACTAGATAAAGAAATAATCAAGGCACCTATTAATGGAGTTAGGATCAAAAGAGATAAAATAGGGAAGCTCATTTATGAAACCGATACATAGAAAATAATTGAAATAAACAAAGTAAATCCAGTAATAATGATAAAGGTGTAGTCAAAAATAAACCCTGTTTGGATTTTTTTACATGCTTTTGCTACTGAAGCTACTATAGATGCACTACCATTTGGTAGAAATCTGTCGATAATTCCTTGATCTATTTTATACCATAAAAATTTACCGAGATTATAGATAGGTTTAATAAATATTTTGTCATATAGTTCATCGAAGTACCATTTATTGAGTATAAACCTATAAATATTTACAAATTGTTTTTTTAAGTCATTTAACTTTACTTGATTAAATCCATAAAAATAGACTGCTAAAGCAATACCCATAGCAATAAGAGTTTTTGAGAAAATAGGAAAGAATGATGAATATTGATGCTTCTCATTACTTAAAAAAATTATTTTATTCCAGAATTCTTCAGCATTATAACCTGAGAGAATGTTATTAAAAAAATAACCAGCAAATATTGCTCCTATGGAGAGTAAAACAAGTGGTAAAATCATAAAAATACCTGACTCATGAATTTTATTATAATTGTAATCTCCATTATAAGTTCCGTGGAATACTTTAAATATTAATCTAAATGAATAGAAAGCAGTCATTGCCGATACAATAGCTAAGATGATGTAAACAAGAGAGCCTAAGTTATGTAAGTTAAAAGATGAACTTAAAATAAGATCTTTGGAAAAATATCCTGAAGAATATGGAAAACCGACTATAGCCATTGTTCCAATCCACATCATAATTGCTGTTAATTTCATTTTTGGAAATAAGTTCCCCATTTTATCCATATTTTGTTCATCGTGAACGCCGTGGATAACTGAACCAGACGATAAAAACAATAAAGCTTTAAAATAGCCATGTGTTATGAGGTGAAAAATTGCGATATTAAATGCACCTAAACCACAAGCCACAAACATAAAGCCTAATTGGCTACAAGTAGAATAGGCAATAACTTTTTTAATATCCTTTTGAAAAAAACCAACTGAGGCGGCAAAAAAAGCTGTAAGCAAACCTATTATTAAAATAAATGTCATTACGAAATCAGACATCACCATTAGTTCAGAAAATCTTACTGTTAAAAAAACGCCAGCTGTTACCATGGTAGCTGCATGAATTAAAGCTGATACAGGTGTGGGGCCTTCCATGGCATCGGGGAGCCATGTGTGAAAACCAAATTGAGCAGACTTACCCATTGCCCCAATAAATAAAAAGAAGCAGGCGAAGGTAAGAGCATCAACAGTCATTCCTAAAAGTTCTATTTCAAAATAAAGAAGAAAGTCTTTTTCTTTTATTATTTCGTTAATGGAAAGGGTATCTAAAAATATATAAAGAGATGCTATGCCAATTAAAAATCCGAAATCAGCAACTCTATTTACAAGAAAAGCTTTCATGGCAGCTAAATTTGCAGATTTTTTATGATGCCAAAAACCAATTAAAAGATAGGAAGCTAAACCGACTCCCTCCCAACCAAAAAATAATTGTATTAAATTATCACTAACAACAAGTGCCACCATACAAAAGGTAAAAAGACTTAAATAAGTCATAAACCTAGTCTTGGATTTATCATGAGCCATATACTCAATAGAGTAAATATGAACTAAGGCTGAGACAGTTAGAACTAGTGTTAACATAATTAAGGTCAAGGAATTGATGGCAATACCCCAATTAAAAAACTGACCAGAAATCAAAAGCCAGTCTAGTATAGGAATAATCATTTCATTCGATCCAGTATTATAAAAATCTACAAAAAGTACCCAGCTAATGATTGCTGAAAGTGAAATTAATCCTGAGGAGAGGTACTGGGCTGTTTTAGAACCTAGGAGCATGCCCAAAGGGTAAGTAAACATGGTTGAAAAAAGAGGAAGAAAAAATAGTAATTTATAGCTAATCATTAGTCTTTTAATTGATTAATTTTGGTAACATCAATCTCCCCTTTGTTTCTAAAATAGATAACTAAAATAGCTAGACCGATTGCAGCTTCTGCAGCCGCTATAGTCAAAATGAAAATTGAAAATACTTGTCCGTTAATATCATTTAGAAATACGGATGCAGAAACAAAGTTAATATTTGCAGCAAGTAAAATAATTTCAATACACATTAATATTAAAATCATATTTCTTCGGTTTAAAAATAACCCAAAGCAGCCAATCATAAAAACAACGAGTGATAGAATAAAAAAATGATTATAAGTCAAACTAGTCATCACTATTTATTCCCTCTCCTGATTTAGGTTTCATTAACTCAACTCGATCTTTTGCAAAAGTCATGTTTTGTTTATTGATATTTTGACGTTTGATCGTAGGTCTGTAGACATGCGTTAATACAATTGCACCTATCATGGCTAGTAACAAAACGATGCCACTTAATTGAAAATCAATAAAATAATCAGTATATAAAACATTGCCTATTTGCTCTGTATTATTTTCTGAACGAACAATTATATCTTTTTGAGATTTAGCAGTCTTGTAAACAGTTAGATAAATAATCTCCGCTAAAATAATACTAGAAAATAAAATCGCTAAAGGTACATATCTTTTAATATTAAACATTAAAGAAGTTATTTGAATATCTAACATCATTACAACAAACAAAAAAAGGATTGCAACGGCTCCTATGTAGACAATAGCAAGAATAATGCCGACAAATTCAGCACCTATTAAAATAAATAAAAATGTGGAGTTTAAAAAAGCTAAAACTAAAAATAAAACAGAATTAACTGGGTTTTTTGAGAAAATAACTGAAATACATGTCATTACTAAAAAGGAAGCAAATAAATAAAAAGTTCCTAAAAGAAACATTATCTAAACCTGCTGTCACTTTTGATATTTTCACTAATTTGTTTTTCCCAAATATCTCCATTTCGAAGAAGCTTTTCCTTATCATATAGTAACTCTTCTCTTGTTTCAGTTGCGTACTCAAAGTTAGGGCCCTCTACAATAGCATCTACAGGGCAAGCCTCTTGGCAGAGACCACAATATATACATTTTGTCATATCGATATCGTAGCGTGTAGTTCTTCTACTACCATCTGGCTTGGGCTCTGCTTCAATTGTAATAGCTTGAGCTGGGCATACAGCTTCACAAAGTTTACAGGCTATACATCTTTCTTCTCCATTAGGATATCTTCTTAGTGCATGTTCGCCTCTAAAACGTGGGCTCAAAGGACCTTTTTCATTAGGATAGTTGAGTGTAACCTTAGCTTTAAAAAAGTAACGAAGGGTTAACATTAATCCTTTCATTAACTCAAACAGAGTAAAAGATTTAAGATATTTTATAAAATGAATCATGATTAGTTAGGTAACAATCCAAAATAAAATAAAAAAGAGGAAGTTATGACTACCCAAATTAATGTCAAAGGTAAAAATATCTTCCAACCCAACCTCATTAACTGGTCATAGCGATATCGTGGAAAAGTTGCCCTAACCCACAAAAATACAAATAAAATTAAAAATACTTTTAGTCCAAACCAAATTATCCCTGGAATGGCATTTAGAGGAAATATATCCATTGGCGGATACCAGCCCCCTAAAAATAAAATTACAGTTAAAGAACTCATTAAAATCATATTGGCGTATTCGGCTAAGAAAAATAATCCAAAAGAAATGGATGAATATTCAGTGAAAAAACCAGCAACCAAGGTTGCCTCATCCTCGGGAAGATCAAAAGGTAGTCGATTAGTCTCTGCTAATACTGAAATAATAAAAACAACAAACATAGGCAGAAGGGGAATAGCAAACCAAAGATTTTTTTGACTTTCAACTATGTCGATTAAATTTAGCGACCCCACACAAATTAAAACAGTTATAATTACGAAACCGATAGATACCTCGTAGGAGATCATTTGAGCCGCAGATCTTAAAGCTCCTAGAAAAGGATATTTAGAATTACTTGCCCATCCGGCTAGTATCACACCGTAAACGCCAAAGGAAGAAACAGCAAAAAGATAAAGAATTCCTATGTTGATATTAGAGATCACATAAGTAGAGCTCACAGGAATAACTGCCCAGGCAATCAAACTGAGTAATAAAGTTAGCATAGGGGCAAAAATAAATAAAAATTTATTTGAACTTGATGGAAGTAAATTTTCTTTAGTTATTAATTTAATCACATCTGCAAAGCTTTGTAATATTCCAAAAGGTCCAACTACATTAGGACCTTTTCTCAATTGAACGGCTCCTAAAACTTTTCTTTCTAAATAGACAAGCAAAGCCACAGAAACCAAAACGGGAACAACAAAACTAAAAATCTTTAAAGTACCAATTAATATCTCTAAACCTAAGGAATCCATTATTATGCTGTTTTTTCCAATAATGGCTTGGGTAATATTTCTTCAACACATTTAGCCATTGTTATAGAGTTTTTTGAAATAACATCAGACATATAAAAATTTTCAATGGGATATGAAATTGAGCAATTTTCAAAATTATAAGGTTTATCAAAGTTAGAATTTTCAGAAAATTCAATGATTTGTTGAAACTTCATTAAATCAGGAAATTCTTGTGATAATTTACTTCTAAGATCCTCAAAACTTTCAATCTCAAAACTTAAAGATAGCTGATTAGATAATTCTTTTAAAATAGTCCATTCTTCTTTAGCCAATCCTATAGGGTTGTGACATTTTTTTGCCTCCTGTGGACGACCTTCTATATTTACAAAAATACCGTTTTTTTCAGTGTATAAAGGGGTTGGTAGAACAATATCTGCACACATAGCTCCTTCATCTCCGTGATGTCCGAAGTAAACTTTATAAGTATCCTTGAAACAATTCTTCGAAATTACTTCAGAAGAAAAAGACATAACTAAATCATATTCTTGATAATTAATTGATGAAAATGGCTGACAATTATTTTTAGAAGTGTTTCCCAAAAGAAGTTGACCCACTCTAGAGGCATGGGAATTTAAAAAATTTAAATTATTCTTTTTGTCATCAATAATCTTATTTTTTTGAGCAAAAGAAAATAATGACTCAAGTGTATCAGAAGATTTAATATTATTAAGATAGGCAGGTCCCACTATAACAAGAGGGTTCTTTGATTGTTTTAAAGCTTTAGTAAGTTTATTAGAATTAAGATCTTCAAGCTGACTTCCAATGTAATGAGTGGGGTAATTTAGAGAAATATCCTCCCCCATATTAAATACCTCAGCGCCATTGTTATAAGCTTTGAATATTTTATGATTAATAATAGGAGCTTCTAGTTTGGTGTTAGTTCCAATTAGTATAATTAGGTCTGCTTCTTCAATTTCAGAAATGGGAGTATTAAATCTATAACTATCCAGATTTGATAATATTGCCTGATCATCAGTTCGACATTCAACATTATTTTTACCGTAACTTAACATAAATTTTTTAATAGAATATCCAGTCTCTAAGTCTACTTGGTCACCAATTAAAGCAAGTGGATTTGATCTTTCCAGTTTTAATTTTAGAGTTTTTAAAACATCCGCCCATGAGGTGGGTTCTAGTTTGTTATTTTTTTTTATATAAGGACTATCTATTCTTTGTTGGTAGTATCCATCATAATTGAATCTAACTTTATCAGTTATCCATTCTTCATTAATATATTCATTAGCTCTTGGGGTAACTCTTAGAATTTCTTGAGCCCTGCTATCTATTCTGATATTCGACCCTACTGAGTCAAATATATCTATAGAGTCCGTTCTTTTTAACTCCCACGGGCGGGCCTTGAACTGATAAGGCTTACTCGTTAATGCACCAACTGGACATAAATCAATAACGTTGCCAGACAATTCAGAAGTAATTGACTGTTCTAAGTAAGTTGTAATTTCTGCATTTTCACCTCTGCCTAGCATACCTAATTCAGAGACACCAGCTACTTCCGTTGCAAAGCGGACACATCTTGTGCAGTGAATACATCGAGTCATAATCGTATTCACAAGTGGGCCCATATTTTTGTTATCAACTGCTCTTTTGTTTTCTTTAAAACGAGATTTATCAAAGCCATAATACATAGCTTGATCTTGAAGGTCACATTCTCCACCTTGATCGCAAATCGGGCAATCTAGAGGGTGGTTAATCAGAAGGAATTCCATGACACCTTTTCTGCCTGCTTCTACTTTTTTAGAATTCGTGATAATAGACATTCCATCCATTAATGGCATTGTGCAAGAAGATACAAGCTTTGGAGCTTTTTCAATTTCTACAAGACACATTCTACAATTTCCAGCTATGGAAAGTTTATCATGGTAGCAAAACCTTGGGATTTCCTCTCCTGCTATCTCGCAGGCCTGCATTACAGTTAAATTTTTATCAACCTGTATTTCTTTTTGATTAATTTTTATATTGATGTTTTGATCTTCACTCATGACGCTTTTAATTTCTTATTATATTTTTGAATTAATTCGGGCTTAAAGTTTTTAATCAGACCTTGAATAGGCCATGCTGCAGCGTCTCCCAAAGCACAAATAGTGTGACCCTCAATTTGCTTAGTAACATTTTCCAGAAGCTCTATTTGCTCAGGTGATATTTCTCCCCTAACTAACTTTTGCATCATTCTAAACATCCAGCCTGTACCTTCTCTACATGGAGTACATTGACCACAACTTTCATGTTTATAAAAATGAGCAAATCTTTCTATAACCTCGGCTATGTCATTTTTCTCATTAACAACAATAACGCCCGCGGTACCTAAGCCAGATCCATAAGCTCTAAGATCATCAAAATTCATCAAGACGGTTTCACAGACTTTTTTAGGTAACATTGGAGTACTAGAACCGCCTGGAATGATAGCTTTTAAATTACCCCATCCCCCTTCAACTCCTCCAGCATGTTTTTCTATAAGCTCTTGTAAAGGAATACCCATCTCTTCTTCAACGGTACATGGATTATTAACATTTCCTGAAATACAAAATATTTTTGTACCGGTATTATTTTCCTTGCCTATAGACTTGAACCAATCTTGGCCTCTTCTTAAAATAGTAGGAACAACAGCTATGGACTCCACATTATTGATAGTAGTTGGCATACCATATAATCCAACTCCGGCAGGAAAAGGAGGCTTTAATCGAGGTTGACCTTTTTTTCCCTCTAAACTCTCTAATAATGCAGTTTCCTCTCCACATATATAAGCTCCAGCTCCGCGGTGAACGTATAGATCAAAATCAAATCCACTGCCGCATGCGTTTTTACCAATTAAATTTTTATCGTAAGCTTCTTGAATAGCTTTTTCTAATTGAACATATTCATAATGATATTCACCTCGAATATAAATATAGCATTTTGTTGCTTGAATAGCGTAAGAAGCAATTAAGCATCCTTCAATTAAAGTATGAGGATCATTTCTAATAATTTCTCTATCTTTGCAAGTACCTGGTTCTGACTCATCCGCATTAACTACCAAATAATGTTGCTTGCCTGTGTCCTTAGGCATAAACGACCATTTTAAACCAGTAGAAAAACCAGCCCCACCTCTACCTCTAAGTTGGCTTGACTTAACTAACTCTATGATATCATTTTGACTTTTGGATAAAATTTCTTTTGTATTGGACCAAGAACCTCTTTTGAGAGCTCCTTCTAGAAAAGCGTCTTCAAAGCCATGGAGGTTTTGAAAAACTTTATCTTTTTGACTAAGCATTTTCTGAGCTCTTTCTTCCTTTTTGAGATCCTATTGTGTTAGGAATATTATTTTTAATATTATCTATGATTTTCTTGGTACTCTCTTCATCGAGGTCTTCAAAAAAATCATTATTAATTTGGACGACAGGGCCATTAGAGCAAGCACCAAGACATTCAACTTCTACTACAGTAAATAAATTATCTTCACTAGTCTCATTGATACCACATTTAGCTTGTTTACAAATTGTGTCTGTCACTTTATTTGAGCCTCTAAGCCAGCATGGTGAAGTACGACAAACTTGGACTAAATTTTTACCAACAGGTTGAGTATTATACATTGAGTAAAAAGAAACTACTTCCGTAACTCTTATTTTTGGCATTTCTAAAGTTTCAGCAACAGTCTCAATACACTCAATACTAATCCAATTATTATTTTGTTCTTGGGCTAAGTACAAAAGAGGCATTACTGCACTTTGTTTTCTTTCGGATGGATATTTAGAAATAATTTTTTTTATTGATTTGGCATTATCTTTAGACCATTCAAATTTCTCTCCTGAATGAATAAAGTTATTTGATAAACCTGGGTGAGTACCACTCATCGATCCACTTCTCCAAAAACAATATCGAGACTTCCTAAAATAGAAGGAAGATCTGCTAACTGATGACCTTGAGATAAAAAATGTAAAGCTTGAAGATGTGCGAAACCAGGGGCTCTTAATTTACATCGATAGGGCTTAGCACTTCCATCAGAGACTAAAACAACACCAAATTCACCTTTAGGCGCCTCAACAGCTTTATAGGTAATGCCTTCTGGTACACGATAGCCCTCTGTAAAAAGTTTAAAGTGATGGATAATCGCTTCCATAGAGTGTTTCATTTCTGATCTCTTAGGGGGTGTGATTTTATTGTTCTCCACCATAACTGGTCCATCTGAGGGAATTTTTTCAATACATTGAAGTATGATTTTGACTGACTCTCTCATTTCTTCCATGCGAACCAAATAACGATCATAGGTATCCCCCGTTTTGCCTACGGGAATAGAAAAATCTAATTCATCATAAACGTCATAAGGTTGTGCTTTTCTTAAGTCCCAAGCGACACCACTCGCTCTTAGAACGGGACCACTGCAACTTAACCTAATAGCATCTTCTTTACTGAGTATTCCAATATCTACAGAACGTTGTTTAAAAATTCTATTTTCTGTTAAGAGTTCTTCCAGTGTGTCAATGAATTTAGGAAAGTTAGTAAAATAACTTTTCATTTTTTCAAGAATGTTATCAGGAAGATCTTGATGAACTCCTCCAGGTCTAAAATAAGCAGCATGAAATCTAGCACCAGAAACCGCTTCATGAAATTCTAGCATCTTTTCTCTTTCCTCAAATGCCCAGAGCATTGGTGTAGCTGCTCCAATATCCATCGCAAAAGCAGGAATGTTTAATAGATGATTTAAAATTCTTGTTACCTCGGCAAACATCACTCTGATGTATTGAGCCCTGATGGGCGCCTCGATATTTAAGAGCTCCTCAACAGTTATAGCAAAGGCATGTTCTTGACACATTGGAGAAACGTAATCCAAACGATCAAAGTAAGGTATTGCTTGAGTATATGTTTTTTGTTCGATAAGTTTTTCAGTACCTCGATGAAGTAAACCAATATGTGGTTCAGCTTTATTGACAACCTCCCCCTCTAATTGAACAAGTAATCTAAGTACACCGTGAGCTGCGGGGTGTTGAGGTCCAAAATTAAGAGTTACTGGTTTAAAATTTTCAGCCATTATTTTTTAAGCTCCTCTTGGATTGTATCTTTCATACCCTCCCAAGGGCTTTCATTATCAAAATCTCTAAACTCTTGTTTAAGAGTTACGGGTTCGTATACGACTTTCTTGAGGTTCTCGTCATATCTAACTTCTTCATAACCGGTTAAAGGAAAGTCTTTTCTTAAAGGGTGGCCTTGAAAATTATAATCATTCATTAAGCGTTGAAGATTGGGGTGGTTTTTAAAGTTAATACCAAACAAATCATAGCACTCTCTCTCATACCAATCCGCTGACTCAAATATCTGAGTAATAGAGTCTATATCTAAGTCATTTTCAGATAAGTTAGTAAAAACAAAGAGTCTTTTATTATTTTTAAGACTTAAAAAACTATAAATAATTGTAAAACGTTCGTTCGAATTACTCGATTTTGATAACATATTATCAGTGGCAGTTACATCGACTAGTTGTTCGTATAAAAGTTCTTCGTCTTCTTTTACTTTTTGAACAACCTCTAATATGGAGTCTTTGGATACGAGTATACTATCCATTGCAGACTTAACTGGAAAATGAAAATTACCGATAGAATATTTTTGCAAAAGATCTGGGGACAAGTGATTACCTATAAATTTTTTTCTTTTTTTTAATTTTATCTTGGAGTTGCATTATCCCATAAAGAAGTGCTTCAGCAGTGGGAGGACAACCCGGGACATAAATATCGACAGGTACGATTCTATCGCAACCCCTCACGACTGAATAAGAGTAATGATAGTAACCACCCCCATTAGCGCAGGAGCCCATAGAAATAACCCATCTAGGCTCAGGCATCTGGTCGTAAACTTTTCTTAAGGCGGAAGCCATTTTGTTTGTCAAAGTTCCAGCTACAATCATAACATCAGATTGTCTAGGTGATCCTCTAGGAATAACTCCTAAGCGATCTAGATCATATCTACTCATATAGGAGTGCATCATCTCGACACCACAACATGCTAGTCCAAAAGTCATTGGCCACAAAGATCCCGAACGTGCCCAGTTAATTAAATTTTCAAAAGAAGCGGTTACAAAACCTTTTTTTTCAAATACCTCATCAATATTTAAAGAATTATTATGTTCTATTTCTACTCCCAATCTAACGCTCCATTCTTCCATTCATAAATAAAACCCACCGTTAAAATAAATAAGAAAAACATCATCGAATAAAAACCAAGTGCTCCTATATTTTTCAAACTGACAGCCCAAGGAAATAAAAAAGCTATTTCCAAATCAAAAATGATAAATAAAATTGATACTAAATAAAACTTCACATCAAACTTAGAGCGGGCATCATCAAAAGCCTCAAAACCACATTCATAGGCTGATAATTTCTCAGAGTCTGGTTTACTAGGAGATAGGATTTTGGATAGTAAATACATAACTATAGCCATACCTGCTCCTATGAGGATAAAAATTAATATGAAAATATAATCCAAGTTGTACATATATTAATAGTTTTCTGTAATCAATTATAGAAAACAAGATTATAGAAAAAATTGCTAAATAATTGATGAGTAAAATGACGCAACTTGTTTACACACATTTTTAATATATTTATGTGTAAATTAATAAATAATTATATAATCATTTGATTAAAAAGATCAAAAAAATCAATGTTTCTTGATAATTATTTTAAATAAGATTTTGAATGGTGTTTGAGCTCTAAATAAAATTATTTTTTTTATAAATAATTTAACAAATAATATTTTTTAAACAGAATCTAAGTGAAAAAAAACTACGAATTTCCAGCTAAATACTATCCCATAATACTAGAGCAAATCTCAATATCATTCATCATATAGTCAGTTAAGTAGCTACCTGTATATTTATAGTGAATATTAGATAATTCAATGTTTTCATCGATCATATCATTAATTGTATTAGATATTTTTGATAAAGATTTTCCTCACTCTCATCAGGTAAAGCTTTCATTGTTAACATTAAAGACATTTCTGAAAATTGAGTCTGTAGTTTATCCAAATTTTTAAATAAATCTTCTCTATCCTTATTCAATTCAGACATATGATAAAAAATTGCGCTACATCTTGATTACATATATACGGATTCATTTTCTCCCAAACTAGGATTTTCAAACATATAATCTTTAAGGGCAATCATTCTCCCCCAACTCAAACTAGATATTAGCAATAATAAAATTAGAAAAACTTTCATTATTTAATTTATATACATTTCATATTCAAAAAAAATCGAAATTCTTTTCTTTTTTTAAAGAAAAGTTTATTTAACAAATTAAGGTATATTTAAGTTAACTAGTATAATCAATTAGCTAGATAGAATTTATCAACAAGAAAATTAATTAATAATATTAATCCAATCATAAATACCCAATATAAAAATTGGTTCTTTTTTATGAAGGGTATTCCAATAGCGCTATATCGAAATAATTTATGAAGCCCCCAAAGAGCAACGGGAATTAAAAATAGCCAAAAGATAATTTCCCAAATCAATATTTTCTCCTTCTTAGTTAATAATAATTATCTTAATAAATACGTTTATAATATTTAGAAAAGTTAATTTAAGTTTAGCCAGCTCCATTAGGAAGTGGCGGGAGCGACGGGACTCGAACCCGCGACCTCCTGCGTGACAGGCAGGCGTTCTAACCAACTGAACTACACCCCCGACTATTATCGAATGGTGGGCGATGACGGACTCGAACCGCCGACCCTCTCGGTGTAAACGAGATGCTCTACCAACTGAGCTAATCGCCCTATCTAATTATCAAAAATTAGACTGTGGACTTTATTAGTTCTTTGAGCTGTTTTCCAGCAAGAAATTTTGGCTTTTTTGATGCAGGAATTTGAATTGACTCACCAGTTCTTGGGTTTCTTCCAGTTTTAGCTTTTGTATCAGCTACTTTAAAAGTTCCAAAACCAGCGATCTTAACGTCGCCGCCACCTTTTAATGTTGAAGTAATAATTTCAAATAAACTTTCTACAGCCTTAGTTGCATCTGATTTACCAACATTGTTTTTTGTACTATATTCAGCAATGAGTTCATTTTTGTTCATACCGAACCTCCTTAGTGATTCTATTAGTTAATTGTAGTAAGAAAAAGGTAAGAAAATCAACAACAATATATTAGTTAACAAATGTTTTTTCTTGATTTTGCTGGTTTTTTTGCTTCATGGACTCGCTAACAATGTGTCTCCAGTCCAATTTTTTATTGATTTTAGTGACTTTTCCGTCCAAAGCTAAGTCAAGCACCTCTCTAGCAAACTCCACTGATTTAATGGTTATTTTATTTTTCAGATCCTTTTGAATTTCTACTAAGTCCTTCTCATTTTCTTTTGGAATAATGACAGTTTTAATTCCATACCTTATTGCAGCTAAAAGTTTTTCTTTTAATCCACCAATTGGAAGGACCCTTCCTTTAAGGGTTATCTCCCCTGTCATGGCTATTTCCTTTTTCACCTTAATATCAGTAAGTGAAGAAATTAGTGATGTAAAAATTGTAATCCCTGCACTAGGTCCATCTTTTGGGATTGCACCTTCAGGAACGTGTAAATGAATATCTATTTTATCAAAGACTTTAGGATTAACACCAAATTCAACAGAATTTGATTTAATATATCCAAGAGCCGCAGTAATAGACTCTTTCATGACGTCTCCTAATTTTCCGGTAGCATTTATCATTCCCTTGCCAGCTGAAAGATTAACTTCAATATTAAGAATATCTCCACCAACCTGAGTCCAAGCCAAGCCATTAGTAATTCCAACTAAGTTTTTCTTCTCTAAAACACTGTCTTTAAACTTTTCAGGTCCAAGGAATTTTTTAATCGACTTATCATCAAATATAAAAGGCTTTTTAGAACGAGATTTATTTTTTTCTAACTGAAATACTAGTTTTCTAAAGAGCTTATCAAATATTTTTTCAAGACCTCTTACACCTGACTCTCTCGTGTAGTTTCTCACTATTTTAGCAATAGAAGCTTTATCTAATTTAAATTCACTTGGCTTCAAAACATTTTTATTCATTTTTCTTGGAACCAAGTACTTTTTAGCTATTTCCACTTTTTCTTTTTCTGTATATCCAGAAACTTCAATAACCTCTAACCTATCTAATAATGGTCCTGGAATATTATAAGTATTACCTGTGCAAATGAACATGACGTTAGATAGATCATAGTCCACCTCCAAATAATGGTCATTAAATTGGTTATTTTGTTCTGGATCTAATACTTCTAACAAAGCAGAGGAAGGGTCGCCTCTCCAGTCACTACCCACTTTATCTATCTCGTCTAATAAGATAATGGGGTTTGAAGTCTTTGTTTTCTTCATCGCTTGAACAAATCTACCCGGCATAGAACCAATATAAGTTCTTCTATGGCCTCTGATTTCAGCTTCGTCACGAATACCCCCTAGAGAGATTTTGGCAAACTCCCTGCCAGTAGCTCTGGCAATTGATTTACCAAGAGATGTCTTGCCAACACCTGGGGGTCCAACAAAGCAAAGAATGGTTCCAGTGGCTTTCTTGGATCTTTTTTTAACAGCAAGAAATTCAAGAATTCTATCTTTTACTTTTTCTAAACCATAATGATCTTGATTAAGAATTTTTTCAGCTGTTGCTATATCAATAACTTCTTTAGAAAAGTTCTCCCAGGGAATATCTAATAACCATTCTAGATAATTTCTAATAACCGAAGCTTCAGCAGACATGGGGCTCATAGATTTAAGTTTTTTAAACTCATTCAGGGCTTTTTCTTTTGCTTCTTTCGATAATTTGACTTCATTAATCTTTTTTTCTATTTCAGAATACTCGTTTGAACCATCTTCCCCGTCGCCTAGTTCTTTTTGAATGGCTTTCATTTGCTCATTGAGGTAATACTCTCGCTGAGTTTTTTCCATTTGACGCTTTACTCTATTTTTGATTTTCTTTTCTAGGGCAGAGAAATTCAATTCTTTTGAGAAGAAATTTAATAAATTTTGAATTTTTTTATTTATATCAAGAATTTCTAAGTTTTTTTGTTTATCTTCAATGCTTACGTTGAGGTTGTAATAAACATTATCAATAAACTGGAATGGATCATCGATATTTAAAAGGCCTTCTAAAATATCATTATTATTTCCTATATTTTGGATGTAATTCTGAAACTCATTTTTGAGCACTCTTAGTGATGCTTTAAGCTCTGCAGAATTTTTCTTGTTAACCGCTAAGGGTTCTATTTTTGCAGTAAGAAAATTATTAGTAGCTTTGACGGCTGACTTAATTTTTACTATTTCTAACCCTTCAGTGAGAACTTTATAGGTATTGTCAGGCAGCTTTAGAAATTGGATTATTTTTGATTTAACACCATAGGAAAAGACATCATTTACTTGCGGATCGTCGGTAGTTGGCTCTTTTTGAGTAAATAGGTAAATTATCTTATTATTACTATTCATAGCAAAGTTAATTGCATCAATAGATTTAGCTCTACCTACAAACAAAGGTGATGTTATTGAGGGATATACGACTAGGTCTCTTAAAGGTAATATAGGTCCGACGATTTGATTTTCCATACTATAAAGATAGTGAGGAATTTTTAATTTTCACCTACTTTTTTTTTTATTTTTAATTTTTCTTTGTAGACAATAATTGGTTTGTTTGCTATCACCGCATCCTTATTTAAAACAACTTTATCTACAGTATCTTTATCTGGAATATCGTACATACATTCCAAAAGAATTTTTTCCATAATAGATCTGAGACCTCTTGCCCCTATTTTTTTATCAACAGCTAATTGTGCTATCTGCTCTCTGCCATCTTCTGTAATCTCAAATTCTACTCCCTCAAATGAGAGTAAAGCCTTGTATTGTTTAGATATTGCATTTTTAGGCTTTGTGAGTATTTCCTTTAAATCATCCAAGGTTAGTTCATCTAAGCTAGCACTGACGGGTAATCTACCCACTAATTCTGGTATAAGACCAAATTTAATTAAATCATCATTTTCTAATTGAGTAGTCATAGGAGATTCTTCATTAATTGATTTATTAAACCCAATTGATTTTTTATTAATTCTACTTTTAATTATTTTATCAATACCTTCAAAAGCTCCCCCACAAACAAAAAGTATGTTTTTTGTGTCAACTTGAAGGAATTCTTGTTGAGGGTGTTTTCGGCCCCCTTGTGGAGGAACACTAGCAGTAGTTCCTTCTATTATTTTTAATAGCGCTTGTTGAACGCCCTCCCCAGATACATCTCTGGTAATTGAAGGGTTTTCACTTTTCCTGCCAACTTTATCTATTTCATCTATATAAACGATACCCTTTTGGGCCAGTGTTACGTCATAATCACACTGCTGTAATAATCTAAGAATAATATTTTCAACATCTTCTCCCACATAGCCTGCCTCTGTTAGAGTTGTTGCATCTGCAATAGTAAAGGGAACATTTAAATATTTAGCTAAAGTTTGAGCTAAAAGTGTCTTACCACAGCCCGTAGGGCCTATTAATAAAATATTAGATTTTGAAATTTCTATGTCTTTTGAAGGATTTTGAACCCTCTTGTAATGGTTATATACTGAAACAGATAATATTTTTTTAGCTTGATCCTGACCGATAATATGGTCATTTAAATAATTGAAAATTTCACTTGGTTTTGGTATTTCAAATTTCTGCTTAGTGTCAATTTTGTCATCTTCTACAAGTATGTCCTTACAAAGAACAACACATTCATTACAAATATATACGTTTGGGCCTGCTATTAATTTTTTAACTTCTTCCTGACTTTTTCCACAGAAAGAACAAGATATTTTTTTATCAGATGAGTTGGCAGGAGTAATTTTATCTTCAGACATTAATTTTATATATCTTCTCTATTAGAAATTATTTTATCAATTAATCCAAACTTTAAAGCTTCCTCTGGGTCAAAAAATCTATCTCTTTCCATAGCCTTTTCGATCTCACTAATACTAATGCTAGTATGTTTTTGGTATATCTCATTGAGTCTTTTTCTAGTTTTTAAGATTTCCTCAGCATGAATTTTAATATCTGTTGCCTGGCCTGAGAAACCGCCAGAGGGTTGGTGAATCATAATTTTAGCATGAGGTAATGAGTATCTATTACCTGCCTTTCCAGAGGCTAGGATGAGAGAGCCAGCTGATGAAGCTTGACCAACACAAACAGTATGAACAGGACATTTAATGTATTGAATCGTGTCATACATGGCTAATCCAGCAGTTACTAATCCTCCTGGAGAATTAATATATAAGCTTATTGATTCTTCTGGATTCTCAGACTCTAAAAATAATAATTGAGCACAAATTAAAGATGCAACTTGATCGTCGATAGGACCTGTTAGAAAAATTATTCTCTCTCTTAGTAAACGAGAAAAAATATCAAAGGATCTCTCTCCTTTACCAGATTGCTCAATGACTATGGGTACTAGATTCATGGTTATGTGATCCTTTTTTCATCATGTCTTCTAAACTTAACTTAGTTTCTTTTATTTTAAAAGTTTTCATAGAATGATCAGCTATTTTATTCCGCAAAAGTGTCCCATATGCAGTTTCTGCAGTTCGCTGGTCAATTTTATCACCATAATATTTTTGTACGTGTTCCTGTAGTTCTTTTTGATCTACTTTAACATCTAAATATTTAACCAACTCAGAAAAAATAAAATCCTTTTGTATATTATCGCTTGTAAGTTTTTTTAAGTTATCAACTCTCTCTTTATGTTCATCTTTTAAAGTAGATGTATCGACTTGATATTTTCTTTTAAGCTCTAAATCGACAACTTCTTGATGAATATCGATTTTCTTTTTTTCTGACAATACCTTCAAAAGATCTTCAATAAAAAATTCTTTTTGGAGATAGTTAACATCCTCATTTAGCTTCTCAGTTATTTTGTTATTAAGATCTTTAATTGTATCCATTTTAAGAACTTTTATTAATTCATCATCTGTTTTAGGAAATATTTTTTTATTAATATCTTTAATTATGCAATCAATTTTTATTCCTTTAGTAGTCATACTAAATTCAGATTTATTTTTAATTTTTAATAAAACTTTTTTTAAATCTAAAAATGTCTCTTCTTCGGTTTTGGTATTTAGGTCTATTCTTACTTCTTTTTGCGAAAAAATTTTTTTTTGCTCTTCCTCAAAATTGAGAATTTCAAAATCTATAACAGAAGAATCATCAGATACTTCTATACTTTCGAGAGAATAATATTCTCTTCTTACTTTTTCTCTAAATTCATCTATATCTTTGTCTGTCACTTCCGCGGATATTTTTTCAATTTCGCTAGTTTTTAAGTCATCAATTTTAATTTCTGGTTTTAAAAAAAAAGATAATGAGAAGTTGTAAGAGTCTTTAAACTGAACATCTGGTTGAATTAAAGATTCAATTTTTTCTTTTTCACTAATCTCGCTAATATTTTTTGAAATTTCTTCATTTAAAACTTCATTTTCAACTTGAGGACCAATTTTGGATTTTATAATATTGATAGGAACTTTGCCTTTTCTAAAACCGGCTATTTCAAATGTTGGTTGTTTTTCTGTAATCTTTTGATCGATAACTTTTGCAATTGAATTTTGATCTAGAGATACCTCGAATGAGGATTTGTAATCTTTTTTTTCTGTATTTTTATATTCCATTTTCTATCTATCTATTTTTGGTGCGCCAGGAGGGACTTGAACCCCCACGGTTGCCCGCTGGTACCTAAAACCAGTGCGTCTACCATTCCGCCACTGGCGCACAATATGGGGCGAGTGAGGGGACTTGAACCCCCGGCCTCCGGTACCACAAACCAGCGCTCTAACCAACTGAGCTACACCCGCCAAAATTAAGGATTAATTTATAGTATAGATATTATGCAAATTAAACATTATATTTGGTCACCATATTATGAAAAAAATTGAGGCAATTATTAAACCTTTTAAACTAGAAGATGTTAAAGATGCTTTAGGTGAAATTGGCCTTAGTGGATTGACAGTCTCAGAGGTTAAGGGGTTTGGTAGACAAAAAGGCCACACCGAATTATATCGAGGTGCCGAGTATGTGGTAGATTTTCTACCAAAGGTTAAAATAGAACTAGTAGTAGATGATAAAAAATATAAGGAAGCTATAGATGTCATTATCAAGCAAGCTAATACAGGCAAGATAGGTGATGGGAAAATCTTTGTATATGAAGTCGCTGAGGCTATTAGAATACGCACAGGTGAAAAAGGTAAAGACGCAGTTTAGCCTCACTTACCTATCTACAAATATATTTTTAGGAGTATTTAAATAATGGATAAAAAATCTTTACAGAAACTTATTGATGAAAAGGGAATCCAGTATATTGATTTTCGATTTACTGACCCACTAGGAACGTGGCATCACTTTTCTAACCATATTAACACATTCGAAATGGATGTATTTGAAGAAGGAGTTGGATTTGATGGCTCCTCTATAAGATGTTTTCAATCAATAGAAGCAAGTGACATGATCTTGATACCTGATATTGAAACAGCATTTGTTGATCCTTTTTTTGCAGATCCCACTTTAGTTTTAATTTGTGATATTCAAGATCCAATAACAGGTCAAAAATATGATAAAGATCCAAGATACGTTGCCAAAAAGGCAGAAGAATTCGTTAAAAGTTCAGGTATTGGAGATAGCATCTTTTTTGGTGCAGAAGCAGAATTTTTTCTTTTTAACGATGTAAGAATTTCAACAGATCCTAGTAACTCATTTTTCTCTGTGGACTCTGGGGAAGCTATTTGGAACAAAGGATCTGACGAAAGACCTAACTTAGGATATCATGTAAGAAATAAAGGGGGCTACTTTCCTTGCCCTCCGCACGATACCATGCAAGATGTAAGATCTGAAATGGTCAATCATATGGTTTCCATTGGAATGAGTGTAGAGGCACAGCACCATGAAGTTGCCACAGCAGGTCAGCAAGAAATCGATT
Organism: uncultured Alphaproteobacteria bacterium; assembly: GCA_902521155.1. Lineage (GTDB taxonomy): Bacteria > Pseudomonadota > Alphaproteobacteria > HIMB59 > HIMB59 > HIMB59. The sequence goes on along the minus strand of CABYQR010000008.1, from coordinate 9,868 downwards.
TAAGATTTGATACTCTTCTTTCTCATGCTGATGACCTTCAAAAATATAAATATGTAGTGAGAAATACAGCTAAGAGTAATGGATTGAGTGCAACTTTTATGCCAAAACCTCTGTCTAATGATAACGGCTCTGGTATGCACTGTCACCAAAGTATCTGGTCTAACGGAAAACCAATATTTTATGCGGATAGCGGTTATGCCAACTTGAGTGATGAAGCTAAGTTTTATATTGGCGGTCTCCTAAAGCATGCTCCCTCATTGTTAGCTTTTACTAATCCAACAATTAACTCCTTTAAAAGATTAGTTCCTGGATATGAAGCGCCTGTAAAATTGGCTTATTCGAATAGAAATAGAAGTGCTATTTGTAGGATACCTGCCTACTCTCCTTCTCCTAAAGCTAAGAGAGTTGAGTTTAGATGTCCAGATGCTACCGCTAATCCTTATTTAGCATTCGCAGCTATGGTAATGGCTGGGCTTGATGGTATTAAAAATAGAATAGACCCAGGTGAGCCAATGGATAAGAATCTTTATGATCTTCCAGCTGAAGAACAAGCAAAAGTTAAAGAGGTACCAGCAACTCTTGAAGAGGCTATTAATAATCTAGAAGCTAATCATGATTACTTACTAGATGGTAACGTCTTTACCAAAGATTTAATTGAGTCTTATATCGAATACAAAAGAGAAGAAGAAATAGAACCTAATAAATTAGTTGTTACTCCTAAGGAGTACGATCTTTATTACGACTATTAATCTAATTTTAAAAGTAGCTCATCTAAATATACTTTATTATCAATTTTAGATGGGCTGCTCTCCAAATCATGAAGAATTAGTTGGTTCCTAATTTTTTTTAACTCCTCATCTACTCCAAGTTCTTTATTGTTTATTAGGTAAATATCATTAGCTATTTTAAATATTTGGAACAAATCTTTCAAAATCTTTAAAGGACTTTTTAATTCAATCATTTGTCTAATATATTTTTTATCAATTTTTAAAAATTGCGAAGTAATATCTTTTTTATACAAATTAAATTTACGTAATAAGGACTTATCCTTAGTTAAAAGTTGAATTTTTATAAATGACAATTGATGAAAAACTTCATTAGTATTCCTATAAAATTTAAAAAGTTTATCTATATTTATTACTTGATCAGAGCTTTTATCAAAGGGTTTATTGCGATCATCAATAAATACAACATTTTTATCAATGTATTGGTTCACAATGTTGTAAAACCTTCTAACTATTTTAATGTTATGAATATGTTCGTTTAAATCAGATTCATATATGAAAAACATGTCTATATCAGAAGAAGGTAAGGCTTGTTTAATACCAAAACTTCCAAAAAATAAAGGTGTGAGATCAGAATATACTCCCTCCTTATTACAAAGATAATTGAATTTGACTATTTCAAAAAGGTTATAAATAAATTTTCTCAAAGTTCTATTACGCTTAGTAATATAGGTGTCAGTTGAAACTTTATTTGAGATGTAGAGATAATCTAAAAGAAAAATTATTTCATATAAATCTTGCTTCATTTTTTTTAAATCTAAATCAAAATTATCAGTCCCATTCCTTATTTGATATTCAGGCAAGCCATAATTGAAAAGATAAACCAAAGATTCTATTAAAAAATTATTCTTATATAAAAGGTTTGTTAATTTTGGAGATTTTTGAAAAATAAATATAATTTCTATGAAAATATTTTGATTATATTTAGATAGAGAAGTTAAATGAACTCCAGATTTATAATAATTAATTAAATAATCGAATTTTATAAGTAACTCATCTTTGTGTTCTCTCTCAGAGAGTATGGCAATTAAATGATTTATAGATTTTGTGTAGTCTTCTTTTACTATGTCAGAGCTATTAATTTTGTCAGCACGATCAAATAGTTTTTCAATTATTTTTATGCTTTTATCATTAAATAACTTGTAGTTAATATCTTTTTTAGATCCATCATTAGTAAATAACTTTTCAAATATATTTATTATCTGGTGACTTTTAGCCTGTAGTTCTGAAACATAATCTTTTACTGATAATTTTAGAAAATTATCATTAGCTGAGACAATATTTTGAAAAATATTTTGTTTTATGTGCAAATAATTTTCAATTTTTCTAAAAAAATAATATGAATTTTTGACTGCAATTAGTTCTTTTGAATTTATAATAAAATCGTACTTGGATAAGATATTGAATAGTTTATGGATATTATTTTCTCTTAGTTCTATAAATTTTCCTGACCATAATAATTGGTTGAAATGGATGATATTTTCACACGATCTTATAAAACCATATGAATTTTTGATATCTAGTGACTTGGAGTCGTGTTTGATGGAAAATAATTTTTTAACTTCGTCTATTGCATAATAGTCAAATGATCTTCGAAAAAGAAAACTACTAATCGATGATATAAAATTAGAATAAAGACCGATATCACCGCATAAAAAACAGGATCTATGAAAGGCAAGTCTCTCCCAATTACGCCCAACGGAAGAATAATAATCAATTGCATCCTCCATTTCAGTGACAATAAATGAGTTACCTAAATCGGGTCTTAGTCTTAGATCTATTTTATGAAAAAAGGTTGGAGAAATATTAGATATATCGCTTATTAAAGTCTTAATAGATTTATTAAATTCATACAACTCATAAGGGCTATTTTTGGAATCAAAAAAAATAATTAAATCAATATCAGAGGTGAAATTTAAGTCTTTAACTCCTATTTTGCCCATTCCTATAACAAAAAAATATTTTTTATAATCTTTGTATTTAGCAAATAGGTAATAATGAAAAATTTTTGATAAAATATTTTTACAAATAAGTGACCACAACCGTGAAGCCTCTTCTTGATTGATATTACTGCTATGAAAAGAAACAAATATTAAAAAAATTATTTCATTTTTAAAATTTTCAATATTGGACTTTGTCGGATAATCATTTAAGAAAAAAATATTAAGCTTTCGACGATAATGGCCTAAAATCACAGAAAGATTTAATTCTTGTGGTTTATATAGTTTGAGTAAGTATTTATACTTATTTAAGAAAGTAGACTGCTCAATTAAATTATCTAATTCCACAACTCATTACTTTCAAAATAGTTTTGCAAACTATTAATATCTTCCATAATAGTAATTTCTTTTCGAATATTTTTAGAGTTAGGGATATCATTTAAAAGAGTATAAATACTTTTTTTTATAAGATTTATATTTAAAAATTTATGTGAACGAAAATCATTAATTGATTTTAAAATAGCCATTTTTTTATTCTTAATTTCATATAAACCAATTTTTTCAGGAAAAAAAATATCTTTAGCAAATTGTCTTCCTATCATAAAATTAGTAACTCCGTGTTTAACAAAGAATTCGAATGTTTCTTTAGTATTTATTTCCCCATTTGGAATTAAATTAAGATCGGGAAATTCATCTTTGCATCTTAAAAATAATTCATAATTAATTGTAGGAATAGTTCTGTTCTTTTTAGTATCTAAATTTAAAACACCGTTTCTACAATGAATAAAAATAGTTTTAATACCCAAATTGGAAAATAAACTCAGGTAAGAAAAGATGTAATCTATATCCTCTTCTAAGCCCAGACCTAATCTACATTTAACAGTTATTTCATTTTTATATTCCACAACTGATTCAAGACATTTTTCAACTAGTGAAGGTTCTTTAGTTAACGCTAGACCTAATTTATTTTCTTGAACACGAGAGCTTGGGCATCCAAGATTGAAATTAAGGTGTTTTATATACTCTATCTGATTTAATTTTTGAATAGACTCTTTGATCTCTTTAGGGTCTGAGCCAGCTATTTGGATTGCACTTCGATTAGTTTTTAAAAAATGTTTTTCTAAAGTTTTAATTTCATTATGAATAATTGCTTTATCAACAATCATTTCAGAAAATGTAGTGATATTTTCTTCATATATATTGTCGGCTAGGCATCTTAGATAACAATCTGAGTAGCCCATCATTGGTGCTAAATAATACTTCATTTTAAAAATAACTTTTCTTCATTGAAAAATACTGCAATAAAAGTAAAAATCATTAAAAATTCAAATCATTGGAAAATATCAAATTAAATCAACTAGTTTTTAATTCAGATGGGCTAATACCTACTATAGCACAGGAACGCTCAACTAAGGAAATTCTTATGGTTGCCTATTCTAATCAAGAGTCATTAACCTTATCGCTTAAGAATAATAAAGCGTATTTTTGGAGTAGAAGTAAAAAAAAGATATGGCTCAAGGGAGAAACATCTGGAAATGTTTTAAAACTGTTTAATATTTATTCAGATTGTGATAACGATACTTTAATTTTTGAAGTTGACCTAGATGGTTCAGGTGCTTGTCATACTGGAGCTAAGACTTGCTTTTTTAAAAAATTAAAATTATGAATGAAATCATTGCATATAAAGATCATAATGATGAGTATTACGATCATGAAATAATAGATGGTGTGCCTATAAAATCTAAATCAGAAGATGCTTTAAATATTATGCGCCATGACATGGCTCATATATTAGCAGAGGCTGTCACTACTTTATTTCCTAATGCTAAACCTACTATAGGTCCTTTCATTAAAAATGGTTTTTACTATGACTTTGATATGGAGAACACTCTTTCGGATGAAGATCTAAGTAAAATAGAAGCTCAAATGAAAAAAATCTTGTCTGAGGGCAGAGATTTTAAAAAAAGATCTGTTTCTAAAGAAGATGCTTTAGAAATTTTTAAAGATAATCAATATAAAGTTGAGTTAATTAATAATCTTGATAATTCTGCTGAAATTAATTTATACGATCAAAAAAACTTTACTGATTTGTGCAAAGGTCCCCATCATTCTTCTACCACAGAGTATGATGCTAATTTTAAGATAACCAGTGTATCAGGAGCTTATTGGAGGGGAATAAGTACAAATAAAATGTTGCAACGTATTTATGCAACTGCTTTTTATAGTGAAAGAGAACTTAACAAATATCTCAAGAATTTAGAGGAAGCTAAAGAAAGAAATCATCGAAGATTAGGAACGGATATGGGTTTATTTTTGTTAACTGACCTGTCTGCCGGAAATGTTTTTTGGAAAGAAAAAGGCTTAACTCTTTACCAAAATATTGAAAAATATATTAGATCAGAGCAACAAAAATTAAACTATTTAGAGGTTAAAACACCTGAATTAGTTTCAAATGAGCTTTGGATCAAATCTGGTCATTGGGATAATTTTAAAGAAAATATGTTTACATCTGAAACTGATAATAAAACTTTTGCTCTTAAACCTATGAATTGTCCATGTCATATAGTTCTCTTTAATTCACAACTTATAACATATAAGGATCTCCCCTTACGTTACTCAGAATTTGGTAAATGTCATAGATATGAACCTTCTGGGGCATTAAATGGCCTATTTAGAGTTAGAGGGTTCACACAAGATGACGCTCATATCTTTTGTACAGGTGATCAAATTTATGATGTCTGTAATGAAACAGCTCTCTTGATAGAGAGAGTTTATAAAAGATTTGGATTTGAAAAAATTAAATACAACATTTCTACGAAACCTGAAAAAAGTATAGGAACAAAGGAAAATTGGGATAATGCAGAAAATCAACTTAAAAAAGTTCTCAGTGATAATAACAAAGAGTTTAATATACTTGAAGGCGAAGGTGCCTTCTATGGTCCTAAGATTGAATTTACTCTAGAAGACTCTCTTGGAAGAGAATGGCAATGTGGAACTATTCAAATAGATTTCAATTTACCTGAAAGATTAGGTGCCAAATATAAAGATACCAATGATAAAAATCAGACACCTATAATGATTCATAGGGCAGTTGTGGGGTCTTTAGAGAGGTTTATAGCTATTATATTAGAAAATACTAATGGTTGGGTTCCTTTATTTATTACGCCTATTCAATTAGCGATACTACCAGTGTCAGAAAAATTTATTGAATACTGCAATGAATTAAACCAGCAATTAAAAGAAGCTGGTATTAGAACCGTAGTTGACGGCTCGGACAATAAATTAGGATATAAAATTAGAAACTCAGTTTCTAAAAAAATACCTTATTCACTCGTGGTTGGAGAAAAAGAGATTGAGTCTAAAAATTTTAATTTGAGAAGTAGAAAAGGTGAAAATACTTCTTTTGCTGCTATTGAAGAGTTTAAAGAATTCTTTCAAAATAATTAGGTATTTTTTTTTAATTTTTAAATTAATGTAATTTCGTTAATGAGCGATCATCTTAAAGCGGTACTAATTGTTGTAATGAGCGGGTTTATTTGGAGTTTTGGGCCATTAGTAGTGAAAAGTATGATTAATCCTCAAATGTATCAATTACCATATTTGGTAATAAGAGGAACGACTGTAGCCTTAATTATAGGATTTTATTTATCAATTAATGAGGGTTCATCTTTTGCTAAAAAAATCCTAACAATAGATAAAATTACAATTATTGGTGGATTAAGTTTAACAACAGCTTTTTTAGGTTTTATTTATTCTATTAGCTACACTACAGCAGCGGTAACTTTATTTATGTTAGCTTTGATGCCTTTCTTAGCTTCTATACTAGCTTTTATTTTTTTATCAGAAAAAATATCTTTTCAAAATCTTATTAGCATGATCATAGCTTTTATAGGAACATTAGTTATGATTTATGCCAGTGCATTTAGTGGTTCTTTTTTTGGATTACTTATGGGTTTCATTTCGAGCTTAGGTTTCTCTGCTTTTACAGTAACTTTAAGAAGCAAGAGTGATTTTAAAAAATTTTATATAATAATTTATGCAGGAATGTTTTGTGCAATAATCTCTATTCTTTTAATGATTTTTCAAGGGCAAGATTTTTATTTACCTTTAAAGAATATTGGATTGAGTATATTTCATGGATGTATAGTAGCTTCAGGTCTAATACTCTTTAGTATTGGTTCGAAGCAATTACTTTCTGGAGAACTAACAATGCTCTCTCTTTTAGAGGTTGTTGGGGGAATATTTTGGGCCTGGTTGCCTATTCTAGGAATTAACGAGGTACCAAATACAAATACTATTATTGGTGGTCTTATAATTTGTGTGGCAATAGCCATGAACTCTTATCGTTTTGATAAAAAAAGACTTCAGAATATGACTAGATAATAAGACCCACTACTCCTAAAAAAGATAAGCAGATACCGGAAGCTTGAATCTTAGATATTGTTTCTTTTAAAATAAACCTGGCCAATATAACTGTCACAAGACCAAAACCTGATGAAATTACAACAGCAATGCTCACTCGGTCGAATGCATAAGCGTAGACTAAACAAAAATAACCAGTGGTCTCAAGAATTCCTTGGAAAAAAAGTATTGGTATGGATTTTTTAGTTAAAAATATTTTCGATTTTGTAAATAAAAGAAGGGTTGCTATTCCTAAAAGACTAAAAAATCTTATATAGATAACGGTTTCAAGTGTATTAAGAGTATTTGATGCCTCCTGAGAAAAAACCAATCCTAAAGCAAGCATCACACTTGAAATAAAGGATATGATAACAGAATCTTTTATTTGTTTTTTAGTTAAACCCAGACTTTCTTCATGACTTTCTGCGCTGATAGATACGAAAACAGCTCCAGATATTACAATTAAAGTAGATATCCATTGAATTAAAGTAGGTTCGCTCCCCAGTGCGAAACGAATTGAAAAAACAAAAAGAGGGTTAATGGCAACTATTGGAGCAACTATTGAAACAGGCCCCATTTGTAATCCCCTGTAAAGACACAGGAGACCAAACATAATTAAAATACCTGAGAGAAAACTATTGCTTAAGCCTATAGCATTAGGTGCTAAACCGTCCCCCAAAAAAAAAAATATAAAAATGTAAAAAATAGAACCGACAACTAACATAAAAAATAAAGAATTTTTAAATCCGACTTCTTGAGAACTAAATCTTGCTAAAAAATCACCAACTCCAAAACTAAGAGCGGATAATATACCTAAAAATACAACCATAAATGTAAGTTAATTAAACGTGAAAGCTTTCGCCACAACCACATTCACTTGTTTGATTAGGGTTGTTAAAAGTGAAACGTTCACCAAATTCTTCTTTGACATAATCCATCTCAGTACCAATAACAAACATAATTGCTTTATTATCGATATAGAGGGGGAACTTATAATCATTAACTAGCTCACATCCTTCAATATTATTTTCATTGGCGTAGTCCATAACATAGCTTAAACCTGCACACCCTTTTGTATTAAGAGCAATTTTTAGACCAATAGCACCTTGGTTCTTACCCAATAGTTGGCTAATTTGATCTTGTGCATTTGAAGAAAGTTTAAAAAGTGGAGTGGACATTTAATAACCTAATACCAATCTAGCATCTTCGCTCATCATATCTTTATTCCAAGGTGGTTCAAATGTTAGTTTAACACTAACTTGACCTGAATTAGATATTTCATGGACTTTTTTTTGCTACATCTAAAGGAAAGCTATCAGCAACAGGGCAATTGACAGTTGTTAGAGTCATGGAAATCTTGATATTATTAAATTTATCAATATCAATATCGTAAATCAAACCAAGATCATAAATATTTATACCTAACTCAGGGTCATTAATTTTTGTTAATTGATCAATAATTATTTTTTTTTCTAATGGCTTTGAGACTTCAGATAAAAATTCACCAAACACAAGTTCTCCATCTGAGTTTGCCTTAGGCATAAAATCAGATAATTCTTTATCAACCATTATTGAAGTAATTTAACTGTTTTTTCTAAAGAGTCGACTAGGATGTCAATATCATTGATATCATTATAAATTCCAAATGAAGCACGACAAGAACCAGGAATATTCATTTTTTTCATGAAAGGCTGACAGCAATGTTGCCCTCCTCTTATCATTATTCCATACTGATCAAGAAAAGTAGAAATATCATTATAATTTTTATCAATAATATTAAATGAAACTATTGAGCTAGCATTTATTTGCTTATCAATGCCATAGATTTGAATTGAAGGAATATCTTTTAGTCTTTCAATTAAAGTATTTCTCATCTTATTTTCTTCTTCAAAATAACTATAGAAATTAATTTTATTTAAATATTCTAGAGAAGCATTAAGACCAACTACAGCTTCTATAGACGGTGTACCAGGTTCGAATTTATTAGGGAGATCTGCATAAGAAAAAGTTGATAAAGATACGTCATTAATCATTCCGCCACCAAGAAAGGGGGGATCTATATCTTCGAGAATTTTTTGTTTACCGAATAAAATACCTACACCCGATGGGCCATATAATTTATGAGAAGAAAAGGAATAAAATTCACAGTCTAAATCTTGAACGTCAATATTACAATGAGCTATAGATTGACATCCATCAAGAGCTATAAGGATATCTTTTGATATACTAGATTTGATTTTTTTAATATCTAAGATTTGCCCTGTAACATTAGACATATGAGTTATAGCTAGTATTTTTGTAGTATCGCTGCAGATATCTATTATTTGTTGCTCATCAATAATTCCATTTTCATTAACTGGAACTATTTTTAATTCTAAGTTTGAATTATCGCAGATCTTCATCCAGGGAAGGTAGTTAGAATGGTGCTCTAATTCAGTAATAACCACTTGACCCCCATCTTGAAATTTTTTAATGAGAGAATTAGCTATAATATTTATAGAGTCAGTTGCGCCTCTAGTAAAAATTACTTCTTTAGATGATTTGGCATTAATGAAATCTTTTACGCTTTCTCTTGTTCTTTCAAATTGATCTGTAGCGCTGATACTCAGAGAGTTCATACCTCTATGAACATTTTCATATGAATTCTCATAAAAATTAGTTAAGGATTCAATAACTGATTTTGGTTTTTGAGTGCTAGCAGCAGAGTCCAAATATGTTATGGGATAATTTCTAATTTTTTTT
>CABYQR010000007.1 GCA_902521155.1 uncultured Alphaproteobacteria bacterium | reverse complement strand
AATTTATATTACTCAAAGGTAAGACCTATTTTACTGAACTAGAAACTATCAATACTCAAAAATATATTTGGGAGACATATTCAAGTATTACCTCTGATCATTCAAAAATTATAGTCATGGGAATTAAATGATTATTACAATAGCTAATCAAAAAGGGGGTGTTGGCAAGACTACAACAGTTGTTAACCTTGCAACTGCCTTAGCCTCTATAGATAAGAAAGTTTTAGTGATAGATATGGATCCTCAGTATAACTCCTCAATGTCGTTTAATACTTATGATGTAGATAAATCTATTTACAAAGTTTTTAGCAATGAAATTGTAATTAATAATGCAATACAAGGTTCCCAAATACCAAAGTTAGATGTTATTTCTGCTTGTGAAGACCTTGCAGCAGCAGAATATGAATTAGCCGATGATGATAATAGAAATTATTTATTAAAACAGTATATAGAAGAGATTAAAAATAATTATGATTATATATTTATTGATACACCCCCAACACTAGGTCTTTTAACTATCAGCTCACTGACAGCCAGCGATGAGGTATTAATACCCGTCCAATGTGAATTTTTTGCTCTTGAAGGGCTATCAAAGTTAATTAAGACCATTGAGATAGTAAAATCTAACTTAAACTCAAACTTAAAACTTAATGGAATTATTTTAACAATGTATGATAAAAGAAATTCACTTTCATCTTTAATAGAAAAAGAAGCAAGAGAATATTTTGATATGAACGTTTATAAATTTAATGTTCCAAGAAATGTTACTCTGTCTGAAGCCCCAAGTCATGGACTACCAGCTATCATATATGATCTAAAGTGTGCGGGCTCCCAAGCCTACATTGCCTTAGCAAAAGAATTCTTAGAAAGGAGTGTAAAAAATGGCAATTAATAAAAAATTAGGAAAGGGACTTTCCTCTCTTCTTGGCAGCAAAGAAGATCTAAAAAAAAACCTCAAAGAGGACAAGGGTCTTCTACTTATACCTCTTGAAAAAATATTTAGAGATGAAGAACAGCCTAGAAAAGAATTTGATCAAGAAAAAATTAATGAATTAGCTCAGTCGATTAAGAAAAATGGCCTAATTCAACCTTTAATTTTAAGCAAAAGAGACAATGATACATTTATATTAGTTGCTGGTGAAAGAAGGTGGAGAGCGGCTCAAAAGGCCGAGCTTAAAATACTCCCTTCTCTTTTATTGCCTGAAGATCTGGATAAAGATGAAATATCATTAATTGAAAACATTCAAAGAGAAGATCTTAAAATATCTGAAGAAGCTCTCGCCTACCAAAGACTAATAGACAAGAATAATTATACACATGAAAGTCTCTCACAGATAGTTGGAAAGAGCAGATCTCATATAACTAATCTATTAAGGATCTTAACATTAGATGATTTCTTCTTTAATCTTTTAAATCTCGGAATTATAACAATGGGTCATGCAAGAGCTCTAGTAGGAAAGAAACCAGAGGATTTTGATGAAAAAACATTAGCCTTAATTGCTAAAGGAAAGATCTCAGTTAGAGAACTAGAAACAAATAAGAGAAAAAAAACATCAAATGAGCCCAATCTAGTTCAAGAAGAAAAAAACTTAAGTAATACAATAGGTTTTAAAACTAAAATTACCTATAACAAAAAGGGACAGGGCAATATTAAGATATTTTATGAAAACTTAGAGCAATATAACTTCTTAATTAATAAGTTAAAAAATTAAATTTTTTATATTTCACTTCTTCTTTTAAATTCAAAAAAGATTTTCTAATATCCCCAGAGCTTTTGCTATCAAATATAGCTCTTCTAATTTTCACAATAAAATTAGTTGTTTCAAATATACCTGTTTCCTTTGAGTAATTTTCTTCATTGATTAGAAATTTTGAAGTCTCTGAATAAGTCAGGCTTGGTGTCGATAGACAAAAATTTATTAATTCACTCTCTGTTATTTTCAAAATCTTTTCCAAATAATATTTTATATCAGATATATAATTATATCCGTTGATACATTCCATAAGTTTTTGGTATTTCTTAAATGTTTTATAGTCAGAAAAAATAATTTTTTTACTCTTATTTAATATGATTTTATCCAAACTAGTTTTGCTCGTTGAGGCAAAAATATCTAATTTTTCATCTCCAAATAGACTTATAGATTCATTGCCCTCATCAATTTTTTGGTTAAAGTCTAGCTTAGTATTATTTAATTTAGCAAAATATCTTATAACTAGTAAATAAAATGATCCAATTTCATCGTTAACTTGGTTTACTATTAATGTTTTAGTATTCTTTTGTTTAAGAAAAAAATTTATTTTTTCGATGTTGTTTCTATTATTTTCCAAACTTACTTTTTCATAAAATAATAATTTATCTCTTGATCCATTTTAAACTACTCTCATTAAAGCGTGCACGCAATATTTTCATACATCAATGTATTTATAAATTTTTTAACTAGTTCTTCTGTATTTTCACTTTTTATTTTTTTTAGAGCTGTTTTATTACTAATAAATTTTTCATTGGAAGCATAGATATAAAATTGATAGATTTTGTCCTTGTATCTATAAGCATTGCATTTCAAATCCTTATCATAAATTATAAGCTCTAGTTCACTAGTTATAGCCTCTCTATCTGAAGTATTGTCTATATTTGTTACATAAACTCTTTCTAAGTGTCCGATGCTACTTTTAATTTCATACCTTGAATTATTATCAAGCATATTATAACTCCTTAAATGTACATTTAAGTTATTATATAATACTAAGCCATCATATTCTCCCCCCACATAACTGAGTGAAAATTTATTATTTTTTTTTTGGGTCTCTATGTTTGTACAAGATAAAACTATAAGACTAATCAGTAATAATATTAATAATTTTATCTTGTACATTTATTATTTTTCTAATTTTCTTATTAAAAAGCTTACTTTTTATTTTATCTAGATCATATACATACTTAAGTAAATAGTCTTCCTTATACCCTTTTTCTGTAGAAATAGTGGAAGCGAATTTACCATTGATTTGAATTGGGAGTTCCAATCGGCTTTCTATGAGTAGATTTTTATCAACATCTGGCCACATAGCTCCTAAAATTTTTTCATGGAATAGATTTTCATAAATCTTTGCTGATAATCGAGGTAAAATTGGGTATAAACAGATCAATATTTTTCCACTAATTTTATTATCACCTAAATGAACCCTAGATTTTTCAAGTGAATTAAACAAAGTATAAATATTAGCAACACACTTATTAAGAGAGAACTTCAAAATATTTTTTTCCATCTCAAATACATATTTTTCAACAGTTTTTATTGATTCATCGCTAACAGCGGTTTGTTTATTTCCAAAATACCTTTCTATTCTATTTATAATATTTTTTGAACTTTGGATTCCTTCGTCAGTCCATTCTAATTCACGATCGGGAGGTGAGTCAGAAATCATAAAAATGCGAGTTGCATCAATACCATAGTTATCGAGAATTTCATTGGGCTCAACGACATTTTTTTTTGACTTAGACATTTTTTCTGAGGGTCCCTCAACCACTAAAGCTTGCGTTTTAATATCAATCAACTTTCCTTCCTTTAGTGCAACATCTTTTGGCATAACCCATTCAGTGCCATTTCTATATGTTTTATGAGTAATCATTCCTTGCGTAAAAAGTTGTTTAAATGGCTCACCTACATTCAATTTATAAATGTCTCTAAGTGCTTTCATAAAAAATCTAGAATACAAAAGGTGAAGTATTGCATGTTCTATCCCACCTATATATTTGTCTACTGGTAAAAAGTTGTCAATATCTTTGTCATTAAAAGGCCTATTAATTTTATTATTTAAAAATCTAATGTAGTACCAGGAAGAGTCTACAAATGTATCCAACGTATCTGTCTCTCTATATGCAGTCTGATTAGTTTTGGGACATATTAATTTACGCCACCTTTCATGATCTAACAATGCATTCCCCTTACCATTTAAATTTACATCATAGGGTAAGACGACTGGTAGCTCTGATTTATCTAATACCCTATAAGACCCATCATCATAATAAATCACTGGTATTGGACATCCCCAATACCTTTGACGAGAAACTCCCCAATCTCTTATTTTATAATTGATTGACCTCTTACCAATTTTATTTTCTTCAAAATAATTAATTATTTTACTAATTGCATCATTTTTGGAGAGGCCATCAAGCATCGGAGAGTTTATGACAACACCATCTCCAGAAAAAGGTAGCTCTTTATCATCACATTCAATAACTTTGATTACAGGTATGGAATACTTTTGAGCAAACTCATAATCTCGCTCATCATGCGCAGGACAACCAAAAATTGCACCCTCGCCGTAATTGTCTAATACAAAATTTGCTATATAAACAGGTAATTCTTTATTTAATAAAGGATGCTTACACTTAACATCAAGAAGAACACCACTCTTATCTTTACCATCTATTATCTTATCGAAATTATTTTTAATTTTTTTAATCTCATCTTGTGAAAGCAATTGCTCAACTATTTTATGATTTACTGAAAGTGCTATAAACGTTGCTCCGTAAATAGTATCCGGTCTTGTGGTGAATATATTTAGACTGCTATCACTTCCAGCAATTGAAAAAACTATCTCAGCACCTATTGATTTACCAATCCAGTTTCGTTGCATGGTCTTCACCTTTTCTGGCCAAAGTGTTAAGTCATCTAAGTCATTGAGTAATTCCTCTGCATAATCCGTAATCTTAAAGAACCATTGTGACAAAACCTTCTTTTCAACTAGTGCTCCAGTTCTCCATCCTTTACCATCTATGACCTGCTCATTTGCTAATACTGTTTGATCTACAGGATCCCAATTTACAAGAGCATCCTTCTTATAAGCCAGGCCCGCTTTGTATAAATCAACAAAAAGTTCTTGCTGGTGGCGATAGTAATCTTTATTACAGGTTGCTACTTCCCTATCCCAATCTAAATCCAAATCTAGTTGTTGTAGTTGGCTTTTCATACTTTCAATATTTTTTAAAGTCCAATCTTGGGGGTGTGTATCAAATTGTATTGCTGCATTTTCTGCAGGAAGTCCAAACGCATCCCACCCCATTGGATGGATAACCTCATCTCCTTTTAATTTGTGATAGCGTGCAGAAATATCTCCTATAACATAATTTCTTACATGGCCCATATGAATATTACCTGATGGATAGGGAAACATTTCTAGAATATAAGTCTTCGATTTCATTTAAAAGTTTAAGATAATGAATCTACTTTAGAAAGCTGGCTAGCTTTCTCTAATATTTTAAGTGTAAGGCTCTTTTCTTCTTCAAGAAAAAGTTCATTGCTTGAGTACCACACGTCAGCTTCTTTTTTTTGACAAATTATTTTTGTAATTACACCATTACTTATTAACTCTCTTGATGTAACATTAATCTTGATTAAGCATCTTTGGTTAGGATTAGGTTCTTCTAAAATCCAATCTGTTGAAATAAAGCCACCTTGAGAGTCTACTGTTTTTAGAGAATATTTACTTAAAGTTTCTAGTGCACCATTCCATAAAAACTGGTTTGAATTCGCTCCAGTATAAATAATTTTTTTATCATCACTTCGATCAAAGATCTCAGTTAAATCTATGGGGTCGCCCACAACTCCATCAGGCCCAGCTGCCCTAACTTTGTCTTCACATATTTTTTTTTGGACATAGGTAAATGAGCGATTAGGGTTATTGCACTTACCATATATTTTGTCAGATTCTGCTAAATTTTTCTGAAGATCACCACCCAGTGGACCAGTGCTACAGGATTGAAGTAATATAAAGGCAAAAAATACTAAGAGAGTTTTCATATATGTTGGGAATATTATTGAATTTGCAAATTTTATACAAGGCAAAAAAAAACCAGGAGGGTTAAGTGCCCTCCTGGTTTGACTATTCTATTTATCTTAGATTAGAATGATACAGATGTACCTACAGCAATAGCTGAACCGTCTGTAGTAGTATCACCACTTAGACTTCTAATATCTAAGAATACTGATGCACCACCGCCTAATGCTCTAGAAACAGAAGCATCAAACTGTGAAGTTGAGTCATTATCAGCGTCTTTCTTATTTTGAATACCGACTGAAACTGAAGTATCAGCATCTAAAGACATTGCATATGTAGCACCTGTTACAGTTGTATCACCACTTGTAGAAAGGTCAGATGAACTAGCATCAGATGTACCATCAACAAGAGTCTGAGTTGAGTAACCAACAGTTAATGTACCACCGGCTAAAGCTGCAGCAACACTTGCGCCTGATGATGACTCACCAGAATCACTATCAGCAACACCAGCAGTAACTGTGTACATACCCATAGGAACTGTGATTGATGCAGAAGTAACTGCGTCATGACCAGATGTGGATGAGTTAATTGTACCTAAAGTATCAGCACTATCATTTGCAACGTATACGATTTTTAATGAAGATCCACCGATAGCAGTTGCAAGGGATAAACCCATACCGTCGTCATCAGCAAAACCGTCTTCAACTTTAGAATTGAAACCACCGTTATCACCAACTTGACCGCCTACAACTCCACCGACAGAACCAGGAGTATCACCTGCTTCTACGTCACCAACAACGATAGTTGCACCACCAGTTGCGAATGAAAGAGTCTGACCACCAGTTACTGCTTGACCAGCGTTAGTTGTAATAGTGTTTGAAAGTCCCATACCACCAGAAATGGTCATACCGCTTGCAGTAGTAGTAGACATTGAGAATGATACAAACTGACCAACGTTCAATTTTGCGTTGCTTGAAGCATCATTAATATATGCAGCGCTACCTGAACCAGATACGCTTACGTCTGCTTGAGCTGATGCAGCACCAAATGCTGCAGCAATAGCAGAGATTGCTAGAGTTAGTTTTTTCATAATAATTATTCCTTTCTTAATTATTAATTTAGTTTTTAGTTTTAATTAAAACTGGAATAAACTTACAACAATTTGAAAAATAATAGCTAAATCTTTGCTGAAAAGTATATTTTTAATGATTTATGTTGCATTTTTGCAACAAGAAAAAGATCAAAGATTTCAATATTAAATTCCTCTTTTTCCCCAAAAAGAGTCTTGTTGGGCCAAATCATCATAAAATTTATCCTTAAAGTCTAAAAACTCCTCTTTTTTTAATGATGATTTGTAAATATCCTTTGAAACTTGCTGTTGACTCGCGGTGTTGGCATAATGGGCTTTTCTTTTTATATCAGAAAATTCTCCTGACAAATTACAAAAACTCCATAGTTTTTGAATACTCTCCTCTGTATTTGTTACAATTTTCTCATACTCTACGTCAAAAAAAGAGTCATGATCTGAATTTTTTTTCCAAAATCTCATCAAAGCACAGTAGTTAGAATATTCGTTTGCAATTCCAAAAAAGCTAGATGCATAAATTATTGTATCTTGAAAATTAGCTTTAAATAAAGAAATTGCGTTGTCCCATGAATTTCTAAATGTATGGATAAATTTAGCTTTTGGTAAGGCTAATTGTATAAACTTATAATATAAAAAATTTGCAGGCATCTTATCAATAAAATATTTTTTACCACTCCTTTGAAGCTCGATTGTACTTAGATATCGATCTCCCAATTCTTCAATAAATTTTGGATCAATTTCCAACCCTGGTTTTAGGTCTGAGAAAATAGACCATAGGTTATTAGTAAAAAATACTTTTTCCCCACCTGCAAAAATATTTTCAGCAGTTGATAAAATTGACTCAGTTAATGTTGTACCAGATCGTGGCATACCTAAAACAAAGATTAACCCTTCCCCTTTTTCAGGGTTGATATGATTTATAATTGAGTCTTCGTTAAATGATGTGAAATATTCTGTAAGATTCACGTACATCTTTTGTCTAGCATAAATAGGTGATCTTTGCATTAAGACAATGTGTTTATTAGCATCTAAAAATTGCCTTTCAGATAGATCTTTATTTATTTTAGAATTATATTCTGCCAAACAGATATTTGCGGCAGCTAACTGTGCATTTCTTTCTAAACTATTTTCAAAATTTTCAGGATTATTTATTATTGATGAAATTACTTCAACATATTCTTTCTTTATTTTATCTTTATCATGTTTTAAAAGTTTTAAAAAAAGATCACCAATAAAGATTTTTTTTTCAAGTATTTGCTCTGCAAATTTACAAAAATTTTTATTTTCTTGTTTAGCTAAAAGTATATCGCTATAAACGTTTATGAAATCAGTATATTTCAGAAATTCGTTTGATGTAATCCCACCTCTTAGTTCAATGACTCTTTCTGCGAATTTATTTGCTTTATCAAAATCTTTCATTTCAAGATAGCATGTTGCTAAATTTTGGAATGCACCACTGGCCTTAGAGTCAACAATTAAAGCTTCCTCAGCAAACTTAATAGATTGCTCATGGTCTTGCACTCTAAGGAAAAGAAAGGAAAGATTTAAATTTATATCAAAATCTTCCTTATTAATAAAATAACATTTTTCAAAAGACTTTAGCGCACCATCATATTTCTTTTGTGCTAACAAAGTCATTCCTAAGTTTTTATTTAAAGAGTAATCGTTAGGTTTATCTTTTAAGAACTCGTACAGGTAATGTTCAGCTTTGGCATAGTTGCCGGTTTTGATTAATTCATTTAATTTTGACAAATTAGCAGTCATAATCTAACTATATAGTATTAATGTCTATTATTAACAAGATCAAACTCAACTATAATTTAAAGTTATTAGATGAATTAATAAATAAACAACAAGATGAAGATATCATATCATTGCTTCGTGAGACAAAACAAAAAAATAAAGATACTTTCTTCCATTTATTAAAATATTTAAATCAAAAATACTCTCATAAGCCTAAAGCAGAAAATTTATTCAAGAATAAGTTAATATTAATAAATAGCTTTCAGTTAAGGGATTGTGATTATCTAACAAAATTTTTAAAATTCTATTTTAAAAAAGTAAATTACCAATTTTATTTAGATAACCTTTCTGACAGCATAGCAGCTGATCTAGATAGGATGAAAGTGAAACATTTTCCAAAGCAGATCGACTTTAATCACATGGTAGAATTTTCTGATTTTTTTATAAACTCTATACTCCTAGATCAAAATAAAAAAAACTGCTTCATGACATCAAATAGTGCTTTTTTTGAAAGTGATAATAAAACAAAATATTTTATTTATCCAAATACGGCAATCGCATATTTTTTTATTCATGACAACCCGTTAAATATTTTTTCTCACTTAAAAGAAAAATATTCTAATACACAGATGGCTCTAAACGAATTATGTAATATGGAGAAATCATTAACATCAAGTCAAAAAAATATTATAAATCATCATGTTCTAGAAAACCGACAATCATGGGATATATATGCACAATCTTGGTTAGATCCAAATGTTTTAAGTGCTTATAGGGGTTTGGCTATTGGTAATAAAGAATTTTCTCAAAGACCAGAGGAGGTTCTAACCAAAGTCATATTTCATCTCATTCAAGCAGGTCTAAAAATAGAAGTAGATTATGAATCTATAGGGGAATTTGTTAATGATAATAAATTCATACCTAAAGAATTTGCTTCAGATATATCTAAAAAAGAGAAAAAACTACTTATCAATAATATTAATAAAAAAGTGTTACAAGAACTAGAATACGAAATTTGACCATTAATCATGAAAAACTTAATAATTTAAAATCAAATATAAAAAAATTTGAAAAATCTAAATTATTAATTGTTACTAAAAATCAATCTTTAGATGATATTAAAGAACTAGTTAATTCTGGCTATAGAATTTTTGGAGAAAATAGAGTTCAAGAAGCTAAATTGAAATTTAGCTCTTTAAATAACTTTGGAGACATCAATCTTCATTTAATTGGACCTTTGCAAACGAATAAAACAAAGGAAGCATTAATGTTATTTGATACTATTGAGTCAATCGATAGAAAAAAGTTAATTGATGAAATTTTTAAATTTTCAAACAAGGGACTCGAAATAAGAACTCATAATTATTACATTCAAATTAACATTGGTTCGGAAGATCAAAAGTTTGGAGTAGATAAATCAGAGGTTTTAGAGTTATATGACTATGCGTTATCAAAAAATTTAAGTATAGAGGGTTTTATGTGCATACCACCCAATACAAGCTTATCGGAGAAATATTTTCAAGAAATGAATGAAATCAGAGATCGCATAGATAAAAGGCTGAAGTTAAGCATGGGTATGAGCAATGATTATTTATTGGCACTTAAAAATAATTCAAACATTATAAGAATAGGATCACTTATTTTTAATGATTAAATATTTTCTTGCGTTATTTCTCATATTTTCTAGTTCTAATGCTTTGGAAATAAAATGTGATTTTGAAGAAGTATATTCTGATGGCTCAGTCCAAAATGGTTTTTTCTTATTAAAAAATAAGATGTTACGATACCAATATAGCAATATGGATTTGTTTACACTTTTCCACAAAAAAGATCAATTTTATCTGGTCAAAAATAATAACTTAGATCAGATACAAAAATTAACAGATAATCTAGATGTAGCAAAAGAGCTGATAAAAATATCAAGTGAGTATCCAAATATTGAACCTGAATATGTAAATAATGAAATGATAATAAAATTAGAGAGGCAAATATCAAATAATTTTTATAAACGAATATCAATTAATTCAAAAAAATTAAATATGAGTATATATTTTAATGAATGCTCACAGATACAAATAAATAAGAGATATTTCAATCACAAACCATATTTTGAGTTCAAAGATCAATAATGTTTTTACTAAAGTCAGACGACGAATTCATATTAAATACGATTTCTCACCTGTTCGGACAGAGTAAATTTTTATATACCTTAGATGAAAGTACAAAATATTTTTTTACCATTAAAATTAAAAGATTTGAAAAAGAACTTCAAATTAAAGGTCTTCAAAAAGCTCTTTATTTAAAGCTACCATTATCTTTTAATATTTTAGCTATGGCTTTGTCAAAGTCATTTCATGATTATTCGGTAGACGTAGCTAGTGCTAAATTTTACCCTTTTAGACAAGCTCTTTATTACAAAGACAAACAAATAAATTTGGGAAACATTCACTTTATAATTTTTAGCCAATTGACTTTAAATTACCCTGATACAATTGAGAAAATAGATCTTTATAAAAATATTTGGCCTAAAGATAAGGATTTTCAGATGAATAAACTCGATACGCATTTAACAAATTTAAAAAACTATCTTGATGAAAAAATAAATTTTAAATTAAACTTCTCATCAAACTCAGGACAAATTAAATTAATTATTAATTAAAATTTCTCTTTTGCCTGAATGATTTGGTTGAGAGACAATACCTCTTTGTTCCAGGGCCTCCATAACTCTTGCAGCTTTGTTATATCCTATTTGAAAATTTCTCTGAAGAAAGCTTGTTGAGGCTTTATTTGTATTTTTAATAAGGTCAATAGATTTAGAAATAAGCTCTTCATCTTCCTCATTTAGCGAGTCAAAGTTTTCATCATTATTCTTAATTATTTCTTCCAACTCTGATAAATACTCAACTTTTTGAGTTCCCTTTATTTCTTTAATCAATTTGTTAACTTCATTATCTGAGATAAATGCTGATTGATAACGTATTAGACTAGACCCATTTTTAGACATTAACATATCCCCATTACCTAATAACTGTTCAGCTCCAATCTCTCCTAAAACTGTTCTGCTATCGTACTTACTTGCAACTTGAAAACTAATTCTAGATGGGAAATTGGCTTTAATGCTTCCGGTGATTATATCAACACTAGGTCTTTGGGTTGCCATAACTAGATGTATCCCACAAGCTCTTGCCATCTGAGCAAGTCTTTGGACATAATGTTCAACTTCTTTACCAGCTGTCATCATTAAATCAGCCATCTCATCAATGAATACAACTATAAAAGGTAATTTCTCAACAGATTTTTGGTTATAACCCTCAAGACTTCTTGTGTTTTCCTCATTCATTAGGGAATATCTTCTTTCCATCTCTTTGCAAACCCATTTAAGTGCAATAATTGCTTTTTTCGGCTCTGTTACCACGGGGGTTAAAAGATGGGCTATGTCGTTATAGACACTTAATTCAAGCATCTTTGGATCTATTAAAATAAGCCTTAGCTCTTCCGGAGAGAACCTGTATAAGATACTTGCAAGTAAGGTATTAATAAAAACTGATTTTCCTGAACCAGTAGTCCCAGCAACTAAAAGGTGAGGAGTCTTGCTTAGATCAATAACCTCAATGTTTCCAGAGATATCTTTGCCGATACAAATAGGTATTCTATGCACGTTTTTTTTATAGTTTTCGTTACTAAGCAATTCTTTAATTGTTACAGCTTCTCTATGATCATTAGGTACTTCTACTCCTAAAAATTGTGTGCCATAAATTTGTGCAATTCTAACTGCTCCCACCCCCATACTTCGAGATATATCACCTGCTAAATTTATTATGGTATTTATTTTGGTTCCTGCAGAGGGCAATATTTCAAATAAGGTTATTACAGGCCCAAGCTTTACATTAATTACTTTTATTTCAATATTAAAGTCAGCAAAAACTTTTTCCAACATTGTAGAATTTTCTATAATATTTTTTTTATTTAAATTCTTATTGGAAATTCCTGACTCAGAGTCAAGTATATCTAAAGATGGTGAAAAATACTTTTTTGTAAAGTCATTAGTCATTTTATTTGGATGATCATTATGGGACTTATTTTCACCAATAAGTCCCTTTTCTTTTTTATTGAAAATTACTGGATCTTTTTTGATAGCATTCTTACGGTCTATTTTTATTTGGTCTTTAAAAATATTTTTAAAATTTATGGAAGAAAAGCTTATAATTCTAAAAAGATTTTGGGAAAAAAAGTATAGAATAATGCCAATAAAGCTTAAAAAATAACTTATATAATTGATATTGTAGAAATTAAATAAATTTACTGAAAAAATTCCCCAAAGTTCTATTTCTTCAAAAAAAGGAATTTTGATATTCCAAAGTATTAGCGATTGAGGAATAAGCACTATACTGAAAAAAAATAATATTAATCTCAAAAAAATATATTTTGGATTCTTGTTTAAGAAAATCATCGTGGAATAAATCAAAAAAAATAATATAAGGAAGTATGTCATTATCCCAAAAGCATAAAAAAGAATACTAGACGAATAAGAACCTAAAGAACCTAATAGATTCTGAGAGGGATTATTTGTGTTTATCAGGAATGAATTATCAGAAAAACTAAAAGAAAGAACTGATAAGCATAATAATATTGAAACTAGAAGCAATAAAGTTGCGTAAATATACCTAATAATCATTGAAATTTTATCTTTAAAGACCGAAGGAATATATTTATTGTTCATAATTCAAAATTTAATATATGCACCTTAATGAAAAATAAAATACATAATTACGATTTCTTAGTTATAGGTGCGGGTCTTATTGGCTCCCTTACAGCAGTATGTTTATTAAAAAATAAATATAAAGTTTTAGTCATAGATAAAAATGAGCAATTTCTCAACGATAAAAGAACATTAGCAGTAAACGCCAACTCAAAAGACTTTCTTACAAAATTAGGAATTTGGAATAAATTAAAAGCTAACCCTGAGCCTATAAACAAAATTGAAATTTACGACACTATAAATAAATTTCCTTTAATTTTTGAAAATACAAATGAAGAAATGGGAAATGTTATTTTTAATAGTGATTTGTTAGTAGAGGCAAAACAACTTCTTTTGAAAAAAAATCTTTTAATTGAAGGAATAAATATTGAAATATCAAAAATTAAATCAAATGAAAAAATAAAAATAGAAAATAAAAACTACCTTTTTAAAAAAATTATCTTGTGTCTTGGAAAAAACTACGAAAATGAAGATACTATTAAAAAATTTTCTTTTCCTAGTCTCCATAAATCATATGTTGGTTTTTTTGACCATAGCGTTGTTCACAACCAAATTGCATATGAGATTTTTACACCAGAAGGACCACTTGCAGTTTTGCCAGCACCAAGTAAATCAAAAAAAACATCTACTTTTATTTTTTCAACACAAAATAAGATATCACGCACTAATATCCAAAAACTAATTAAAAATTATTTTTCAAAAACTCATGGCCTAATCAACTTAAAAAAAAAAATCTATGAATACAAAATACTCCCTCACTTAAGTAAAGAAAAATTTAATCAATTTATTTTAATAGGTGATATTCTAAGATCTATCCACCCTGTAGCAGGCCAAGGTTGGAATCTAGGTATCAAGGATATTCAAACATTTATCTCATTACTAAACCAATACGAAATAGATGATCCAAATTTATTAGCTGATTATTATAAACATAGGTCAATAGAGAGTTTTACTTATTTGACCTTTACATCTTTGATTAACAAAATTTATGAAAATCAGAACCCCCTAAATAATGCAATTATTAAAAGTGGGTTTTGTATCTTAAGAAAGTCTAGCTTTTTGAAAAAGACCTTTATTAAACAGGCAATGGGAAGATTGAATTTAATTTAGTTGACTTGGCTTATTATTATTTACAACTTGGAATGTATTAAGATCAAGTATTGAATTAAGAGTATTAATTCTCTCCATTACATTTGCAGATTCTAAAATTGCTTGTTTGTCAATTTTGTTAAAAGGCGCTAGCATTGCTAATGTTGAAAGTAGCTGAAGGTTTGATGTTTCAGCTAATACTTCTTTATCTATATCAAGTTTCTTAATCTTAAAAAAATTAGAGTACTTTCGAATTAGACTGTTTCGGTCTAAATTCGGCTCCATATCATTAAGATCATCAAAATAATCCGCACAATTTACAGATCCTTGGTAATAACCTTTAGGTGAAAGGTTTCTTTCTTTTAAAACAAAACGGCATATCCCTTCAAGGTTTAAAACCAACCTATAATCAGGAGTTTCAATGTATGATGTTATTCTGCCAACACACCCCATCATGAAAAGTTCATTATTATTATTTTTAGGTTGAATAATACCAATCATTCTGTCTGTCTTAAGGCTATCAAGGATCATATTAATGTATCTTTCTTCAAAAATATTTAAAGGCAACTTGCCAAAAGGCAAAAGCAAGACGTTATCCAGTGGGAATAAAGGTATTGAGTTAGGAAGTTCATTTGGAGTAACTTCAAATAGTTTTTTTATATTTTCCATTATTTAAACATCATAGATGATAATTTCTTTCGTGCTTCCATGACATTTGGATCATTAAATCCGAGTAAATCAAAATATTCAAGAAGCTTTTTTTTTGCAGCCTCATCGTTCCATTTTGGTTTTTTTTCGAATATTTTTAGAAGCTCATTAAATCCCATTTCAGTCTCGTTAGATGAAAGATATTTCTCTGCTAACTTAAATTTTAAATCAGTATTTTCCGGGTCATTAATGATTTGCGATTTTAGCTCTCCCAAATCTATGCCACCATCATCTTTAAGACCATCAAGTAGTTTTTTTATCTTTAATATTTCTTCATTTTTTAAGGTTTCATCATCGAGAGATTCCATCACTTCTCTTGCGACGTCATTCTTTTTAAGTTGTGTGAGACACCTTAATAACCCTACAATAATTTTTGAATTTCCAGGGTCTACCCCCACAAGTGATTCATATGCTTTTTGCGCTTCTTCGAACTTTTGATCTTTGAATAAATTCTCAGCTTCTTCAATTAATTTAGGTACTTTGTTTCCAGGCGTCGCATCAATTAGTTTATCAATCATTATCTCAATTTTACTTTCAGGCTGAGCGCCTTGGAAGGCATCTATAGGCTTTCCATCGACAAAACCATAGACAGTGGGTATTGATTGAATATTTAATTGACCCGCAATGCCTTGATTTTCATCAACATTAACTTTTGCCAAGATAACTTTCCCATTCTTTTTATTAACTAATTTCTCTAAGATTGGAGTTAATTGTTTGCAGGGTCCGCACCACGGGGCCCAAAAGTCTACTAAAACTGGAATAGTCTTAGACTTTTCAACTACTTCTTCTAGAAATTGATCTTGATTAATATCTAGTACATTAAGCATATATTAAAAATAGTAATAAATAACATTATTTCAACCGATGAGATGATTTAACCAACCCTCTTTTGACTTGATAGGGATGTAAAGGAAGTCTATAAATATTTCAGTTTTCTCAATTGCGGGCGTAGCTCAGGGGTAGAGCGCAACCTTGCCAAGGTTGAAGTCGAGGGTTCGAATCCCTTCGCCCGCTCCAAAATGTTCCGTAGTTCCTAAATTTTCCTTTATATGCTTTCTCTGACGTCGATTTCAAACTTAAAATTTCTAATATCGTAAACAAATTTAATATTTTCAATCAAAATAAAAAATCCTCTAACAATACTAGGATAGATTCTTCTTAAAATAGGTATTTTTAAAATATCCATAAATTATTAAAGTACAAAATTATTACTTCTGTAAAATTTTTCTTTCCATGTCTTGTAGCTTATTTCTTCAAAACTTATTTCTTTATGAACATACCAAGTCTCATAGACTTTATTTTTTTTATTTCTTGAATAAACATCTTTGATTGCAACTTTATAATCATTTGTTGATAGAAAATCATAAGATAGGTCATCATATTTATTACCCTCATTATATTTATCATGTTCAAAACTAATAAAATCAAAAACTAGGCCAGCATCTATTATTTTTTTTAGTATATTAAAAGTATTTTCAGGTGGTTCTATATCACATGAAAGATAATTAATTCTTTTTGGTGCCCCTATCTGTTTTTTGAGTGAATAATAGTCAACACTGAATGCGTCATCCCAAATAACTTTATTTTTTCTTTCTGGAAGCTTTTCCCAGTCGGGTATAAATGATTTATCAAATTCAATTGATATGCCCTTCCAATTACATTCTTTTTCAAGTTTAAAAGTATTACTATTAATTATCGGATGATGAGCTCCAATCTCAAGATAAAACCCCCCCAAACCACTTAGATTATAGGCAAATTGATCCTGCCCTGATTGAGAAAAAAAATTATTGTTCTTATTTTTAAATAAGTCGAAAAAGTTCATTTCATAATATCAATTAATAATATTGCAGAAATTATTATAAATAAGATCCCAATTACTCTATGAATTATTATGCTTTTATTTTTTAAAAATCTTAAAACTATATCTGAAGTTACAATAAACGTCAGAAATATATACCAAGTAGCATCTACAATACTTGCTGTAAAAACTAAATAGCTATTAAAAACAAGATCATTCTCTGATGACATAAATTGAGAATAGATAGCAACAAACCATATAAAAATTTTTGGGTTTAGTATTGAAATTATAAAACCTTGAATAAATGAGGATAAACCCTCTTTATTGTTACCTTGGCTAAAATCTAAATTATTTTTACTCAGAATAGATTTAATTCCCATATAAATTAAAAAAAATATAGAAATAATTTTTATTCCATTAAATAAAATCATATTTGTTTTAATTATAAGCCCTACTCCAGCAACAGCAAAGAAAGCATACATTCCAATTCCAATACCATGCCCAATGGAAGTTAAAATTCCATTATATCTATTTTTAAAGATAGCATTATTAATAACTACAACCATACTTGGGCCAGGAGACATCGCTCCAAGCAAACATACAAAAAAAATTTGGAGAAAATTAAAAAGAGACATATAAATTAATCAAAGTTTTCTTTAATTTCAAATTTTTCTAATTCTGATGAGTTTATAATTGTTCTTAATTGATCTGAAATATTCGTATAAATAATCCTTTTACAATGATACCAGATTGGTAAATCTTTTTTACTATTTCCAAAATAATCAAAATTATCGATTTTTAATGACTCATTTATGAAATGTACTTTGTTTTGACCAACCATATTAAAGTTTCTGTTTGTTCCAAAACTTTCAAAAAATATTTTTAATTGCTCTTGAAACTGGTCAACTAAAATTTGATGACTTCCAGATATGAGATAAACCACTCTATGTCTATTTTTAACATCTCTCACATAATCCAAGGCGCTTTTATTAAATGTCAAATTTTGGAAGGGAACTTTAAAATCTTTTGATATTATTTCCTTTAAGTAGGGTTTGCCTTTGAATAGGAAAGCGATTAAATGGTAGATGATCTTTAAGGGTTTTTTTTTCAAATAATCCAAAAACGCAAGATTAGATAGATCTTCTTTTATCAAGGTACCGTCTAGATCAACAAATAATATTTTATTATCATCCATGTTTTTTAAAGTATGTTACTGTAATTATTATTAATTCTTTATCCACTTTTTCTTTTATTAACCCAACACAGTCAGCTTTTATTTTATAACCTTTTTGAAATATTTTTTCATAAATAAGAATTTTTGTATTTTGTATTTCTTTTTCTCTAAATTTTCTTCTTCCCCTCTTTTCTTCAGGAAATCTTTTAAAAAATTTCTCAATTAGATCAATGGAATATTTCGCTTTGAACTCTTTCTTCTCATATTTTTTAATGGGTAAATATATTTTCTTTGGAGGTCTATTTTTAAAAATATCTATCAATGTTTAAAATGACGGTCGCTTATTTTAAAATAATTTAAATTATTTTTTTTAACAAAATCATGAATTTTAGAGTCATTTTGAGACCCCATTGGTGCATAGATATCAATTTTCAATTTCTGTTTTTTTATAAATTCTAAAGAGTCAGTAAAAGGAAAAAAGGCATCAGAGAATAAAAATAATTTTTTAATTTTTTTCTTAGCGTGTCTTAAACCAAATTTATGAAAACAATTATGTAGAGCATCAACTCTTGAAGTCTGTCCTCCTGATTGAGAAATTAAACTATCTTGATCAAACAAAGCTATAGAATTTGATTTAATACATTTTAAAATATTAATAAAGAAATCAACTCTGTTCTTTTTTAATTTATTTACACCATTAATTTCTCTTACAGAAGATACTTTATTATTTTTATCTTGTATGAGAGCGCCAGCAAATATTGATCTTTGCTCAACTTTACTATTTAAGTTTTTAACTTTCAAAACACGTAAATTAATTTTAGTTTTCAAAATATTCAAAGCTTCTTTTTCGAAATCAGGAGCCGCTATGACTTCATAAAAATTATTTACTAAAAGCCTTGCTGTACTTGCAGTTAATTTTTTATTGAATGCTACAATTCCACCAAATGCACTTAGTGGGTCCCCCATCAGAGCTTTCTTATAGCTTTCTTTCTGGTTTTTTTTTATTGCTCCCCCACAGGGAATATTGTGTTTTATAATAGTACAGATATGATCATTCGTTTTAGAACCATAGGCAATGTTAATTGCTGCATCTAAATCTAGTAAGTTATTGTAGCTAAGTTTTTTCTGTCCGCTAACTTGTGTAAAACTTTTATTGTTAATTAAAGCAATTGCTTTTTGTTGGGGGTTCTCACCATATCTCAATGAATACTCTTCTGTTTGAATTCCCTGGAACCAATTAGAGATTGAAACATCATATTCTGTTATTTGTTGAATTGCTTTAATAGCATAATTTTTTTTAGATATTTCTGATGGGGGAAAATTCTTAATAAAATTTTGATAATCTGTTGGATCCACTATTGGAACAGTCTTTTTATAGTTTTTAACAGCTGCTCTAATTAAACTATGCCCACCAATATCAATCATTTCAATGATTTTATCACTATTCTTAGTATTTCTGACTGTATCCTCAAACGGATAAAGATTAATTATTAAAACATCAAAATTAATAATTTTTTCTTTTTCTAGCTCTTTTTGATGGCTGTTTGAATTAGTGCCTAAAAGACCACCAAAAATTTTTGGGTGAAGTGTCTTTACTCTCCCACCCAGTATTTCCTTTTGTTTAGTGTAATTAGATATTTCTACGTGAGGTATTTTTAATTTCTTTAAATATAGAGATGAACCACCAGTTGAATAAATAGTAAAATTTTTCTTTATTAAAAAATTTGCAATATTACTAAGATTTGTTTTATCAAAGACTGATATGATGGCATTTTTTTTTCTAGGCATTAATTAAAAAAATTATTTAATTTATTTGTAGCTGTTAATAGATTCTCTTGTTTAAACAGAAAAGATCCTGCCACTAATATATTAGCACCTGCATCTATACAAGTTTTTCCAGTTTCATAATTCACACCACCATCAATTTCAATATCTACGTTTAATTTTTGGTCTCTTACATAATTAAAAATATTTTTTATTTTATCTATCTGACTGACCATAAAAGATTGTCCACCAAATCCAGGCTCAACCGTCATTACAATAACCTGATCTATTGAATGAAGAAGACTTTTAATTTCCTCCCAAGGAGTGTTTGGTTTTATTGCAATACCTACTTTAATATTTTTACCTTTAATCTTACTAATTAATTCATCTAGATTTTCTTCAATTTCTAGATGAAATGTAATTATATCAGAGCCAGCATTTATGTAGTCATCTAAAAATTTACCAACCCTGTTAATCATTAGATGAACATCAAAGACCTTTTTTGTGTGATCACGTAAGTTTGAAATAAACTGGGGTCCAAAAGTTAAATTAGGTACAAAGTCACCATCCATTACATCGAAGTGTATATATTCAGCTTCTGATTGGTCCAAACTTTTTATGATTTTTTCCATATTAGAAAATGATCCGCCTAAAATTGATGGAGATATAATTGTTTTCATTATTGTTTTCTTAAAACCGTTACAAAAAAAATGTCCGATCCACCATATTCTTTAAATGAGTAAGGATTTATAAAATAACCATTTTCTTTTTTAATCATTTTATCTGATTGAATATTTTCTACAGTTATATTTTTATGTTTTTGTAAAATTTTATCAATAACACCCATTGTCTCAAAGTAATGAAAGGAACAAACGATATATACTAAAATTCCACCTTTATTCAATAAAATCAGTGATCTATCAATCATTTTGACTTGAATATCCTGATTTACTTTTAGCTTCTTTTTATCAATTTTACTGATTACATCAGGATTTCTCCTAAATGTTCCTAAGGCACTGCAAGGGGCATCTAACAAAATTGAATTATACTTGCGGTTAATTTTTGCACTTAAGAAATTTTTTTTAACAATTTTGATATCAACACTTAATCTTTTAATATTTTGCTTAAACTTATCTATCTGACTTTGTGACTTGTCAATAGCTTCCACTTTAAATCCATATGTCGATAATAAAATACTTTTACCCCCTGGTGCGGCGCAAACATCAAGTATTTCTTTATCATTAAAAAATTCTTTAATCGCATTAATTATTTCAAAATTACCAATATCCTGTACAAAATAATCTATGTGAAGATTGTCTTCTAAAAAAGCAACTCTTTTTTTATAAAAGTTATTTTCATCATTTTTAAGTGATATTTGATAGCTATTTGGTTTATTAAAAACTGAGTCGCATATATAGGATCTTATTTTTTTACTAGTAAAAACTTTATCACAACTAGTCTTAAACATTTCAGGAATATTTTTTTCAGTAATTGAAAAAGAGTCATGCTTCCTTAAAAACTCTCTCAGCACAGCATTAACCAATGATTCTTTTTGAAATCTTTTACTAAATTCTACAGCTTCGTTTACAATGGCATAGTGAGGTTTTTTTGAATGAAATACTAATGTTATACAGATTTTTAAAATTATTTTTATACTTTGTGGCGTTTTATCGTTGATAAATTTTTTAATAATTAATTCATAATTTTCAATTTGACGATAATACTCTTGCAAACTTAAAAATAAAAAACCACGTTTTATTTTTGGAAAAATATTGATTGCATGGTCAATACTTGCTCCCCTATCGATTTTTTCAATCGATTTATATAAATTAAAGATATCTGTATTATTAGATATTTTTTGACCCGTCTATTAAAGATTGAACAACACCAGGGTCGGCTAGAGTTGATGTATCTCCTAATTGGTCTTCTTCTTGAGATGCAATTTTTCTTAAGATTCTTCTCATAATTTTTCCAGACCTTGTCTTAGGAAGGCCTGGTGAAAACTGGATTTTATCTGGTGTTGCTATAGGGCCAATCTTTTTTCTAATTAAAAGAGTTAACTCTTTTTTAAGTTCGTTACTGACTTCAACACCCGTATTAGTAGTAACGTAGGCATATATGCCCTGTCCTTTAATATCATGAGGATATCCAACCACCGCTGCCTCAGATACAAGCTCGTGTTCCACAAAAGCACTCTCTATTTCTGCTGTTCCTAAAAGATGACCAGAGACATTGATGCAATCATCAACTCTCCCTGTAATCCAGAAGTACCCATCTTTATCGCGTTTACATCCATCGCCAGTAAAATATTTTCCTCTAAATTGGCTAAAATACGTCTCTTTAAAACGCTTATGGTCACCATAAACACTTCTCATTTGACCCGGCCAGCTATCGAGCATGCATAGTTTTCCTTCACATTCTCCCTCTAAAACTTTTCCATTATCATCAACAATAGCTGCCTCAATTCCAAAATAGGGATGAGCAGCGCTTCCAGGTTTGAGTTTTGTAATCCCAGGGATTGGAGAAATAAGATGACCTCCAGTTTCAGTTTGCCACCAAGTATCTATGATAGGGCATTGATTTTTCCCTACAACAGAAGCGTACCAATTCCATGCTTCTGGATTAATAGGCTCTCCCACTGTCCCTAAAATTCTTAATGAGGATAGATCGCACTTATTCACAAATGTCTCTCCCTCTTTCATGAGTGCCCTGATAGCCGTAGGAGCTGTATAGAAAATATTTACCTGGTGTTTATCACATACTTGCCAGAACCTAGAGAAGTCAGGGTAATTAGGTATCCCTTCAAATAATAAAGTTGCAGCTCCATTAGCCAAAGGACCATAAATAGAATATGAGTGACCTGTTACCCATCCAGCATCAGCAGTACACCAATAAACATCACCATCGTGATAATCAAAAGAATATTTATGAGTGAAGGATGCATAAACTAAATAACCCCCCGTTGTATGCAGGACACCTTTGGGTTTCCCAGTTGAACCCGATGTGTATAAAATAAAAAGAGGATCCTCTGCATTCATTGATATACAATCACATTGATCCCCAACTTCTTTAACTAGTTCGTCATAATAAAAATCTTTTTCTTTATATATGTCTTCTTGTGTATTTGTATTTTGTACCACAAGTGTTTTAATATCATCATCGCAACTCTCTAGAGCAGTGTTAATATATTTTTTTAAAGGAATAGTTTTTCCGCCACGAACACCTTCATCAGCTGTAATAACAAATTTGGATTTGCAGTCTTGAATTCGCCCTGCAATGGAGTCTGGTGCAAAGCCACCAAAAATTACTGAGTGAACTGCACCTATTCTAGCACATGCTAACATAGCAAAAGCTACTTCTGGTATCATGGTAAGATAAATAGTAACGCGGTCACCTTTTTGAACACCCATCTTTTTAAGTGTGTTCGCAAACTTGCTTACTTCTAATTTTAAATCTTTATAGGTAAAAGTCTTAGACTGACTGGGATCATCCCCTTCCCATATAACGGCAATTTTATCAGGTGTTTTTTCTGCATGCCTGTCAACACAGTTATAACAAACATTTAGCTCACCATCTTCAAACCACTTAATAGAAACATCTCCATCAAAACTAGTATTTTTGATTTTTGAAAAATTTTTAAACCAGGTGAGCTGTTGATGAGCTATCTTGGACCAAAAAGCTTCCTTGTCAGCAAAAGACTCTTCATACATCTGGTCATATTGTTCTTTTGAAAGTAGTGGGTTTCTTAGATTAAATTCTCTCATTTTTTTCACTCATCTTAATCAATTTCTTCCATTCTCTCAATAAAACAGGCATCACACTTAACCGGGATTGTTTCACTAAAGGAAAATCATCAAAAAAAGGATCAGCCTTTATTTCAGATAGGTATACTTCCTTTAAACTTTTAACATAAGTTACATCTACCATTCCAAAGATGCCTTTTTTATCAGAAGGGTCGGGGTAATATTCTTTAGAGACCTTTACTATACCTTTGATGGCCTTCTCAGATACTGAATGGTAGAATAAACACTCATCTCCTATTTTCATTTGTTTCATATAATTGGCTGCTTGATAGTTCCTAACACCGTCCCAATGTTCTGTTTTTTTCTTTTTTTGTTGATCCCAAGACCAACTTTCAGGCTCTGATTTCATTAGCCAATAATTTTTTGTATTAGAAGTTTTCATGAATTAAAACATTAGGCGTTGGCCTGGTATTATAATTATTTAATTTTATTTTTCTATATTGCATTAACTCTATTGCATTCCATCCAATCATAGCTGCGTTATCAGTACACAATGATAAGGGAACCTGATGAAAATTAATTTTTTTTTCAATTATAAAATCTCTGATTAACTGATTTAAATACTGATTAGCTGCAACACCACCACAAATAGAAAAATCTTTAAACTT
Source organism: uncultured Alphaproteobacteria bacterium (assembly GCA_902521155.1). Classification (GTDB taxonomy): domain Bacteria; phylum Pseudomonadota; class Alphaproteobacteria; order HIMB59; family HIMB59; genus HIMB59. The sequence continues at coordinate 24,788 of CABYQR010000007.1, read as the reverse complement.
AATACCATCATTATGCATAACATCTAGTGAATTACCTATCTTCTTTTTAAATATCTCTCCTACTGTGTATTGAAATGATGCACAAAAATTTTCTATAAATTTTTTATTACCTTTATTTTTATTAATACTATCGATAGCAGCCGTCTTCAGACCAGAAAAAGAAAAGTTGCAATTTTTCACCTTAGTAAGAGGTAAAGGAAGTTTGTACTTATAGCGGTCTCCTTTGAGAGCAAGCTTTTCTATAATAGGGCCACCCGGATATCCGAGCCCTAAGGCTTTTGATACTTTATCAAAACATTCTCCGGCAGAGTCATCAATTGTTGAACCTAATGTTATAAATTTTTTAGGGTTCTTAACCAAAACTAATGCTGTGTTCCCCCCAGAGACTAAAAGACAGAGATAAGGAAAAGATAAACTTGAAGTTAGTCGAGGTGACAATAAATGAGCCTGAAGGTGATTTATGGGTATCAATTTTTTTTGTTTACCGATTGAGAGCCCCTTTGCAAATGAAGATCCAACGATAAGTCCCCCAATTAGTCCTGGTCCGTAAGTAGCTGCGATTGCATCTATCTTTTTGAAATCAAGTTTTTTGATAGATTTTTGCAAATAGTCCATAATATCTAAATGCTGCCTTGCAGCTATTTCTGGTATGACTCCACCATGCTTTTTATGGAATTTTCGGTGATTAATTGTCTTAATAAAATCAATACTTTTCTCGTCACTCACTATGGAGAAAGATGTATCATCACAAGAACTTTCTATTGCTAAAACTTTCATTAATATAAAAAAATATAGATTCTTAATTCATGGCTGAAAATCAAAAAGATTTAGTGAAAAAGAGCTTTTGGCAGCGAAATCTTTTTCTCATCATCATTATTCTCATCATCATAGTGGCTGGTGGTGGCTATTTATATAAAAATAATATTTTAAAGTTTACCTTTTTCTCACAATCACCCACACCAAACCCTGTTGAAAGAGAAATTATCGCCGAAACCTCAACTACTATAGCTTCAGGCAACAAAGAACTACAGGATAAGGTGGATCGATTAGAAAATCTGATTTTAGAATTAGCAGAAAACGTTCAAAATATTCCTCAAACCTCAAATGTTGAATCCCAGCAAGAACCTCAACAAGTTGTCCTAACAAATGATGAGGCATACGATCTTATATTATCAATCAATCAAATTATTACTCACATCGATCAACAGCAATTAAGAAATAAACAAGTTCAAAAACTTCAAAATCAATATCTCTTTTTTAGAGACCAAAAATTTGAAGAGTTATTAACCCTTCCTGATTATACCTATGTCTTACAACAACTCTCCCAAAGTGAGCAAAGCTTTGTTCAAAATGAGTTTATGAAAAATAACAATATAAAATGGATGAAAAATATTATTTCTAATATTTTTGAGATTAATATAGCAAAAAGTAAATCTAGCTCTCTCGCTTCCTATATTAACGCCATTCTAAATAGACAATATGCAAATGCCATAGTGGAGTTTGAAAAATTAAGCTCTGATCAAAAAATATACTTTCAATCCACATATGACTTAGCCCAGCTTTATAATACTAATCAATTATTTTTAGAGAATATGATTTAATGATTAGACTATTACTAATATTAATAATTTTTGTGGTTGGCTATGGTTCACTTTTCTATTTTTTTAATAATGCTGGTAATCTTTCTTTAGTATTAGGAATTTGGCAATTAAGTATTCCTATTGTTCAATTTTTGTTTGTTTTTATTACTTTTATTGTTTTACTTATTTTATTCTCTTACGCTTTTACTAAATTATTCATCTACCCTAGAGCAGCCTATATGAGATACAAACTCTCCAATGAACAAAAGGGCCTCTCCCACCTAAGAGATGCCTTAGTTGCTATTACAGAAGGAAATACGGATCAGGCAATTAAAAGCCAAAAACAATTTAAAAAACATTTAGGAAAAGACCCTCTTAATAAAATTTTGCAAACACAAATTAAACAATCAAAAGAATTAAAAATTGTGAACGTTGAAAAAGGTGCAGACTAACTTAAAAAAATAATCCCTGTGCCCACACAAGTTAAGGTAGCCCCCACAACCGCAAGATGACCTGCATAATTTTTAGTAACGACCCATAAAATAGGAATAATCATAATCGGCATAGTGCTTGAAAGGGTTGAAATTACTCCTGGATTTCCATCTTTTAAAGCAATAATTAACATGGTCATTCCAACGCCCATTCCCATAAAACCAAGGAAAATACTAAAAATTGTTTTTTTAATATCCTTCATCCTCTCCCACAATTGATTATTTTTAATAAAAAATAAACTTCCAAACATTATAACTGCAGCCACTATCACTCGAAGATAAGAAACAATAATAGGATCCGTAGACTCTAAAGCAGGCTTCATTAATATTATTCCAATAGATTGGCAGAGCGCTAAGCCTATACCTGCAAATAAACCAGCATACTTATTACCTTGAATGTTTTCGAGATCATCATCAGGTATAGTTTTGTTAAATTGAATCGCTATCAGTATTCCTAAAAAAATTAAAGAACAACCTATCAATTCTATGAATGAAGGCAGAGTTTGAAGAAAAACCTCCGCTAAAATAATTGTAAAAGGAATTTGCATTGAAAATAGTAATGCTTGTCTTCGGGGCCCTAACCTTTTTAAACAAATAAATAAAAACGTATCGCCTATGATAATTCCAATTATGGAAGAGAGAACAATCGCACTAAATATTGACTGATTAAAATAAATTGACTCCCAATTTATGTAAACATATGGAAATAAAAAAACGATAATACCTAAGAGGCGAAGTAAATTATAATTATAACTACCAAAGTATCTAACAATGCGCGTTGCTGATAGAGCAACCATGGACCAAATAGCAGCAGCACCTATAGCAAGAATGTAACTATTCACTTAGGGATATTATTATTTTAGAATAAAAAAGATATGCAAAAAAAAAGGAGGGAAAAACCCTCCTTTAGGAAATATTTTAATTAAAGTTTATCTTCTTTGACCAAATAACTGCATCAACAAGACAAAAAGATTAATGAAGTCAAGATACAGAGTCAAAGCACCCATAATTGCTGCCTTACCTGCAAAGTTTGTACCTGCTACTTGGTAGTATGTTGATTTAATTTTTTGAGTGTCATAAGCAGTTAAGCCAACAAAAACTAAAACACCAATACATGAAATTATGAAATGCATAGCAGAGCTCTTCATAAAGATGTTAACTATGCTCGCAAGAATAATACCAATCAAACCCATGATTAAGAATGAGCCAAGCTTAGTAAGATCTCTTTTTGTGGTATATCCATAGATGCTCATCGCTGCAAAGGTACTGCAAGTAATCAAAAAGACTCTTACGATACTGACACCAGTGTAGACAATGAATATATAAGACATCGACATTCCCATAACTGCTGCAAATGCCCAAAAAGTCATTTGTGCTGCAGAAAGAGACATCTTTTGTAATCTTGCACCCAAGAAGAAAATAAATCCAAGGGGAGCAAGCATTATAACCCATTGAAGTCCTGTACCATAAATCGCATTCATTATTGCAGGAGACTTAGAAAAACTCCATGCCACTAAACCGCTTATAGCAAGACCAGAAGTCATGTAGTTATAAACTTTCAGCATATACTCTCTTAAACCCTGATCGATGGCTGTCGATTGGGACTGAGCATATGTATTTTGTTTTAATTCAACCATTTGTTCTCCTTATATATACATAATATGGCTATTAACTTGATAATTTTCAAGTAAAACCGTATTAATCTTTTATGAAATTTAAAACACTGGGAAATACAGATCTTAAAGTGAGCTTAATTTGCCTCGGAACAATGACTTGGGGAGAGCAAAACACTCAAAAAGAGGCCTTTGAACAAATGGACTATTCTCTAGATAAAGACATTAATTTTTTTGATACAGCTGAGTTGTACGCAGTCCCCCCTAAAGAAAATACCTATACTACAACTGAAACTATGATTGGTAATTGGTTCGAGAAAAGAAGAAATCGAGCTAAAGTAATTTTAGCTACTAAGGTTGCAGGCCCCGGATTTTCTTGGATCAGAGAAGGGGGCAATCAATTTAACACAAAAAATATCACAAAAGCCCTTGATGATAGTCTCAAAAGATTAAAAACGGATTATATTGACTTATATCAATTACATTGGCCAGAGCGCTCAACAAATTTTTTCAGTAAATTAGGTTACAAGCATAATAAAAACGAAGGAAGTTGGACTGCCTTTGAAGACATTCTAGCCACAGCTCAAAAATTTGTTGATCAAGGTAAAATTCGCTATCTTGGACTTTCTAACGAGACACCTTATGGGCTTTCCAAATACTTACATCTTTCTTCCACTAATAAATTTCCAAGAGTAGTTTCAGTTCAAAATCCTTATAGCTTAATCAACAGAACGTATGAGGTGGGATTAGCAGAAATCTCTATTCGGGAAAAAGTGGGCTTGCTCGCATACTCTCCTTTAGCATTTGGAATGTTATCAGGAAAATACTTAAACGGGCAAATGCCAGAAGGTTCTCGATTAAAACTATATGGTAAAAATTTTCCGCGATACCAAGGAACACGTTCTCAATTAGCGGTGGAAGAATATTATAAAATTGCAAAAAAATATGAAATGAGCCTTACTCAAATGTCTCTAGCATTTGTGAACATGCAACCATTTGTAAATAGTAATATTATTGGCGCAACAAACATGCAACAGTTAGAAGAAAATATCAACTCTATTAACTTAAATTTAAGTGAAGAGGTAATAAGTGATATTAACGCTGTACATGAAAGCAATCCTTCACCTGCTCCCTAGATAATGTCTGATTGGTCAAAAAATTCTGATGGCAAACTTCACAAAGTATTTGAGTTTAAAAATTATCGAGAAAGCTTTGCTTTTACAAGTCAGGTGGTAATGTTAGCAGAAAAAAGCAATCATCACCCTTCCATAATTCTTAATTATGACAAAGTTGAAATATTGCTTATTTCTCACGATGTTAATGCTGTAACCGAGAGGGATACCAAATTAGCTGGATTAATAGATAAAATTGTTAACATTTAGAAGTATAATAAATTTAATCTATGTCAGAGGATTTGAATAAGGCAAAAAAATTTTTTTTTGAAAGTCTTGATCTCCAATTTAATGGTAACCTTGATGCAGCAAAAAATTCTTTAGAAAAAGCGCTACATTTTGCACCTTCTAGAAAAAGCATTATTAATAATTTATTAGTTATTTATTTTACTCTTAAAGACACAATTGGTCTAAATAAAATAATACAGCATACTCAAAAACTAGATGATAAGCTTTCATATTTAACTAATTTAGCCGAGGGATATAGATACTTTATCGAAAAAGATTATTTAAATTCAATACATATATCTAAAAAACTTTTAAATCTAAATCACATTGAAATCAAAGGACATTGTTATGACTTACTGATTAAAAATTATTTTAAAACATGCGATTTAAAAAATTTGTTTTTCTATCTAAGATTAGCCTTAAAACTAAAAATAAATCATGAACAAAACTTATATAATGTTGGAAGTATACTCCAATACTTGTCAAAACCAAGAGCAGCTATTTACTTTATTAACAAATCATTAAATATCAAAAATAATTATACATATCATTCTTGTCTGGCTCAAAGCTATCTAAAAATAAAGAACTTTGATAAAGGTTTATATTATTGGGAACAAAGACTTTTAAATAAGAAAACAATATCCAGAGATGTAATAGACTCAGTGAATTCTATAAAATCAATTAGTGATTTAAAAAATAAAAAAATACTAGTTGTTCATGAACAGGGTCTAGGAGACACAATCCATTTTTCAAGATATATAAAAAAACTAATTGGCTATGGTGGAGATATCTCTTTTCAAATACAGGATAAATTATTTAACTTATTCGATCAATTCGATAATAAAGTCAATCTAATTAAATTTGATGATATTAAAAATCAACATTATGATTATAAAATTCCTTTAGTTAGTTTATTAAAAATTTATGGTCAAAATTATAATAATATATTCTATGATAAATTACTCATTAAAAATGTAGAACCTACAATTCTATTAGACAGTTTAAAAACAAATATAGCTTTTGCTTTTCAAGGTAACTCGGAATATATATGTGACCAGTTCAGATCAATATCATATGAAAATTATAAAAGTATCTTCAATCAGACAAATGTTATTTTTCATAATTTAGCAAAACCTTATATAAAGGAATTTAAATCATATGATCAAATAAAAGACGCAAGTCAATTAAACTTCTTAGAAATGGCAAATTTTCTAAAAAGAATGGATATAGTAATCTCAACAGATACAGTTTTTGCTCATTTGTGTGGAACATTGAATATTAATTGTATTATGCTTCTCAATAAAAACTCTGAATGGAGATGGTTTAATGATCATAAGAAAACAATTTGGTATCCATCAATTAGAATTTTAAAACAGAAAGTATTAAATAACTGGCAAAGAGAAATTGATATAATTAAGCGTTATATTAAATTAAAATCCAACTATAAATTATGATTTATCTAGTAGGCATTCCAGGTTTAATCCCTTTCTATCTTTGTTTTTATAATATCGATATGATTTTTTTGGATTTTGACAAGCAAATGTTTGTTTACTACTCAACTGTCATTTTATCTTTTCTAGGTGCAGTATACTGGGGGGTTTATCTGCAATCTAAAAATAATATTGCAATTATATTTAGTGTTTGCCCTGCAATATATGCATTTTGTATTTTAGCATTAGATTTTCAGTTTCATGAAACCATTGGTCTTTTTACTATTGGATACTTCATAGTTCTATGCTTTGACTTTTTTTTCTACTTCAAAGAAAAAATTATTGGAACGGATTATTTTATTTTGCGACTAATTTTAACTGCAGGAATTGCTCCGGCGCATATACTTTATATTTTCTAAATTAAGATTAATTAGCGATTAGATTTAAAAGTTTACCAAATTTTCCAGAAAATTTTATTTTTCCGTGTGTGTAAGCTAGGCCGATACAACCAGTTTGAGCATTTCCGATGGGAGTATGGTCATGGTCGTCACTTCTTACTTGAACGGTTCCTTGTTTGTAGCTTCCATATTCGTCACTATAAGAACCATGCAAAACTAAAAAGCTTTCGTTTCCTTCATGGGTGTGTTGAGGAATTTTAGCTCCTGGCATCACGTGAATTAATTCTAGCTTTTCATTTTTTTCTTTAGGAAGAATAGAAGCGATTTTGACATCTTTAAAAGATTTCCAATTAATCTTTTTATCTACCAAATGAGCTTGAAGAGATCTTGGTAGTTGACTTAGAAAAGGATCGACATCTAAGACAAAAGGAGATTTTTTCTTTGACTCATTACTATTGATTACCTTCATCCAAAGATCATCAGACACATCGGTTGTTTCAATTCTTTCTAAAAAATATCCAGAGACCTCATCTTTTGCTCTTTGAATAAGCTTATTTTCAGGAACGACTTCCGATAAACATTGCTGAAATAGCAGGCTAGCCTGCGAATTGGTTGGGTTTGTTAAAATTTCAAAGGTCATTTTATTTAATTAATATTACTGTTATTGCCTTCATTTAGATTAGCCATTGTGCCATCTTGTTCCAATTTGCCGCGGATTTTCTCCAAAGCTAATCGAATTCTCGACTTAACGGTTCCTAGGGGGATTTTGGTAATTTCAGAAATTTCACCGTGCGATTTTTCTTCAAAGAAGTTCATTTTCAATAAATTGAGTTGGTCTTCAGGAAGATCATCTAGATATTGTGCTATCATCTCAAACTTTTGACCATGCTCGATGTTTTCATCAGCTTTAGACTCAACGGGAGGTAGGATTGCAGTGTCTATGTCCTCTAAAATGGCTTTTCGAGACTTTCTTAAAATATCTATTTTCTTATTTCTAGCAATTGTGTATATCCACGTGCTAGGTGAGGCCACTTTTGGGTCATAATAATCAGCTTTTGTCCAAATAATGGTCATGGTTTCTTGAATAATCTCTTCTGCAATAGCCTCATCGGCACCAGATCTCATCAAAAAAGATTTCAGTCTTGGGCTGAAATAATCAAATATTTTTTTGAAACTGCTAATATCTTGGCTTTCGGCAACTTTAGCGAGAGCTTCTATAAATGGATTTTTTACTTTGGCCATGATCTAAGGATAATATTATCTATTTATTATTTTAAAAATCTATCTTAATTGGTATATTCGTTCATCAAATTTCACATGATTAAAAAAATATTTCTATTCTTTTTTGCAATCCTTTTAGTGAAAGGATCTCTTGTAGCTCATGAGTTATCTTTTAAACACGATCATGGTAAATGGAGTTTAAAGAAAGTGGGTAACAGTGGATGTTCTATTTTTCAAATTCCTCTCAAAGAGTCTGGTGAATACACATCTAGAGGAACAGTATTATTTTATGTCTTTAAAGAGGGAAATGCTGAATACGTTCGTATTGATGGTGGTTATCCTTATGATCCTGATAAATATGTCAAAGTCAGTATTGATAATAATAATTTTCAGTTTTTTGGAGAAAACGACTCTGCTTGGTCTATGAAGGATGACAGTATTATAGTCGATGCCATGAAAGCTGGAAAAAGCATGACAGTGGTAGGTTATTCTCAAAGAGGAACTGAGACAACAGACACATACACACTTATAGGTTTTACTAAAGCCTATAACTCCTTGCAGCAAGATTGCTAATAAAATGAGATCAAAAATTATCCTAGCCTACTCAGGCGGTCTTGATACCAGTGTTATTTTAAAATGGCTCCAAACAGAATATGACTCCGATGTCATTGCCTACGCCGCAGACCTGGGGCAAGGCGCAGAGCTCACAGAGGCCAAAGCTAAAGCAAAAAAACTGGGTGCTAAAAAAATCTTTATTGAAAATCTCAAAGAAGAATTTGTCAGTGATTATGTTTTCCCAATGTTTCGCTGTAATACAATTTATGAAGGCGAGTATCTTTTGGGTACTTCTATTGCCAGACCTTTAATTGCAAAAAGACAAATTGAAATTGCTAAAAGTGAAAAATCAAATTCTGTCTCACACGGTGCTACGGGTAAAGGCAATGATCAGGTTAGGTTTGAATTTTCTTATTACGCCCTGAATCCTAAAATTAAAGTGATTGCACCTTGGAGAGAGTGGGATCTTTCGTCGAGAACTAAGTTGTTAGACTTTGCTGCTAAAAATAAAATTCCGATTATGAAACATAACCGAACTGAGTCGCCCTATAGCGTCGATGCGAATGTGCTCCACCGATCAGCGGAAGGAAAAATTCTTGAAAATCCTTGGAAGAGACCTCCCGAAAATGTATTTGGTATTTCAAAAAGCCCTCAAGCAGCGCCTAATAAAGAGACAGTCATTACCATCCAATTTGAAAAGGGGGATCCTATAGCTATCAATGGAAAAAAGCTCTCCCCTTTTAATTTACTGGAAAAATTAAATAAACTAGCGGCATCTAACGGTATTGGCAGAGTAGATATTGTAGAAAATAGGTATGTGGGAATAAAGTCGAGAGGTGTTTATGAAACTCCAGGCGGTACAATCTTATTAAAGGCACACCGCGCTATGGAAAGTATTACTTTGGATAGAGAAGAAGTCTTTACCAAAGATGAGCTCATGCCCAAATATGCAAAATTAATTTATAATGGGTACTGGTTTGCTCCTGAAAGAGTGATGATGCAAAAAGCTATCGATCAAACTCAAAAAAGAGTGAACGGCCAAGTCAAACTCGTTTTATACAAAGGAAATGTAATTGTGATTGGAAGACAATCACCTAACAGTCTCTATGATGAAGACCTAGCAACCTTTGAATCTTCTAACTATGATCAAAGAGACGCCGAGGGTTTTATTAAACTTAACGCACTCAGACTCAAAAAAAATAAACTTAAATTTTAAGTTCCGTATTTTAAAAATCTAATTAAAATATTTTCTAAATTTTTTTCCCGAAATAATGTGTGTTATTATTAAGAAAGGAAGAAAGACAATAAGTAAAACATACTCGCCAATTTCCGCACCATGAGCAGACCAAACTAATAAATTACTAATAAATAGTATTTTTAAAAAAATATCTAAAAACTGTATAGGGTAAAATTTAGAGTATTCAAGGAATAGAAACCTAAATGCAAAATAAACAAATGTTAAACAAACAGCAGTTCTTACCCCTAGTAGTCGATAATAGGGTATTTCTCCTGACTCTGAAATTCTAAGAGGAAAAACAATTGTTGTTCCAAATACTTGAAGTATGGGAATTATCAAAGCCCATAAAGCTAGAAATCCAATAATAATTTTAGCAATAAATTTGTATTTATTTTCAGACATAAAAACTATCACCCAAAAATCTGAGATTAAACGTTCCTTTCTTTATGGCCTTTTTTTTAGTTGGGCTAGTGACCGACCTATATCTATCAATTAAATTAAATAGACAAATTAATCCTATTTCAGTGATTTTGTTTAGTCAAGGTCTGTCAAAATCCAACAAATAACTATATTTTTAAATTTAACCGTGAGTTAAGAAGTAATCAGAGATACCCAACTCCATCAAATCTGCAATAACATCAATGATTTCATCTTTATGTTCCGGACCTACTAATATGCGATACATTACAGGATCAGAGACTAATGTCGGAATGACTTCAACAGAGGTTCCCAATTTAGTGGCAACGTCGTCAGCAACAGACTGTGAGACATGCTCTTTTCTAAAGGCTCCTATTTGAATATAGGCTGACTGAGTGGGACTATAGGATGTTAAGGATTTAATTTTTTCATTTAAGCTATCTTGGAGTGCTCCCACTAAAACTGTTTTATTGGGCTTCGGCTTAGTTTTAATTTCAAATGATGAATCAGATATTTCTTCAATAATTTCAATACTATCATTAACCTCTTTGGAATTTAGAGCTGCTATCAAGGCATCTAATTGTTCTTCATTGACAGTCTCTTCTAGTTCAACAATTTCTGAAAATCTTTTATCAAGTGCTTCATTTAAGGCATTAAGTTGATCTTGATTAATAATTATTTTTTTATCTATCGTGTTTGTATTTTCATCTTCAGGTTCCAACTGAGTTAAGAGCTGAGGATTGCCCCAAGACAAAGTAAATGTATCAGAAACAAATGTCACATCGTTGGATGCTTCAACAGTAATATCTAACGTACCTGTTTCTTCAAGAGGACTACCCGCAAAAGTATGTTGGGAGGGAAGAAATACAAGCCAAGGTGGCAGAGCATCACCACTTGCTAGCTTTGCACTTAGACGTGTTTTTCCACTTCCCTCTAAGTAAAAAGTATTTTCATCAAATTCAAATTTAAATTCTACAAAGTCAAAATAACTACCAACATTTCCAACTGTAATTTTATCAGTTACCTCTAAAATAGGATTTTGTTCGTTAATAGGTCTGTTGACAAAAACATTATATGTTTTTGTCCATCTATTAAGGTTGTCTTTTAAGGCCACCGCAAGGTCTTCATCAGAAATTTGTGCTAGATCATCTGGCACAAAATTCATTCCCACGGAGGAATATAGAGTACCCAAGCTGTACTGTAACTCCGCAAAGGCAATATCATTTCTTAAACGAGAGACCAATAAGCTAGCCTCCTCTCTAATAACCTCTAATTCTCCAAACCTTGAAATTTTTTGGGCATTAGCTATTAGCTCATTAATTCTTTGTGCTACGCTTAAGTAATGCTTCGCATTGCTGTATTCCCTTAAACTTTGTGAGTAGTTGATATTCGCAATATGAACCTGAGATAAAACTGCCATAGAAAGAGCCAGTCTTTGCTCTTCTACAATCTTTTCATTGATTTTGTTAACGTCATTGATGTTTCCTGCTTGAAAGATATTGAGTAAATTAGCACCAAAAACAGCACCATATTCAGCATTATTTTTGTTTAAGAGGTATTTGTTGGAATCATAAGTCCATGTAGCATTAAACTGAAGTGATGGCAAAAGAGAGAGCATGGAAGCACGTGCTTCTTTTGCTGTTACTTTTTCTTGGTAACGTATCTCTAGTAATTCTGGTCTAGAAAATAATGCTGCCTCTTCTTGTTCCTCTAAGTCCATTACTAATTCACTCAATGGCTTTTCTGTTTTAACTAAAACATACTCTTGACCGGGCATTAAACCCATGAGTGTTGCAAGTTGAGTTCTAGAATCCATGAGCGCTCTTCTTTGAGTATTTAAAATTTGTGACACGTCGAGTAATTCTTTTTGATACAATAGAGCATCCATCGGTGAGGTAATTAAAAGCTCTTCAATGTATTCATAATCTTCTAAGGCCTTGTCCACACGATCCATTAAAGGATTAATTTCTGCTAAGAGCTCATCAGCAGAGAGTGTTTTCCAATAAGCATAAATAACTTCTTTGGTTAGATTATGAATAGCTTTGCGCTCTAGTTCTTTTGAAATTAAATAACGATTAGCTTGCTGCCCTGCTCTAATATAAGACAAGCCAAAATCAAGAGCATTCCAAGTGAAACCTATGTCTGTTGTTCGAGAAGGTGTCTCCTGAGAGATAGTATAAGAAGGACTATCCCCTAAAGCATTTGCAGCTTTATTCTCTGCACCAGTGATATCATTTCCCGAACTGTCTTTTTCTGTAACCATACTGACACTAGTAGAGGCAGGATGTTTTTCTAAAACTTTATAACCAGCATTAGCAGAGAGTTTAGGTAGCATATCAAACTTAACCACATCCATTTGTCCCTGTTTAAGAGCAGAGTCCATAATATTAATTCTTAGGTCTCGATTATTTTTAATGGCAATTGCCATGGCTTGATACAAATCAATTTCTAAAGGGGCGTTTGCAGATGTCTCTTTTAAATATTCATAGTCTTCTTGAGAAGATGCTTGCACATCTTCTTTTAATAAGGGATCTGGTGCTCTACTAGAGCAAGCGGCCAAAGTTGCTGCCAATCCTAAAAATATAAATATCTTTTTTAGTCTCATATCGTCTCCCGCTAAACAGAGGGTAAAATTTCATATGTTCAAAAGGGGCACAACTAGATTAGGGCCCAAAATGGGCCATAAAAATGAAATTAGGGCTGATTCCATTGTATTATAGCGCCTGTAAAAAATTATTGGAGAAGTAGGAGATATATCTTTGAGCAAAGATAATAAAACATATTCACAATTGCATATTCAATTGTTGGAACCACGAATTATGTTTGATGGTGCCGCTGTTTATGCTGCAAGTGAAGCTATTGATCTTTTAGACGATCAGCAATCTGCCTCTCGTGATAGTAGCGCTCTTTCTTCTGATTTAAATACTGTAATTGAAAATCCTAATTCACGAAAAGAAATTGTTTTTATCGATAGCGGCGTTGATGATTACCAAACTATTGTTAATGCTATCGACTCATCAAAGTCCATTTATCTTATTGATGCTAACGATAATGGATTTTTGAAAATGCAAAATATTCTCCAAGACCAAAGTAGTATTGATGCAGTACATATAATAGGCCACGCTAGCGCGGGACAAGTAGTATTGGGTAATTCGATTTTGAATGCCGACACAATTAATTCTTTTAGTAACACCTTACAATCCATTGGAAATTCTTTAACCCAAGATGGCGATCTTTTATTTTATGGTTGTAACTTAGCACAAGGCGAGCAAGGAAAATTATTACTTCAACAAATTGGAAACATCACTCAAGCAGATATCGCAGCATCTGATGACATCACTGGTCAAGGAGGTGATTGGGAACTCGAACACAATTACGGAATTGTGGAGACTAAGGGTATTGAGGTTATCGATTATAATTCTTTTCTTCTTCAAGAAGGTATTTCCTCTTTAAGTGGTTTTGTTGAAAATACGGGAACTAACTTAAGAGCAGGTACTAACGATGCAGGAACAGCTGCCTCAGCTTCCAATCATACTGATGGTAATAAGCCTTTTGTAATTACGTATGAGAGAACTGTTACTTCAGGATCTTTTACCTTTTACAATAATACTAGTACCACCACAGGCTTTGAAGAAAATGATAGTGGTGTGCAAACCGCAGGTCCTAATATTTCGTCTAACACAACCACAGTAAACGCCTCTTCTACCCCGATGAACGTTTACTACGTTTACGCGACAGAAAATTCTGGAAGAAATGATGTTAGATCCGTCACTTTTGATGGCGAAATTAAAGGTGTTTGGTTCAATATGAACAATATCGTTTCCTATTCAGGTGTCAGTAAAAGTGGAGCCACATACCACAACGACAGTCAGCACGGTAGCGGTAGCCAAAATGCTTATAGTACAGAAAAATTAAAATGGAATTGGGGAACCAACATAACAGTTAACAGCAAACCTAGTGGTCATAAAAGTGATTGGTTCGGAGTAGACACAGACTCTAACACTTTATATGTGGGTTTTAACAATGGAAACCAGCATGGTGACATCATCAGGGTATTTACCGAAGCTAGCACTAATGCGCCAGTTGCTCGTAACGACTATGGTTGGATTAATGAAGACAGTACACTCACAGTTTCAAATGGAGCAAATGCTAATGTATCCGGATCTTATGATGCAAGTGGTGAGCATACAGGTGATGTTATTGATACCAGTAGTTCTAGTTATGCTGACACTGATGCCGATGGCGACACACTTACTATAACAGCAGTTAGAAAAGGAAGCACCGAAGGATCAGGCACTGTTGGTTCTGTGGGATCCGCTCTCACAGGTACCTATGGTCAGTTAACCCTGAACTCAAATGGTTCTTATTCTTATGCAGCTAACCAATCAGCTGCAGATGCTTTGGATGCAGGAGATACTGTTTATGATTATTTTAATTACACCGTTAGCGATGGAACTTTAACAGATACAGCTGTTATCAGAATAGCTGTATTAGGAATTAACGATGATGTCACTGCAGTGAACGACTACGGTGTTGTAACTGAAGATGCTACGCTCACTGTCACAAACGGAGAAAGTCAAAACCTCTCTGGTTCCTACGATACACATGATGAACACTCAGGAGATATTTCTGCAAACGATACAGATCCTGATGCCTCTCCTACGCATACGATCACTGCTATTCGAACAGGTTCCACTGAAGGATCAGGTACATCAGGATCAATTGGGTCTGCTTTAACAGGTACCTATGGTCAGCTCACTCTCAACGCTAATGGCTCTTATACTTATGTGGCAAATCAAGATGCAGCGGATGCGTTGGATGTGGGAGACACCGTTTCTGATTATTTTAATTACACAGTCAGCGATGGAACAGACACCGATACCGCGGTGATAAGAATTTATGTTAAAGGAGCTAATGACACCCCAGTTGCTCAAAATGATGAAGGATTAATTGCTGAAGGTAGCACTTTATCTGTTTCAAACGGCGCTAATGCTAACGTTTCGGGATCGTATGATGCTACTGGTGAACACACTGGTGATGTGATGGATACGAGCTCTAGTTCTCACAGTGACTCAGATGCAGATTCCAGCGCCAGCTTATCAATCACAGGAATTAGAACTGGACAAGAAAGTGGCAGTGGCACTTCAGGTAGTGTGGGTTCCTCTTTAACTGGAACTTACGGTGCTCTGACAATTAATGCTAATGGTTCTTATTCTTATGCAGCGAACAGTAGTATCTCTGGATTGGGATCAGGAGATGAAGTTATAGATTATTTTACTTACACTGTCTCTGACGGGTCAGCAACAGATACAGCACAATTAAAAATTACAGTGATTGGTGTTGGTAATACTGCGCCAGTTGCACGAAATGATGTAGGTGTGATTGAAGAAGATAGCACCCTGTCTGTTAGTGATGGTGCCAATGCAAATGAAACTGGCGGCTCTTACAATGCCACGGGCGAACACTCCGGTGATGTGATCAATACAAGTTCGACAACACATTATGATACGGATGCAGATGGAGATACACTCACCGTCACTGCCATTCGATTAGGTTCTTCTGAAGGATCGGGCACAGCGGGTACAGTCGGTCAAGCCTTAACAGGTACCTATGGTCAGCTCACATTAAATGCGAATGGTTCTTATTCTTACGTTGCTAATCAAACAGCAGCCGATGCGCTGGATGCAGGTGACTCGGTTACCGATTCATTTAATTATACAATCAGTGATGGTACAGCTACAGATGTAGGCACTATCACCATTACAGTCTTAGGTATTAACGATGCACCCGTCGCTCAAAATGATGTAGGTGTGATTGCGGAAGGCAGTACTTTAACAGTTGCCAATAGTGCGAACGCAAATGTGTCTGGCTCTTACGATGCTACAGGAGAACACTCCGGTGATGTCATTGATACTAGTTCTAGTTCCCATACAGATTCCGATGCGGATGCTTCCTCATCTCTTAGCATTACACATATTAAATTAAGCGGTGGTTCTAATTCCACGGTTGCTTCGAGCAGCTCTTATAATAGTAATGGAACTTCTATTACGGGCACTTATGGTACGATAACTATTGGAGCGGATGGTTCTTATACTTATGCGGCAACCACTGATGCTACTGATGCTCTGGATGCAGGAGAGTCAGCGACTGATACTTTTGTTTATACGCTCTCCGATGGTACAGCCATCACCACAGCCAATATAACGATTACAGTTCTGGGCGCTAATGATGGCCCTGTTGCTCAAAACGATACAGGAACAGTCAATGAAGATGCCACCCTCACCGTCAGTGATGGTGATGGCACAAGTACTGTAGCTGGCGCCTCTTATGTTGATAGTATTAGCACTCATAGCTTAGGCAATGCAAGCATGACATCGCCACAAGACGTAAAATTTAACAATGATGGTACAAAAATGTTTGTTGCCGCTGATGGTGGTGATGCAATTGTAGAGTACACACTATCTACTGGCTATGATATTTCGACCGCCTCCTATGATAGTAGCTTTGGTATTTGGACTCAAGATCGCAACCCAAGGGCCTTAGCATTTAACAATGATGGAACAAAAATGTTTGTGGTAGGGGTGACGGGTCAAGACATTAATGAATACCATCTTACTACAGGCTTCGATGTTTCTACTGCATCCTATGATAGTAGGTTTAGTGTTTCCAGCCAAGAAAATGACCCAAATGGTTTAGCATTCAATTCAGATGGTACAAAAATGTTTGTTTCTGGTGATGGTACTGGTGATGCTGTTAATGAATACACACTATCTACCGGTTTTGATGTTTCCACCGCTTCCTATGATAGTAAATTTAGTACCCTGTCTCAAGATACTTCATCTCAAGGCCTAGCATTTAGCAAAGACGGAAAAAAAATGTTTGTTGCCGGCGATACGGGAAATGATATTAACGAATATACGCTCTCTACGGGCTTTGATGTTTCCACTGCTTCTTTTGTGGGTAATTTTGATGTGAGTTCTCAAGGTACTCAGCCTACAGGTATTACCTTTAATAATGATGGAACAAAAATGTTTATTACGGACTCGTCTGGAAGTCTTGGCTCACACAGTGTGGATGAATACACGCTTACTACTCCTTTTAGTTTAGTTGATGTTAGCGGTGAACATACGGGTGATGTTATTGACTCAAGTAACACCTCTACTCGTGATACTGATGTTGACGTTGAAACTTTAACAGTGACTGCTGTTCGTCTTGGTTCTTCTGAGGGATCAGGTACGGCTGGTTCTGTGGGATCGGCTCTCACAGGTACATACGGTCAGTTAACCCTTAACTCAAATGGTTCTTATACGTATGTTGCTAATCAAACAGCCGCTGATGCTTTAGATGCAGGCGACTCGGTTACGGATTCTTTTAATTACACCGTTAGTGATGGCACGGCTACAGATACAGCGGTGATTACTATTACAGTTTTAGGTATCAATGACACTCCAACCGCTCAAAATGATGTGGGTGTGATCGTGGAAGACGGCACGTTAACAGTGACTAACGGTGCTAATGCAACTCTTGATGGCTCTTATGATGCCACGGGAGAAAATTCTGGTGACCTGATGGATACCAGTTCTAGCTCTCACAGTGACTCTGACTCAGATGCCTCTGCTTCTTTGTCGATTACCCAAATCAAAAAAAATGGTGGTTCTAACTCTTCCGTAGCATCGGGAAGTTCTTATAATAGCAGTGGTACGCAGGTTACGGGAACCTACGGTACTCTCACTATTGGTGCTGATGGATCTTATACTTATGCTGCTACTCAAGATGCAGCTGATCCTTTAGACGCGGGAGACACCGCTACTGATGTTTTTGTTTATACTCTCTCTGACGGTACAGCGACCACTACTGCCACTTTAACCATTACCATCCTTGGTGCGAATGATGCCCCTGTTGCTCAAAACGATACAGGCACCGTCAATGAAGATGCAACGCTTACTGTTTCAAACGGTGGTAATGCTGCAATTGTTGCAGGTGCTTCGCATGATGGCTCACCTTATGCAATTAATGAAGGCTCAATACGTTCTTTAACATTTAACAATGATGGTACAACAATGTTTGTTGTCCATGCTAGTACACCAGCTGTTATCTCCAAACATGCTTTAAGTACTGCTTTTGATATAACAACTGCCTCTCAAAGCACCACATACGACATTAGTTCTCATACAACCAGTCCACGTGGTTTATTATTTAACAGTGACGGTACCAAGCTTTATATAAACTCTGATCAAAACTCTAACAAAAAGATTTATGAATTTTCTTTATCTACTGCTTACGATATATCTTCCCTATCATCACCCTCCTCAACTGTTGTTAGTGGTCAAGATGGAAGTCCTAAAGGCATAGCTTTTAATGCTGATGGAAGCAAAATGTTTTTAATTGGAGACTCTAATAATACTGTTTATGAATATTCTCTTTCATCAGCTTTTGACACTACGACAATATCATACACAAGTAGAAGTTTAGACGTTAGTTCCAAAGAAGTTACCCCAAGAGGTCTTTCATTTAATTCAACTGGTACAAAATTATTTATCACAGGCCAAAATAGTGATGAAATACACGAATACGATCTTAGTACGGGTTTTAACTTATCTACAGCATCTTATAACGGTGCATTTGATATGACTGGCACAGTTACAAAGGCAAATGACATAGTATTTAATAATGATGGAACAAAAGCTTTTATAGGTCAAACAGGTACAAATAAAATTTTTTCATATTCCCTTTCAAGTCCATTTAGTTTAGTTGATATAACCGGGGAAAATACAGGAGATGTTCTTCATACTAGTTCATCATCGAATTCAGATAGTGATGCTGACGATAGTGCCTCTTTAACAGTTTCAGCAATTAGAACAGGTTCAAGTGAAGGCTCAGGCACATCTGGTTCCATTGGTTCAGCTTTGACTGGTACTTACGGTCAATTAACAATTGCCGCAAATGGATCCTATTCTTATGTGGCCAATCAAGCAGCAGCAGATGCTTTAGATGCAGGAGATATAGTTACGGACTCGTTTAATTACACCGTTAGTGATGGCACAGCTACAGATACAGCAGTAATTACTATTACGGTTATTGGTATCAATGATACTCCAACCGCCCAAAACGATGTGGGAGTCATAGTTGAGGATGGTACCTTAACAGTAGCAAATAGTGCCAACGCAACGTTGAGTGGTTCTTATGATGCCACGGGAGAAAATTCTGGTGACTTAATTGATACAAGTTCTTCCTCTCATACTGACTCTGACTCAGATGCCTCTGCTTCTTTATCGATTACCCAAATCAAAAAAAGTGGTGGTTCTAATTCTGCTGTAGGTATTGGAAGTTCTTACAATAGCAGTGGTACTCAAGTTACAGGAACTTACGGAACACTCACTATTGGTGCCGATGGATCTTATACCTACGCTGCTACTCAAGATGCAGCTGATGTATTAGATGTAGGGGAAACTGCTACGGATGTTTTTGTTTATACTCTTTCTGATGGCACAGCGACCACAACTGCAAATTTAACGATCACTATTTTGGGTGCTAATGATGCCCCTGTGGCCGCTAATGATTATGGTGCTATTAATGAAGATGCTACCTTAACTGTTTCTGATGGGGATAACCAAACTGTCAGTGGAAGATATGATTCATCAGGTGAACACTCTGGTGATGTTATCAATACATCATATACAGGCACGGATACAGACGTTGATGGAGACACCTTAACTGTTAGCGCTGTTCGATTAGGATCAACCGAGGGCTCAGGTACAGCGGGTACGGTAGGACAAGCGTTGACTGGAACTTACGGACAATTGACACTCAATGCTAACGGTTCTTATACTTATGTAGCTAATCAAACAGCTGCTGATGCTTTAGACGTAGGTGATCAAGTTACAGAATCTTTTAATTATACTGTCTCAGATGGCGCCCTTACAGACACAGCGCTTTTAGAAATAAAAGTTTTTGGAGTGAATGACACACCTGTTGCACAAAATGATGTAGGTGTGATTGCTGAAGACAGCACTCTTACAGTTACAAATGGAGCAAATGCAACTTTAACAGGAGACTCTTACGATGCGACGGGTGAAAATTCTGGTGACGTGATTAATACTAGTAGTAGCTCACATCAAGATAGTGATGCTGACGCGTCGGCTTCTTTGACCGTAACTCAAATTAAAAAGAATGGTGGCTCTAACTCATCAGTTTCTTCGGGTAGCTCTTATAACAGTAGTGGAACTTCAGTCACAGGTACTTATGGTACCCTAACTATTGGTGCTGATGGTTCCTATACTTATGCTGCTACTGCAGATGCGGCTGATGGAATTGCATCGGGAGAGACAGCGACCGATGTCTTTGTTTATACCTTAAGTGACGGAACGGAAACAACGACAGCCAATATTACAATTACCATCTTGGGTGCTAACGATAGTCCTACCGCACAAAATGATGTTGGTGTGATTATGGAAGGTAGCACTTTAACAGTTGCTAATAGCTCTAATGCTAATGTTTCTGGGAGTTATGATGCTACAGGGGAACACTCTGGTGATGTGATCGACACAAGCTCAAGTTCCCACACAGATACTGATCCTGATACTAGCAATACCTTATCAATCACTCATATTAAAAAAGATGGTGGATCAAATTCAACAGTTTCTTCGAGCAGCTCTTACAACAGTAGTGGAACCGCGGTTACTGGTGCCTACGGTACTTTAACTATTGGTGCGGACGGTTCTTATAAATATGTAGCCCAATCTGATATCTCAGGTTTTGATGCAGGAGAGACTCTCACCGATACATTTACTTATACAGTTTCAGATGGCACAGCAACTACGACAGCTAATATTGTAATTACTCTTTTGGGAGATGACGGCTCTTCTAACAATGCACCTGTAGCGCAAAATGATGTGGGTGTAATTGCTGAAGATAGCACCTTAACAGTTGCAAACAGTGCCAATGCAACACTGAGCGGCTCTTATGATGCCACCGGCGAAAACTCTGGTGATGTCATGGACACGAGCTCTAGTAGTCATACTGATAGTGACGCTGATGGGGACTCCATTACTGTTACTCAAATCAGAAAAAGTGGCGGTTCAGATTCTACGGTTTCTTCTAGTAGTTCCTATAACAGCAGCGGAACTTCAGTGACAGGAACTTACGGTACTCTTGTTATTGGTGCGGACGGTTCATATACTTATGCGGCGGATCAATCTGCAGCTGATGATCTTGATGCTGGCGACTCAGTGACTGACAGCTTTATTTATACCATCTCCGATGGAACAGCTACAGATACTGCTACTCTTACAATTACAGTTTTGGGTATTAACGATGCCCCAACAGCAGTCAACGATACAGATAGTGTTAATGAAGATGGCACAGTTACCAAAACAGGGGCCCAGGACGACGTACTTACAGATGATAGCGACCCTGATGACTCAGCAACTTTAACAGTCACTGCAATACAACCTAGTGGTGGATCCTCTTCTAATGTTTCTTCTGGAAGTACCTATGATAGCAGCGGAACCAGTGTTACTGGAACTTATGGTACTCTTATTATAGGTGCTGATGGTTCTTATACATACACCGCGGATCAATCCGCAGCTGATGATTTAGACGCTGGCGATACTGTTGACGATGTCTTTACTTATACTGTCTCTGATGGCACAACAACCACAACAGCAACAATTACTATTACAGTTACGGGTGTCAATGATACACCGGTAGCTCAAAATGATGTAGGTGTGATTGCTGAAGACAGCACGCTTACGGTTACAAATGGTGCCAATGCGAATGTTTCAGGCTCTTATGATGCCACTGGCGAACATTCTGGTGATGTTATGGACACTAGCTCTAGCTCTCATACAGACAGTGATGCTGACGACTCAGCATCTTTGACAATTACTCAAATTAAAAAAGATGGAGGTTCTAATTCTTCTATCTCTTCTGGTAGTTCCTACAATAGTAGCGGTACTTCAGTGACCGGAACTTATGGTACGCTGACTATAGGGGCTGATGGCTCCTATACTTACGTAGCAGATCAAACAGCAGCCGATGCACTAGACGCCGGTGACAGCGCTGATGATGTTTTTGTTTACACTCTTTCTGATGGCACTGCCACTACAACTGCCAATATCACAATTTCTGTTTTAGGTATTAATGATGATCCCGCAGCAGTAGACGATACCGATAGCGTTAGTGAAGATGCAACTGTAACTAAAACAGGTTCCCAAGATGATGTTCTCAACGATGATACAGATGCTGATGACTCAGCAGCTTTAACAGTTACTGCAATTCAACCTAGTGGCGGTTCTTCCTCTAATGTTTCCTCAGGAAGCACCTATGATAGTAGCGGAACTTCAGTCACAGGTACCTACGGTACTCTTATTATAGGTGCGGATGGTTCTTATACCTACACCGCTGACCAGTCAGCCGCCGATGACCTTGATGCTGGCGATTCAGCAAACGATGTCTTTACCTATACTGTCTCTGATGGCACAACAACTACAACGGCAACCATAACCATCACGGTTAATGGTATTAACGATACTCCTGTTGCCCAAAACGACGTGGGTGTGATCGCAGAGGACAGTACTTTAACTGTTATAAATGGCGCAAATGCAAATCTTTCTGGCTCTTATGATGCCACGGGCGAACACTCAGGAGATGTGATAGATACTAGCTCTAGCTCTCATACAGACAGCGATGCTGACGACTCAGCATCTTTGACAATTACTCAAATCAAAAAAGATGGTGGGTCTAATTCATCAGTTTCTTCTGGCAGTTCTTATAATAGTAGCGGAACTTCAGTGACCGGAACTTATGGTACGCTGACTATAGGTGCTGATGGTTCTTATACTTATGTAGCGGATCAAACTGCAGCGGATGCTTTAGACGCTGGTGACAGTGCCAATGATGTTTTTGTTTATACACTTTCTGACGGAACGGCTACGACTACAGCCAATATCACAATTTCTGTTTTAGGTATAAATGATGATCCTGCAGCAGTGGATGACACTGATACAGTCAGTGAAGGAGCCACCGTTACCAAGACAGGTTCTCAAGATGATGTTCTCAATGACGATACTGATGCAGATGACAGTTCCAGTTTAACAGTTACAGCAATACAACCAAGTGGCGGGTCCTCCTCCTCAGTCACTTCAAGTAGTACCTACGAAAGCAATGGTACTACAGTCACAGGAACCTACGGTACTCTCACCATTGGTGCCGATGGTTCCTATACCTACACTGCTAATCAAGATGCAGCGGATGCTCTCGATGACTCAGAGTCAGCGACAGATGTTTTCACTTATACAGTTTCTGATGGTACGTCAACCGACACAGCAACGATAACCATTACGGTTAATGGTTCTAATGATGCCCCTGTTGCCAGAAATGACACAGGAACGGTTGAAGAGGATGCCACTTTGACAGTGAGTGATGGAGATAATGCTAGTGCTGTAAGCGCTACTTCATTTGTTGATGGTTTTTCTGTCAGCTCACAAGAAAATAATCCTCAAGGATTTAGATTCAATAATGATGGCACAAAAATGTTTGTCATCGGATCAGCGGGAGATGATATCAATGAATACACTCTCTCCACTGGGTTTGATGTTTCAACCGCCTCTTTTGTTGATAGTAAAGACATTAGCTCCCAAGAGACAGGCCCCCGTGATCTTGCCTTCAATAGTGATGGAACCAAGATGTTTGTTGTTGGGGTGCAAGGTGATGATGTCAATGAATATACCCTTTCTACCGCTTTTGATGTTTCAACAGCCTCTTTTGTTGATAGTAAAGACATTAGCTCCCAAGATAGTAACCCTACAGGATTAGCCTTTAATCAAGACGGCACTAAGATGTTTGTAGCTGGAAACGCTGGTGATGACATCAATGAATATACCTTATCAACGGGGTTTGATGTCTCTACGGCCTCTTTCGTTGATAGTTTTTCTGTATCCTCACAAGATGCTCAACCAAATGGCCTAACTTTTAATAGTGATGGAACGAAAATGTTTGTTGTTGGAAACCAAGGAAATGACGTTAATGAGTATGATTTAAGTTTAGGATTTGATGTTTCCACGGCTTCTTTTGTAGGAGCTTTAGATGTTAGCTCTCAAGATAGTTCCCCTAAAGCAATTAGCTTTAATCATGATGGTACTAAGTTATTTGTTTTGGGCTCAACAAATAAATCTGTTTTTGAATATACATTAACTTCACCTTTTAGTTTGATTAACGTAGACGCTGAACATTCAGGCGATGTCATTGATACAAGCAATACTAGTTCTTACGACACAGATGTTGATGTGGAGACTTTAACTGTAACAGCTGTGAGACTAGGTAGCTCTGAGGGATCAGGCACTGCAGGAACTGTCGGCTCTGCTCTAACAGGTACATACGGTCAACTCACCCTCAATGCCAATGGCTCTTATACATATGTTGCAAATCAATCAGCAGCTGATGACTT
>CABYQR010000006.1 GCA_902521155.1 uncultured Alphaproteobacteria bacterium | reverse complement strand
TTTTATTTGATAACTTTTTAACATATTTATTTAAATTATTAATATTATCAGAAATTACATGAATTATATCGTTGCTTGGGAAAACTATATTGATATTTTTAGATTTTAAATTTGTAAAAATAGAATTTGCATATTTATGAGGCATATTCTCAATTTCATAAAGATAAAAAATTTTTGAAATTTTCGTCTCAATAACAAGGCCCGAAGTTTCATTTGTACTAGTAAATTCAGTATTATTAATAATATAAGAAATTTGATCTCCGGTAATGGGCTCTCTCATTAAGAGTTTTGATTTATTAATTATACCGTAAGTATCCAAAGGATGATGATCAAAATTATCATTTATCATATTTGAAGGCATAAAAAAATATTGATAATTATTTTTATAAATAGTTTTTTTAGTCAGTTTGACATTGGAATAATTAGAAACCTCTAAGATAGAGGCTAAGATATAATTATCTACAATTGAATTATTAAAACTCATCTATCTACTCAACAGTGACAGATTTTGCAAGATTTCTTGGTTGATCAATATCAGTGCCTTCATTAAGAGCAAAATAATATGAAATTAATTGGAGGGGAATAGAATAAATGAAAGGTGTGTCAATAAAGTTTTCCTTGGGTAGATTGGGAACTTTCATTTCTGTTCCTGCTTTCTTTGTTCTTTTTGCACTAGTGAGTATAATGGTTTTTCCATTTCTTGCCGAAATTTCTTGAGCATTTGATAAAGATTTCTCATAGAGCTCATTATTTGGATTAATGCATACTGTCATTGTATCTTTATCGATTAACGCAATAGGACCATGCTTCATCTCACCACCAGGGAAACCTTCGCTGTGCATATATGAAATCTCTTTCAATTTTAATGAGCCCTCTAATGCAATGGGGTAGGAAATATTTCTTCCTATAAAATAACAAGAATTTACTAAACTAATTTTTTTGGCAAGGTATTTTGCTATTGGAGTAAAGTCTTTAATAAGATTTTTCAATTTTACTGGTAATAAATTTAAAATTTTTATATTTTTTTTGTAATCTATATGAGAAATAACCTTATTCATTTTACCTACTTCTAATGATAAATTTGCTAAGCTCAAGATCTGACAAGTAAATGCTTTTGTTGATGCTACACCAACTTCCTTTTGAGCATAAGTAGGTATAGTTACATCTGCTTCTCTAACCATGCTACTTTGAAGAGAATTCGTAATAATAATTGATCTGTGCTTGTATTTTTTAATATATTTTAATGCCATTAGGGTATCCATAGTTTCTCCAGATTGAGATATGAAAATATATAAAGTTTTATTGTTATTGCTTATATTTTTGTATCGTAGTTCAGATGCTAATTCAGAAGATACATCCAAATTAGTGAATTTATTAAAATAATATTCCCCTATCATGCAGGCATGGTAAGCAGTTCCGCATCCCACCAATACTAGCTTATCTACATTAAATAAGTTTTCGAATTTAGCCTTAAAGTCAATGAAGAATTCAGAGCCATATATTAGCTGAGTGTCTTTAAGTACTTTGGGCTGTTCATGAATTTCTTTTAGCATGTAGTGTTGGAATTTACCCTTATCATAAGGATTTTGTGATACTGAATTATCTTCGAAACTAATTTTAGAATTATTATTCAATTTTTTAATATTGCCGTTATTAATTTTTACAATATCACCATCCTTTAAGTGATAAATTTTATTGTGGTAGTTAGATAAAATTGAAGAGTCTGAACAGACATAAAATGATTTATTTTTATGGGATAAAGAAATAGGACTCCCATTTTTCAGTAAATAAAAGCTGTTATTTTTTTTTATGAATATTACAAATGCATAATTTCCTTTTATGGTCTTTAAAAAAGTCTTAATTGCTTCATCGGGGTTTTTATATTTATTTAGTAAATAGCTTAGAAAATAAAAGCTAACTTCTGTATCTGACTGAATATGACTTGGGATATCAATATATCTATTTTGTATCTTTAAATAATTTTCGATAATTCCATTGCAAACTAAAGTTAGATTTTCATCAGAGAAAGGATGTGCATTATTTCTATTAACTATACCATGTGTGGCCCATCTAGTATGACCTATAATTCCGGTAAAATTTTTATCTGAAAATTTTTTTGATTTTTTTTCAAGCTCAGAGATTTTTCCAATACTTTTAATGGTTCTAATTCTATTTTTTTCGAATAGTGAAATGCCAGCTGAGTCGTAACCACGATATTCTAACTTTTTTAGGATATCAATAGCTTCGTTTTTTAAAGAATTAGATTTTAATATTCCTACTATACCACACATTATTTTATTTTATTTTTAATATTTTTTTGCTTTGGTCTACTAATTGCAAAATATCCTTTAGAGATATTTTTTGTAATTACTGATCCTGCAGCTACATAAGCACTACTTCCTATTTTTACAGGGGCTATGATGGAAGAGTTAGAGCCAATAAAACAATTATCTCCAATTAGACAGGATAATTTGTTTCTTCCATCATAATTACAAGTAATTGTGCCTGCACCAATATTAGAATTTTTTCCAACTACTGTGTCACCAATATAAGATAAATGATTAATCTTAACCCCAGTTGACAATTTGGATTTTTTTATTTCAACAAAATTTCCAATTTTAATTTGGTCTTGTAAATCAGACGAAGGTCTGACTCTCGCAAAGGGTCCTATAGAACAATTTTTACCTATTCTGCAATCTTCTAAGTAAGAAAATGATTTAACTATTGTATCTTTTTTTATTTTTACACCTCTGCGTATTACTACGTTTGGTTCAATAACAACACCCTTTTCAATACTGACGTCATTCTCAATATACACTGTTTCAGGCTGGTATATTCTTACTCCAGACTCCATAATTTTATTTTTAATATAATTTTGAGATAAAATTTCTAAATCATTTAATTCCTTTACGCTGTTAATTCCTTGAATTGGGATACCAGAGTTAACAATTGTCATTAAATTTAAATTTTTATTATTACAAATATCGATTAGATCAGTGATGTAGTATTCTTTCTTATTAGGATTTTTTTTTATGAGGTTTATATTAGAAATTGCTCTCTTTGATATCATAAATATACCTGTGTTAACTAAATTAATTTTTTTTTGAATATTATCACAGTCATTCTCTTCAATAATTCTGACAAGTTTTTTATTGTTTAGGATTAATCTTCCATATCCCTTGGGATTAGAAATATTTTGTGAAAGAACACTAATATCTGAATTTGTCTTTACTGATTTATTTAAAAAATCACTTATGACTTTATAATCAAAAACTGGGGTATCTGATAGCATGACAAGGTAATAGTCATATTTGTTATTTTTTTTATAAAATTGTCTAACTGCGCCTCCCGTTCCATCAACAGGATTTTGCTTAAAAGGTGAATAACCTTTATCTTGGAAATAATTTAAGTTTTCTTTATTAGAAATAATTTCAAATTTAGTAATTTTCTTTATTTTTTTAAGAAGATTAATATTGTAGTCCACAATTGGCAGACCAGATAAATTATGCATGAACTTAGGAATAGAGGATTTAAATCTTTTACTCTTACCCGCTGAAAGAATAATGGCACAAATTTTCATAAAGATGTAAAATAATATTAAATGATTGCAGCTTTACACTAAAAATATATCTAATTATGTAAATTATGCCCACTATCGTTAAAAAAAATAATAGTAAAAACCTTTTAAAATTTATTAAAGAGAAGCTTACAAAGAAGGAATTAGTCGTACTACCTACTGAGACTGTTTATGGTTTAGCTGGAATAGGTACAAGTATAATTTCTGCCAGAAAAATATATAAACTTAAAAAACGACCCTTAAATAAAAAGTTGATATTTCACTGCTCAAATTTGGAGATGGTAAAGAAATATTTCCATTTAAATAATGAAAATCTCATTCTAGCTGAGCAATTTTGGCCGGGACCTTTAACTTTAATTTTAAAGAGGAAATCAAAAAAAATACCTTTTCAATTAACCCAAAAAGAGAATTGTGCAGTTCGTGTCCCCAAAAATATATTTTCCCAAAATATTATAAACATCTTAGGAAAACCAATTGTTATGCCATCTGCTAATAGATTTAAAAAATTAAGTCCAATAAATGCTAATATGGTTTTTGATCAATTTAGAGAAACTAATTTATTAATAGTTGATGATGGTAAATGTAATATTGGGTTGGAGTCTACTCTGATTAAAATTACTAATAAAAAATTAGAAATTATCAGACCAGGTAAGATTAATATAAAAAATATATTAAAATTTCTTCCATATATTGAAATTTTTCAAGGTAAAAATAAAAAAAGCTTTTCGGGCACTTCTAAAAAACATTATTCACCAAAGAAGAAAATATTTTTAAATCAAAGAGGATTTAAAAAAAACAGTGCATTTATTAATTTTGGTAAAGATAAAAGAGGTCAATTTAAAAATCTCAGTAAAATATCAAATTTGAATGAAGCTGCAAAAAACCTATACCATTTTATTTTTTTGGCTGATAAAAATAAAAATTATAAAACTATTAGTATGGCTCCTATTCCTGAGTATGATCTTGGGATAGCTATTAATGATAGGCTTAAAAAAGCTTCAAAATGAAATATCCCTTTAAGGTAATACAAAAAGATAATGAATTAAAAGCTCTTCCTCGAAATACAAAAGATGTTTCAACAATAATGAAATTTTGTAATAAAAAAAAAATTAATATTATTCCCTTAGGAGGTGAAACAAATCGAGTAGAAGGAACTAAAGGTCAATCTAAAAGTCTTAATATGTTTATTGATTTTAAAGAAATGAATAAAATTGAAGAAATAGATAAAGAAAATATGATTGTTACGGCTCAAGCAGGCACAAAACTCAAAAAAATACAAAATGAATCATCTAAAAAAGGGTTAATATTTCCAGTAAATATTGCTCCTAGTGACAAATGTACCATTGGTGGCAATATTTCAACTAACGTAGGGGGGTTGCAAACATTAAAATATGGAAATATAGAAGATCATATTAACGGATTAGAAGTTGTATTAAGCGATGGAACAATTCTAGATTTCCAAAGTAAATTAAAAAAAGATAATTTTGGGCCAAAGCTATGGAAAATATTTTGTGGATCTGAGGGTATATTTGGAACAATTACTAAAGCTAATTTAAAACTACTTCCTAAAAAGAAATATAAAACAACTTATTTAGTTAAAATTGATAATCTAGCTAAGGCAAATAAGTTATTGAAAAATTTAAGAAATGATCACTATGATGATCTAATAAGCTTTGAAATAATATTTCCAATTCCTAGTTATTATTTATTTAAAAAGAAATCTAATTATCATTTAATAATAGAATTTAGTTCAAATCACAAAATTAATTTCCTAAATAATATAAAAAAACAAAAAATATTTGATAATCTTAAAATTTTGAAAATTGAAAGAAATTTTTCTAAATCTTGGATATGGAGTAAAAGGGAAGAACTAGTTTACAATCAATCTAAATATAATTTTCTGCAAAAATTCGATATTTGTTTACCTATAAATAAATGGAGTTATTTTACTAAAGAAGTAAATAAGTTCATTCAAATAAATAAAATCTTTACTCCTTATTTTTTTGGACATTTAGGAGATGGTAATTTACATTGTAATTTTAAAGTTGAACCTAATACAAAAAAAAATATTAACTTATTATCTAAGTTTATATATGACTTAACAATCACATGTGATGGAAGTATAGCCGCAGAACATGGCCTTGGAGTTTTAAAAAATAAACTTCTAATAAAATATAAATCTAAAAATTATTATGAATTTCTTAAAAAATTTAAGAAGCACTTAGATCCAAATCTAGTTTTAGGGAAAAATAAGCTATTTAAAACTTAATAGATCTTTGAGTTTGAAGTAGCTCATTGCTAATACTAATAGTGGTGTATCTATAACTCCAAATCCTGGAAAATTTTGATGTTCAAACTTTCTAAATAACTCAAAACTACTATCCTGAGAAGAAATAACTTTAGCAAGCATTTTACCAACCATTGTTGTTATTGCGAGCCCATGACCAGAATAACCTTGAGCAAAAAGGATATTATTATCTATTGCACCAATGTGAGGTAACCTATTTACTGTTATAGCCACATGGCCACTCCAGGTGCACCAAGCTTTATATTTTTCTAAACCTGGTAAAATCTTTCTAACGCTTTTTTTTAGAGACTCCTCTAAGTTGACTGGGTCGACATTTGAATAACTCACTCCTCCGCCAAATATAAGGTTGTCATCTTTATCAAGTCTAAAATAATTTAATACAAACAGCATATCTCCCACAGTTATTTGTTTTTTAAAAAATTTATTTAATTCTTCTTTTGGTATATTAGTAAATGCTGAAACATATGTTTTAACAGGCATAATTTTTCTTCGAAGCTCTTTGTTTAAATTTCCAATATAGGCATTACAACACAATATCATCTTATCTGCAGTGACAGTGGAGCCATTATTTAATTTAACTTTAACCTGATTATTAGATTCATAAGACTCTACAGTTGAGTCCTCATAAATCTTGCAATTATTTTGCTTTGACAATTCTTTTGCAAGACCCAAACAATAATTCAAAGGATGTATTTGGCCACACTCTGAGTCATACATAGCTGATTTATAATAAGGACTTTGAAAGTAATCCTTCATTTCTTGATTAGATAAATATGAGGCAGAATTATATTTGAATTTATTATTCAGCAAATCTACATATTTTTTTAATTCTTCATCATGAGACCTGGTCACTGCGGCTTGCAGATATCCTTCTATAAGACCACATTCGATATTTAAATCTTTAATATTTTTTTTAACCTCTCTAACTGCATCAATTGTAAAATTCCATAATTGCTTTTGTTCGTCGTTTGAATGTTTTTGTGAAGAAAAATTACCTGAAAAATCATGAAGAAGTTGGCCCCCATTTCTTCCAGAAGCCCCCCAACCTATTTTATTTTTCTCTAATACTATAATTTTTAAATTAGGGTTGATTTTATTGAGATAATAGGCAGTTGAGATACCTGATAACCCTCCCCCTATTATACAAACATCACATTGTAACGATTCAGTTAATCTGTTAGTATTAACCTTGTATGATTTTGTTCTTACATAGTAGTTATCTGAATATTCCATCAGTTACATAAATATCAAATTTTGTAGGTTAGTTATATAAATGAATAATTATATTGAATGGTTTAAAAAAAATAAAATTACTGAAGTTGAATGTTTAATTCCTGACAATTCAGGCATTCCAAGAGGAAAAATACTTCCTACTAAAAAATTTCTAAGTTCTTTTGAGTCAGGAGGTTTGCGATTGCCTTTAGCTCTATTTAAACTAGCCGTATCTAGAAGTGTTACATATTCAATTGACGACCAATTACTAAATCCAACAGATGGGGATTTTATTTTAAAGCCAGATTTTAATACTTTAAAAGTAGTACCCTGGTATGAAGAACCTACTGCACAAATTATTTGCGATGCAGTTGACAGAAATAATAATGAAATTGAGGTATATTCTCGAGGAATTCTTAAGAGAGTAATAGGGTTATATAGAGATATGGGGTTAGAACCTATTATAGCACCTGAAATAGAATTTTATCTTGTTAAAAAAAATAATGATCCTGACTACCCCCTAGAAACACCTGCTGGCCAATCTGGAAGAATAGAAAAAGGCAACCAATCTTATGGAATAGATGCAATTAATGAATTTGATCATATCTTTGAAGATTTATATGATTATTGTGAAGCTCAAGAGCTTGAAGTAGAAAATATCAACCATGAGGATGGACCCGCACAAATGGAAATTAACTTTAAGCATGGTAATCCACTTGATTTAGCTGACCAAGTTTTTTTATTTAAAAGAACTCTTAGACAAACTGCCCTAAAACATAATTTATATGGAACATTTATGGCTAAGCCTTTAGAAGACTCCCCTGGTAACTCAATGCATATCCATCAATCAATTCTTAAAAAAGGTAAACCAGCTTTTGTGAATAAAGATTTAAAAACTACAAGATATTTTGATCATTATCTTGGAGGATTGCAAAAGTACTCTAAGGCTTTCTTACCTCTGTTTGCTCCAAACGTTAATTCTTTTAAGCGTCTCAGAGGCTATTGGGAGGAAGGTACTCCTTTTAACCTCAATTGGGGGTTTGAAAATAGAACATGTGGTTTTAGAGTTCCTAATTTTGTCTCAGCCAGTCAAGCAAGGATAGAAAATAGACTATGTGGTTCAGACGTGAATCCTTATTTAGCTATTGCTGCTACCTTAAGTGCTGGTTACTTAGGAATGAAAAAAAAGATTAAGGCAACACAAGAAACTACTAAGGCCGCCTATAATGTAAATGTGTCCTTAACTGAAAGTATTTATCAATCAATTGATATTTTTTCTCGTTCAAAAGAAGCGAAAGAAATTTTTGGTCAAACTTTTATTGAATTATTTTGTTCTATAAAAGATCTAGAAGTTAATGCCTATAACAAAATTATAACTGCCTGGGAAAGAGAATATTTACTTCTTAATGTTTGATCTATTTATCAAATAATAAAATACTGCAGCAATTATAACTATTAACATTATTATAGCAGAGAGTGCATTTACTTCTGGGCTTAACCCTAACCTCACCTTTGAAAATACCACTATTGGTAGAGTATTTGCACCGGGACCATTAGTAAAACTTGCAACTACTAAATCGTCAAGTGAGAGTGTAAAAGCTAAAAGCCAACCAGATACTATAGAAGGGAGAATTACTGGGGCAGTTATTTTCCAAAAAATTTTATTAGGGAGAGTTCCTAGGTCTTGAGCTGCTTCTTCAATGTTTTTATCATAGCTACTTAACCTTGATTGTATAATGATAGCTACAAAAGCAACTGAGAATGTTATGTGAGATATTAATACAGTTAACTGACCTTTGCTTGAAGGAAAACCTATTAAATGATTAGAAGAAATAAAAAAAAGTAAAAGTGATAATCCTAAAATGATCTCGGGCATAACTAAAGGAGAGGAGCTGAGGAAAATAAAGAAGGGTCTTGCTGGGATCTTAGAAATTCTTGTTAAAGAATATCCTATCATAACTCCTAAGATAGTGGCAAAGGTAGCAGAAAGTGAAGCAACCTTAATACTTATTAGAAATGCTTCGATAATTTGTTCATTTTGAAATAATTTTCCATACCATTTTAAAGAAAAGCCCTTCCATAACATTACTCTTTTATTTTCATTAAACGAATAAGCTATTAAAGTTAAGATTGGGAAGTAAAGAAACATAAATCCAATAGCTAAGGTAATTATTTTCAAAAGTGATTTATTCATTTTTAAAATTGTACTTAGCAAACATTAATTGAAAAATTATTATTGGAATAACCAATATAAGAATACCAGACATTGCTAAAGCACTAGCTATAGGCCAATCCCTATTAACAAAAAATTCATCCCAAATAATTTTACCAAAATATAATTTATCACTGCCTCCTAGTAATTCAGGTATTACAAATTCACCTACAACAGGAATAAAGACTAACATGCTACCAGCAATAATACCTGGCAAGGATAAAGGAAGAATGACTCTAATAAATGTCTTAAGTGGCTTTGCTCCTAAATCATTAGAGGCATCAATTAAATTTAAATCAAATTTTACTAGATAGCCATAAAGTGGCAAAATCATGAAGGGAAGATAAGTATAAACAACGCCCAATATGACAGTATAGTGATTATAAAGCATTGAAATTGGTTCATTAATAAAGCCTAATTTCATTAGTATTACATTTATAATACCCGATCCTTGTAATATAACCTTCCAAGCATAAACCCTTAAAAGAAAAGAAGTCCAAAAAGGAATTATCAATAAAATTAATAAGAGGTTTCTGATATTTTCTTTTGATTTTGCTACATAAAATGCAATCGGGTATCCAATAAATAAGCATATTAATGTTGAAGTAAAAGCTAGAGATAGAGAATTTAAAAAAGATCTTAGGTAGAAAGAGTCTGAAAAAATAAAAGCATAGTTACTAAGAGTAGAATTAATTTTTATACCACCATCGGAGAAATCAATAAAATCTCTATAGGGTGGCATTCCCCATTCAGAAACAGATATGGATATTTTAAAAATTAAAGCTAGTGGTATAAAAAAAAATAATACCAGCCAAAAATAAGGGGTGAATACAAACCAAAAATTTTGTTTTCGAAGAAAGTTATTCATTAAAAAAATAAATTGACTCATTGTTCCATGAGCATTCTACAAGATCATCCCACTTAATTTTTAATCTTTCTGATATTTCTCTATTTTGCATAAACGAGTAGAATTGAAAATTATTAGACTCTACTAAGTATTTAGTATAACTACCTAGGTAGGCTACTTCTTTGACAACTCCTGTACACTTTTCGGTGGTATTATTAGAATTAATTTTTTTAATTGAGATTTTTTCTGGTCTTATGAGACACTTTTGAAACATTTGAGCATTTTTAGGGAGATCAATTTTAATATTTAATTCTTCAATTAAAAAATTTTTGGATATTTCTTTGATATTAAAAATATTTGCTGTACCTATAAAATTTGCTACATATTCATTAATTGGCTTTTCATAGACCTCGACAGGATTTCCGGTTTGTAAAACTTTACCAGATTTCATAATTGCCATTCTATCAGATAGTGACATAGCTTCCTCTTGGTCGTGGGTTACAATAATAAAAGTTATACCTAATTTGTATTGTAAGTTAACAAGTTCAAATTGAGTTTGAACACGTAACTTTTTATCTAAGGCAGCCAATGGTTCATCTAAAAGCAATAATTTAGGTTTTTTAACTAAACATCTTGCTAGAGCTACTCTTTGTTGTTGTCCCCCTGAAATCTCAAAGATTTTTCTTTTTTCTAAGCCATCTAATTCTAATAAAGAAATAATATCTTTAACTCTTAAATTAATTTCGTCGTTGTTATGTCTTTCCTCCTTTAGGCCAAATTCAATATTTTTTTTTACATTTAAATGAGGAAATAAAGCATAATTTTGAAACATCATATTTAATGGTCTAAGGTAAGGAGGTAATAATGTTATATCTTCCCCATCTAAAAAAATTTTTCCACTATCGGGTTTTTCAAACCCAGCAATAATTCTTAAAAGAGTTGATTTTCCACATCCAGATGAACCTAATAAGCTAAAAAGCTCAGATTTAGAAATATCTAAATTGATGTTATCTAAAGCTACAATATTTCCAAATTTTTTAGATACACCTTTTATTTCAAGAAAAGAATTAGACATGGTTTAAAAAACAAAAAGCACAACCTAATAAATTAAGTTGTGCTTTTCAAAAATGAGCTTTATTGAGCAGCTTTAAAGCTATTAAATATTCTAGAAGAGATTCTAGATTTTTGAGGTGAGTCAGCTGTATCAGCAAAAAGCATTGTTAGTGTCTCTTCTGTTGGATAAATAGCTGGATCCTCAAGTATCTCAGGATCAATTAAACCTTCTGTAGTATTGGCTACCAAGTTTGGATTAGAGTACCAAACATAATTGGTAATCTCAGCAACAACCTCAGGTCTTAAAACATAGTCAATAAATTTATGAGCATTCTCTACATTCTTAGCGTCAGCAGGAATTCCCATCATATCAAACCATATCACAGTTCCTTCATTTGGAATTGAGTACCATACTTCCTCAATTTCTTCATAGGCTGCAATAAATACATCTCCCGACCATCCGATAGCCAAGCAGATTTCTCCATTTGCTAGATCATCAATATACTGAGATGAATCAAAGTATTTAATAAATGGTCTAATTTGCTTTAATAACTCAAGTGCCTCTTGGTTAGCTTTTGTATTTTCAGTGTTAGGATCATGGCCTAAATAGTTTAAGGCAATTTCAACTATTTCACTTGGAGCATCTAACATAGCAACTCCGCAATCAGCATACTTAGCTATCTCTGAAGGATTAAAAATTATATCCCAGGACTCAACATCTCCCCCTCTTTCTTCAACAGCTGCTACATTGTAGCCGATTCCAGTAGTACCGTACATATAGTTTACAGAATAGTCTCCACCAGGATCATGGGCATCAGTTTTTTGGAGTACACTTGGATCTAAGTTTGCAAGACCAGGTAGTTTGCTTTTATCTAATTTTTGAAAGACACCAGCTTTAATTTGATTTTCCATAAAAGATCCTGAAGGAACAACTAGATCATATCCACTTCCTCCAGCTAAAAGTTTTGCCTCTAAAACTTCATTTGAATCGAAGACATCATAAGTAACATCTATACCTGTTTCCTCTTCAAAATTAGCTATAGTGTCTTCTGCAATATAGTCTGACCAATTGTAAATAAATAACTCTTCTTTAGCACTTAAACTAAGTGGTAGTGCTAAAGCAATGAGAGTAATCAAAAATTTTTTCATAGAACCTCTCCTCTACATTTTAATTCCAATTTAAGATTTTATGCTAATTTTAGCTAAAAATCACAGATTTTTTTATAAAGATCTGGGCGACGATCTCTAAAATTTCCCCATGATTGGCGGTATTGTTTAATTAAATCTAAATCAAATTCATTAGTGATCACTCCTTCCGTCTTACCATCCATCTCTTTAGTAATATTTCCTAGGTGGTCGGTAATAAAGGATCCTCCATAAAAACTTAATGTTACATCTTCCTCTATTTCCTCACCTATTCTATTAGATGCAATTACAGGAATTTGATTGGCAGCAGAATGGCCGATCATAACATTTTGCCAATGAAGCTTAGATTTGATTAAGGGATCTTGGGGTTCAGAACCTATGGCAGTTGGATAAAGCAAAACATCTGCTCCCATAAGTGTCATCGTCCTAGCGCATTCTGGAAACCATTGATCCCAACAGATACCACATCCGATTTTCCCATACACTGTTTCAAATACCTTAAAACCAGTATTGCCTGGGGTGAAATAAAACTTTTCATTATAACCCGGACCCTCAGGGATATGAGATTTACGATATACATCACTAATCTCTCCTTTACTATTAATAACAACTAATGAATTAAAGTAATTATTTTCATGTTTTTCAAAAAAACTAATTGGCATAACTATTTTGTAATTTTTACAAAAGTTAGAAAAGGTTTCAAAAATTCTATTGTCTGGAAATGAAATTGCATAATCAAAAAATTTTAAATTTTTAGTAGAACAAAAATATTCTGTTTGAAATAATTCTTGTAATAAGATTATATTTGTTTTTTGAGAAACAGCTAAATTTGATAAGTATAAAGCTTTGTTAATATTAGCCTCTTTGTCGCCTTTAATAGATTTAAATTGAGTGGCAGTTACTTTAATTTTCATATTTTTGGGATATTCATGGTAATACAGTGAATATTACCCCCTCCATAATTAATATGACTAGTTTCCACCATTTTAATTTTTTTATCAATAAATACTGATTGAAAAATATCATATACTTCATCATCTTCTTTGACATTAAATTTAGGGACAAAAATAGAATTTTTAGTAAAATAAAAATTGATATAGGAAGCAATAATCTTTTTTTGATTAATATAAATCTCTGAAGGTAATGGTATTTGTATAATCTGGTTTTTAGGGCTTTGAAATATAAGCTCATCTTCTAAAATTTTTTTAGATTTGTCTAAGACATTAAAATCTCTTGTTTCATTTTGATTGGTATAAGCAAGCAAATATTTATCATTTCCTATAGGGCAAAATATATTATCAATATGGCCATCCGTATCGTCACCTTGAAGACCTTCAGGTATCCATATTATTTTATTTAAATCAAATAATTTTAGTAATTGATCCTCTATATTTGTTTTTGATTCATTTTTTCTATTGGGATTTAAAAGGACACTCTCTGTGGTAAATAAATTACCCTTATCATCATAAGTTATAGCACCACCTTCTAAAGTTAAATTATTTTTGAAATAAGGAATATTTAAATTTGAGCAAATAAATTCTGAAACTTTATTATCATTCTTAAATTCTGGATATTTACCATATCCATTGAAATTAAATGAAATAGCGTTAAGAGAGTTTTTTTCTTTATAAAAGATGGGCGCTATATCTCTCATCCAAGAATCATCAAGCTTAGTCTCTATGATAGAAATACTCTTATTTGAAATAAGAGTTGTGCACTCCCTGTAATCAGCTGAATTACAATACATATTTACTTTTTCTTCTTCTGAGATTTGATTAGCTAGATTAGCAATTTCAATTTTAGCTTTGTTGATTTGAGAACCATATAAATCTAAATTACATGGCCAAGCTATTAAACAGTAACTATGATCTTTCCACTCTGGAATTAATTTCATCTAATAAATACCTATAAATTTCTTTCTATATATTTTAAAGTTTATATTTATGAATGTAAAAAAAATACATTGGCTTGGAGTGGGCTTATCTTCACCACCTGGTATCTTATATTTGTCTAATAAGGGCTATAAATTAGAAGTTTGGAATAGAACACCTGAAAAGGCATCACGATTATTATCAAACAAAATTAAAGTTCGAAAACTTGATTTAAATGATTTAAGAAACGAATTAAATACAAATGATCTCATTGTTTCCATGCTTCCAGCTTCAAATCATATTGAAATTGCAAAGATTGCAGTCCAAAAAAAATGCCACCTGTTAACATCTAGCTACTATGACGTTAAATATGAAGAATTTCATAATCAATTCATTGAAAACAAAAATATTTTTATGTGTGAAACGGGGCTTGACCCTGGTATGGATCATTTGCTAGCACATAAAATTATTAATGATTTTAAAATTGATTCAAGAAATAAAATTGTATCTTCAATTAAATTTAAAAGTATGTGTGGAGGTTTTCCTTTAATTTCTAATGAATTTAAATATAAATTTAGCTGGTCTCCTATTGGAGTCTTAAAAGCATTAAAAACTCCTGCAAAATACATCAAAGATTTTAAGAAAGAAACTTCTCCTAAACCTTATCAATCTACTTCCAATATAGATTTTTTAGATGAAGAATTTGAAATTTATCCAAATAGAAACTCCTTCCCCTATTTAAAAGAATATAAGTTAAATGAATATGATTCAGTGATCGAAAGCTTTGAGAGAGGAACGATTAGGCTGAAAGGTTGGACTAAAGCATGGGAACAAATTTTTAAAAAAATAGATGAGAATAGTGACTTTGAGGAATTAAGTTCTCAGCTTTGGGAGAAGAATCAATACAGTATAAATGAGAGAGATAGAGTTTTACTATATGTTAGTTTAATAGCTAAAGATCAAAATCAAAAAATAATATTTGATAAAACTATGTATATTGATGAGTCTAGGAATATTCAAAATTCATCAATGGCTCAATGCGTTTCTTATACAGTAGCATCAACTATAGAGAGGATTATGAATACTGACTTGTTAATAGGTATACATAGAATTTTTCATGATAATGAAAATGTATCATCCATTTTAAATAATTTAGAAGAGTTAGGTGTATCTATAAAAGAGTTATGATTGTTTCTATTCTTAAAGAGTCAAAAATAAATGAATTACGAACACCTTTGGTACCTAAAGATATATTATTTTTAAAGAAAAGTTTTCCAAAATTACATTTCCTAATTGAGCCTTCAAAACAAAGAATTATTAACGATCATGAGTATTATAAAGTTGGTTGTGAAAAGTATACTAATCAAAAAGTAGATCTTTATTTATCTATAAAGGAAGTTTCTTTAAGTAAAATAAAATCAAATCAAAATTATATGATGTTTTCTCATACAATTAAGGGACAAGTTAATAATATGCCCTTATTAAAAAAAATTTTGAAAGGGAATTGTTCCTTAATTGATTATGAATTACTTAAAAATAAAGAGGGTAAAAGACAGTTAGGCTTTGGATGGTATGCTGGCGTCATGGGAGCTTATCTAACTTTATCTAGATTTTTAAAATTGAAAGAAATGCAAAAAAAAAATTACATTACTGATGATTTAATTAAAAATTTTCAAAATGTTGATTTACAAGATTTAAAAATTCTCATAACTGGAGATGGTTTAGTATCAGAGGGTGCTCAATTTTTTTTAAAAAAAATAGGAATTCTCTCTAAAAAAAAACCCAATAGAAATAATCTGCATTTTAAAGTCTTATCGCCTAGTCAATATTATAAGCGTGTGGATGGGAGATTTAATCTTAATGATTTAATGAAAGGAAAAGGTAAATATGAATCACAATTTACTAAACATATTGAAGGCTATGATATTTATTTAGCTTGCCATTATTGGGATAATAGATTTCCTAAATTATTTAGTAAAAAGAATGTTAATAAGGGATTTTTTAAAATTATAGGGGATATTACTTGCGATATTAATGGTTCAGTTCCAACAACAGTTAAGAGTACCAGTTTAGCATCACCCTATTATAGATACAAAAATATGGAAATAATGGCTGTTGATAACCTCCCAAGTGGTCTTCCCTTAGAAGCGTCAAAGCACTTTAGTAGAAAGCTGAAGGTTGTATTACCTAAAATTCTAAAATCACTCAATGAAGATACTATTGAGGAATATTATGTTTCAAAAAAAGGATATCTAAACTTTCGATATTTAAATTTGCTTAATTGCCTAATTTAAAGCTAGATAGATACCTGTAATAACAAGGAGGAGTGCAAAAAAATACTCAATAGCTTTTTTAATTACATGATTGTCAATAAATTTTCTAATGGAAGCTCCAAATAAAGCCCATAAACTTATACATGGTAAGTTTATTAAAGTTGCAAAAGAGGCAAGAAATAAAAAAGCTAAAATATAATTTTCTTCACTAGGATAAAAAGCAGTTGATACTGTAATTGCTATTGTCCAAGCCTTGGGATTAACCCACTGGAACATTGATGCTTCTATAAACTTCAAGGGCTTACCACTATTGACTTCATGATTTTTTATAGATCCAATCATTTTACAGGCTAAATAAAATAAGTAAATAAGACAAACCCACTTTAGATATACTTGAATTAAAGGATATTGTTTAAAGATTATGCCAAATCCTAAACAAATAATTGAAATTTGGATGGCATGTCCAATAGAGATTCCAAATATATGAGGGATTGTTTTTTTGAATCCAAATTTGATTCCAGAAATTGTGAGCATAGTATTATTTGGACCTGGTGTAATAAACATAACTGTATAGTAGGAAATTAATGCAAGGATAAGAGCAGTATCGATCAATAAACTACTTTATAGAGAATGTCTCATTTTCAAACAAAATATGAATAGGGATACCAGTAGAAAGTTCCACGGTGTTAATATTATCTGAAGAATAAATTTTCATAACAATTAAAAGTGCTCTCAGAGAGTTTCCATGGGCAGCTATCAAAATATTATTATTTTCAGATCTATTAATTGCAGGCATTATTTCATTTTCAAAATAAATTTTTACTCTATTGACAACATCTTCAAGACTTTCTCCATTTGGTGGCTTATCAGAATATCCACGTCTCCATTTGTGTACCTGTTCATCTCCAAATTTTTCTGCTGTTTCCTTTTTATTGAGACCCGTGAGATCTCCATAGTCACGCTCATTGAGATTAATATTTTTAATGACCTTACTTTCAGAATTTAAATGATTCCATTGTTCTAAATTTTCGAGGATAATTTTTGCTGTATCTTGAGCTCTTTTAAGTTCACTGGTAAAAACTATATCAAAACTTAAATTAAGATTTTTAAAATTTTTTCCAGCATTATTGGCCTCTTCTATGCCTTGCTCTGATAATTCAACATTTTTAAATCCAGTAAAAAGATTTAGCTTATTCCATTTACTTTCTCCGTGGCGAATTAATAAAATATTTTTCATTGTGAGTGATATATAGTATTTATTTAACATGGTCAAATTTCGTGAAGAAAAAGATAGTTTAGGTAAAATCAAGGTAGATAGTACAAAACTTTGGGGAGCTCAAACACAAAGATCTTTAGAAAACTTTCAAATAGGAGTTGGTAAATTTAATTTTCAAAAAATTTTTATTGAGGCACTTGCTTTACAAAAAAAATCATGTGCTCTTGCAAATCTTGATTTTAAATTATTAAAAAAGTCTCAAGTTGAAGTAATTGTAAAAGTTTGTGACCTTATAATTAATAAAAAGCTTGAAGATCAATTTCCATTAGTGGTATGGCAAACAGGGTCTGGTACCCAAATAAATATGAATATGAATGAAGTGATAGCTAATAAAAGTAATTTATTATTAGGAAAAAAACTTCCTA
Source organism: uncultured Alphaproteobacteria bacterium (assembly GCA_902521155.1). GTDB lineage: Bacteria > Pseudomonadota > Alphaproteobacteria > HIMB59 > HIMB59 > HIMB59. The sequence continues at coordinate 33,790 of CABYQR010000006.1, read as the reverse complement.
CAAACTCTCCTTTACACCCCAATGATCATATAAATAAATCACAATCTTCAAATGATACCATCCCTACTGCCATGCATATATCTACTGTGTTAGCTATTCACAGAGAACTAATTCCATCTATTATTCAAATAAAAAAAACTTTAAAGAAAAAAATTAAAGAATTTAAAGGTATTATTAAAATTGGCAGAACACATACTCAAGATGCAACACCTATTAGATTATCGAATGAATTTTTAGCTTACTATGATCAGATATATTATGCTGAAACAGTAATAAAAAAAAGTTTAGATAAGCTTTATAATTTAGCACAAGGTGGAACAGCAGTTGGCTCAGGAGTTAATTCACCTAAGGGTTTTGATAAAAAATTTATTCAACACTTAAAGAAGATTTCAAAACTTCCTTTTAAGACTGCCTCAAATAAATATGAAGCACTGGCTTCTCATGATGTTTTTATAGAAGTAATGTCTGGAATAGAAATATTAACTAGCTCTTTATTTAAAATGGCAAATGATATTAGAGTTCTGGCATCTGGTCCTAGGAGTGGCATAGCTGAGTTAATTTTACCTGCTAATGAGCCTGGTTCTTCCATAATGCCTGGTAAGATTAATCCCACACAATGTGAAGCATTATCTATGGTTTGTGCACATGTAATAGGTCTAAAAAATTCAATTACATTTGCCTGTACGCAAGGACATTTTCAATTAAATGTCTATAACCCTTTAATTATTCATAATACTCTGGACTCAATAAACTTAATTAGTGACTCTTTGATTTCATTTGATAAGAATTGTCTCAAGGGCATAAAGGCAAATAAGGCTAAGATTAGAGAATTACTTAATAACTCACTTATGCTTGTGACACCTTTAACAAAAGTTATTGGATATGATTTAGCCTCTAAAGTTGCTTTAAATGCTTACAATAAAGATATTTCATTAAAACAGTCATGTATGGAGTTAACAGATTTAAGTGAAGCAGATTTTGAAAGGTACACTAATCCAAAAAATATGGTTTAGTGAATTTTATGAATTAAATAATTATCCTCTGATTTAAATAGCTCTTTAAGTAGATTATTAGTTATAAAATGACCTGTTTTAAAACCTTTATAAGTACCAACAATCGGGTAACCTGATAAATACAAATCTCCGACAACATCTAAAACTTTATGACGCATTAATTCATTTTCGTATCTAAGACCTTCTTTATTAATAGGTTTGCAGTCTTTAATAACTATAGCATTATCTAAAGAACCCCCTTTAATTAAGTTTTGTGATTTAAGATATTCGATTTCATGGAAAAAGCCAAAAGTTCTAGCTTTAGAAATAGAGTCAACATAATTACCATTTAAATTAGTAACTTTAATATTTTGATCTTCATATTTACCTTCAAAAAAAGATTCTAAGTTAATGTTTAATCCCTCTTGATTATTTTCATTTGGTAATAGCTCCGCATAGCCATAATCACATTTAAATTTTATTGGTTTTAGAATTTCTAAAATATTTTGCTTATTGCTCTGCTCTAGAACACCAACTTTTTGGATTTCTTCTACAAATATTTTTGAACTACCATCTAAAATAGGTACCTCAATATTATCAATAGAAATTTCACAATTGTTAATATGTAATCCAGCTAATGCACTTAATATATGTTCAACTGTTTTTACCTCAACATCATCTTTTCCAATATTTGTAGAAAATTTAGTAGATATAACATTATTCCATTGGGCTGGAATTATCTTATCCTTGTCAGTTCTGTTAAAATAGATACCGCTATTGATCTTTGCAGGTTTCAAAATGATATTTGAATTCACACCGGAGTGAAGACCAATCCCACTTAAACCTATGGATTTATTTATGGTAAAACTTTGCATATACCTAAATACTAAGAATATTAAGAAGAACTATTACTTTATAATTGTAAAACTTTGTAATTTTAGATTTTATTGCCCAGAACCTTTTCTAAGATATGAAGGCGTATCTATATCTTCAACAAGTTCATTTTCTGAGCTAATTTCTGATAATTCTGATATTTCAGGGGTATTATTCTCATTTATTGAAGTTGCAGACTCCTCAACAACATCATTAAAAAGAAATAAATTAGGATCAGTCTTTTCTTTTTTTGCTTTCGTTTTTTTTTCAGGCTTATCAGTATTGCTACTTTCATTTTGTTTATTATCTGAGGACATAAGATTTGAAAGCATACTGAAAAAACCAGTTTTCTTCTTTTCTTCTAAATTTGTAAAGTTCACACTAGTTTCAGAATTTTTCTCATAAACGACTGTATTTTCCTCTTGAGTTTTTGAAGCTTCTTCTTTGCTGGAAAGTTTAAATTCTTGTTCTGTGTTATTAAGTTCAAGAGATTCTTCATCAATATTAGTAGTTTGATCACCTATATCAGTATTATTATCTGTTTCATTATCAACTTTATTTTGTAGTGAACTAAAACCGGAGGAATTTTCAGACTCAGGATAGTATAATATTTTTTTACCAGTTGCTTCTATACCTGTAGCAAAGATACTTATTTTGAGTTTGCCTTGAAGTGTTTCATCGATCAAAGAACCAAAAATAATATTTGCATCAGGATTGACGCTTTGTCTAATAATATTAGCAGCATGGTCTACTTCTAAAAGAGTCATATCGCTTCCACCAGATATGTTAACAATAACTCCTTTAGCTGTGTTCATATCAATATTTTCAATTAAAGGATTTGTTAAAGCCAAATTTGAAGCCTCAACAGCTTTGTTGTCACCCTCGGCTACAGCTGTACCCATCATTGCAAATCCCATTTCTTTGATTACAGTTCTAACATCAGCAAAATCTAGGTTAATTAAACCTGGTTGAGTTATTAAATCTGTTAAACCTTTGACACCATCAAAAAGAACATTATCAGCTTTTTTAAATGCCTCTGCAAAAGAAGTTTGTTCATTTGATACTTTGAATAAGTTTTGATTTGGAATTATTAGCAAGGTATCTACATTATTTTGAACATCCTCTAGTCCTTGAAGAGCTAAGTTCATTCTTTTAGTACCTTCAAAGTTAAAAGGAGTAGATACTATAGCTACAGTTACAATTCCTAGTTTCTTAGCAATGCTTGCTATAACTGGTAAAGCTCCTGTACCTGTTCCACCTCCTAGACCTGCCGTAATAAATAACATATTAGTATTTCTCAATTCTTCAGAGATAATATCTATACTTTCTTCAGCTGCCTCTTTTCCTATAGTAGGATCAGCACCCGCACCTAAACCTTTTGTTTTTTCAAGGCCTAACTGAATTCTATTATAACATAACGAGTTTTCTAAAGCTTGAGCATCTGTGTTGGCTACAATAAATTCAACATTATTTAAATTAGATTGAATCATGTTATTTATAGCGTTGCTTCCTGCTCCACCGACTCCCATTACTGTTAGAGAAGGTTTTAAATTTTTTTGATCAATTACTGGCTCTATATCTAGTGTCATTTTATCCCCGCGAAAATCTACCTATAGTAGGTCTACGAATCTTTTGTACCATATTTTGTTAGAAAAAGAATCAATTTTTTTTAAAAAGTCCTCTTTTTTATAACTTTTACTACTTTGAAGCCAGTATGCACTATAAATAGACATAAAACTTGAATCGTTTAAAACTTTTGGAATTCCAGATGAGCTTGGTGGTTCTAAATATTGGATATCATGACCAAATTTTAATCTGAAATAGGATTGAAAGTTTTTAATCCTAGAACCTCCTCCAGTAAATAAATATGAATAAAAGTTTTTGTCATCAGGTAAAGTCTTAAAAATTAAATTAAATATTTCGTCAAGTCTTGATGTAATAATTTTTTTAACATAGTTGTGTTCAATTTTATTTTTTATATTATTACCAAACTCCTCCCAAACAGGAATTTCAATGGTAGGATTTCTATCATCATGTAAGTTAATAGTTGAAATTTTTAATTTCTCAGCAAAATCAAAGCTAACATTTAACATTTTAACTAAGTCATCAGAAATAAGACGAGAACCAATAGGCAAGTTTTTTATAAAAGAAAGTTGTTTATTTTTAATCATTAAAATATTTGTATGGTTAAAACCAAAATCAATTAAAATTAAATTCTTTTTACTAATTTTTTTATTTTTTAAATAAAAAAAATAAGAAGTAGTAGTGTCAATATAATTAATAATTTTAATTTTAAGTTTTTGAAAGATATTATTAATTATATTAATTTGTTTTTTATCTATCATAGATATTAAGGAAATCATTGATAATTTATTACAACTTATGCCTAAAGGATTATCGGTTATAAGATCATTATCTATTTGATAGTGTGATGTATAAAAATTTTGATTAAAATTGTCCTGTGATTTGATTTTTAATTTTGAAAGCTTTCTTAAATCATTATTTTCAACTATAGAGCCATCTAAGGAAAGACTATTTTTAAATTTATTAATTTTAATACTTTTATTGCCAAGCAATACATAACATTCTTTAATAATGAGATTAGCTTGCTTTTCAGCTTGAACTAGAGATTTTTTTATACATTCAATAAATTCATCAAAACTATTAATCTCATTACCGTTATAGCCCTGAGTATTTGATTTACCAATGCCTTCAATTTTAGAATTTTTTTCTGAATTAGAGTAAATTATTGTTTTTATTGAAAAAGAACCAATTTCAATAATAGTATTAATGTTTTCCATATTATTTAACTCTTATCATTTTTTTATTAAAATTTCTAAAATCTAAATATTCTCTAAAGTCATTATTATTTTTGAGAAATTCAAGGTTTTCCTCAATGAAAAAAATCAATTCTTTATCAATTTTTTTGGGTAGCATAACTTTAATATTATTTTGTAAAATTAAGTTATATCTCCTCTGGTCTATAAATTCTATGTGAGTAATATTAAAAATTCTTTTTAAATCTTTAAAGGTTGTGTTGAGATATTTATTTATTTTCAAACTTTCAACAGATGTGTCGATTAAATAAATATTGTCAATAAAAGATTGACTAAAAAAATCATAAGAAGCAATAGAATTGTCTTTAAAAATTATCTCCTGATTTAGATTATTTTTTGCAAATGGTTTTTTTAAAACAATATTTATAAATATTTTTGAATTTTTTTTTTTGATTATATAATTTTCAATAAATTTATAATCATTAAAATAATCATTAATTTTATTAATATTTTGAGATATATCTATTTCGAAACTTAAACTTAAATTTTGATCATTAAATATAATTGAATTAGAACTTTCATTTTCTAATGATACAAAAACATAATAAAAACCAAATAACAAAAAAAGTAACGAAATAATACTTATCATTAAGTAACGAAGGGGAGAGATCATAGTGAGGAGGCTATAATCTTTTCTAATAAATTTAGATACTTTAAGTTTTTGAATGCGGCTTGCTCTGGAGCAAGGGAAATTTTAGTGAGTCCTGGATGAGTATTGAGCTCTAAAAAATAAATTTTTTTATTTTTTTTACTTAAAATAAAATCCAATCTAGCTAAGGAACGGCATTTACAAATAGAAAATATTTTTTTAGATATATTTATTAAAAATTTATATTGATTATTTGAAATTCTAGCTGGAAGATAATGTTTACTTTTACCTTTTGTATACTTAGCTTTGTAGTCATAATGATGACTATTAAATTCAATTTCTGTAACTCCTAAAGCCTTAATTTTTTGATTATCTTTTATGACAGTCACTGTTAGTTCTTTACCTACTACGACTTCTTCGATTAAAATTTCGTCTCTAAATTTTATTTTTTTTAAACTTTTAAGATCATTAATAAATGAAATTCCTCTTGAGGAGCCCCCCCAATTTGGTTTTGAGATTATTGGGAATTTAGAATTAGAGTCTAAGTTAATTTCTTTAGGAGAGAGGATATTAAGCTTGCTCTTTAAATAATATTTGAGCATTCTTTTATTGAAACACAAGGCAGAAGTTAAATCATTTGAATGCGTTATAGGAATATTGTTTTTTTTTGCCAAATGTGAAAGAGTACCATCCTCTCCAAATTCACCATGAAGAGCATTAAAAATCAAATCAGGTTTTGATTTAAAAATGGAATTAATATTTTTCTTATCTAAGTTCAAAAATTTCACGTTATAATTATTTTTTTTTAAACATTGAAAAACATTCTTTCCTGATAACAAAGATACCTGTCTTTCATTTGACCATCCACCTGCTACTACTAAAATATAAATATTTTTGAAAATCATTTTATTCATATAATTTCTAGTTCTCTTTCAAGAATAATATTATGTTTTTCCTCAACCTTTTTTTGAATAGTTTTAATAAAATTTTCAATTAAATCTGGGCTTATATTTGAGTCATTTTCGAAGAAATTTGAATGTTTCAAAGATAATTTTATTGGACCAGTATAGAAACTAGCATCTAGGGAACTTTTAATTAATTTCCAGGCATTTTGATTTGAGGGGTTTTTAAAAATACTACCACAGCAGTTGACTTTTTGGGGTTGAGTTTGATTTCTTTTAACCTCATTTTCTTTCATTATATTTTTGATGACTGCTTGATCTCCAATTATTACTTTAAACTTTCCATATAAAATGAGAGTGTTTGGGTCTTGGAAACCTTTTCGATAGTCAAAATTAATATCCTGACTGCTGATTTCACAAATTTTAGATCTTTTAATATCATAATAAATTACAGAAATTAATTTATCTTTAATTTCATTACCATAACATCCGGCATTCATAAAAATATTCCCTCCAATAGATCCTGGAATTGTATGCAAAAATTCATAACCTGAAATTTTGTTTCTATAACAATATTGAGAGAAGAAATGATCCAACACTCCTGCTCCAACTAGTAAAAAATCTTTATTTGCAGTTATTTTTGAAAAATCTCCAGTTAGTTTGACAGCTAATCCTGAAAATCCCCTATCTTTAATTAGCAAATTGGAAAAATTTCCAATCGGCAAAATATTTAATTTTGAATTAGACTCTGCATTTATTTGCTCTAATTGAACTTCATTATTAATTTTTAATAATTTTTCAATTTTTCCACCAGATTTAAGCCAAGAAATCTTTGATGAGTCAAAATTCTCTAATAAATTATCTTTTTTTTGTTTCATAATATAATCGAAATTGATTGGATATACTTCCTGCTCCAGCTGCAATAATAACTTTTTTTTTATTATTTGAGGTTAATTCATCTAATAGATTAAAAAAATCGAGGTAGTTATCTAAATAGCTAGTTTGCTGAGAGAATAAGACATTTAAATCGTTAACAAGGTTCTTTGAGTCTTTCATCTTGTTTGTTAATACCTCTCCAGCTGTATATGTTTTTAAAATATTTAGTTTTTTGATGCCTTTTAAAGTTTGAAGGTAATCATTATACAAATCATTTAATCTTGTATAACGATGTGGCTCTATAATTAAATAGACTTCTTTATTTTTATATAAATTACTTACTTCAATTAATTTTTGGATTTCTGTTGGATGATGTGCATAATCATCAATAAGCACAGATTGGCCTATAACTCCTAAAATATTCATTCTCCTCATAGTTCCTTTAAAAGTCATAATATGTTTTTTATTAATCTTAATATCTAAATTATTTATAACTGATAGAGCAGCTGTTAAGTTTTGAATATTATGTTCTCCAAGTAGAGGTGATAATATTTTTTTTTGAATAATTTTATTTTTAAAATATAAGTCAAAAGTAGAATTATTATTTTTTAATTTAACTTTTTTATATGTATATTGAGAACTAGCTTTTTTTCCAAAAGTAATAATATTTTTAGATTTAGTATTAAGTGTTTCTAAGAATTTATCATCAGTATTGATAATTACTTTAGACTTTAGAGAAGTTTTTAAAATGAATCTCTTAATTTTTGTTTTTAAAACTGAATAAGATTTATAATAGTCAATATGTTCCCTATCTACATTCAAGAAGATAAGAATACTTGGATTTAATTTAAAAACCGTACCATCACTTTCATCTGCTTCAACTACTACATAATTGCTATCTGTGAGATGAATGTTTTGACCAAAATTATTCATAATTCCACCTGATATAATTGTAGGATTCAAGCCAGAGGAAACTAATAAATGACCTAAGATTGATGTTGTTGATGTCTTGCCATGAGAGCCAGAAATTACAATTGTAAATTTATCTTTGCAAATAATTTGAAGTAATTTAGATCTATTGAAAAAAGGGATATTATTTTTCTTAGCCGCTTTAATTTCAGGGTTATTCTTTATGGCAGAAGAATAAAAAATTATATCTTTATTCTTAATATTTTCCTCCTTATGGCCAATGATTACATTGATCCCATTTCGATTTAAGACATCTGTGTTAGAGTTCTTAGCTATATCACTTCCTGAAACATCAATTTTATTTTTTTTTAGATAAACAGCTAAGGCGCTCATACCAATGCCATTTATTCCAATAATATGGACTTTTTTCTTGGTTAATTGAGATAATTTCATCTAGTTAGATAGCAAATGATTTTATTTATTGAAAAGGGATTTATTAGTGAGTTGATATAAAATGGATTAGTCTTTTTTTTAAAATCTAAAATTTCTAATTTATCTAAAAAATTACTATGCTTTCTATAAAAGTCTAGATTGAGAGATTGGTGACCATCTCTAGAGTTGAGATGAGGTACAAAATAAACAGAGTCTGTACAATACAAAATATCATTTAAAGATCCAGATCCAGATCTAGAAATAATTAAATCGTAATTTGTATAGTCAAGATTATTATTGAATTTAAAGAAATTTATATTTTTTATTATCTTGAGATAATTTTCTTGATATTTTTTGAAATAGTTAATTGGGATTTGAACTGATAGCTTTACTTTATTAAGTAATTCCTTATCTAAATTTTTTAATTTACTAAGTAAGATATTATTTAATTCTAAAGAACCTCCACTCCCACCAAGTAATAAAATATTGATATAATTTTGGTTTAATTCTTCAGTATCTTTATCTAAGCTATTAAAAAAGTTTCCAACATAGATTTCTTTTTTGTTTAATTTCTTGGAAGGGAATGATGTAAATACTTTATCAGCTATAAAATAATTAATCTTATTTGCTAAACCTAAGATATAATTTTGTTCATGTATATAAATTTTATTTGAATTTATAATATTAAAAAATTTTGATATATATAATACTGGTGTTGTGATAAAACCACCAAATCCAATAAGAATTAACTTTCTATTTCTGATAAGTAACGGAATTAAATACTTTGTAATATTTAAAATAAATAAAAACTTATTTCTAGAATTTATAATACATAAGTTAACATTTTTGCTGTTTATTTGATCACAAAATTCTGACCCCACATTATTAGTAATAAATAAAATATTTTTAGGATTCTTAATTTGAGATAATTCATTAATATATTTAATTGCTGGGAATATGTGTCCTCCTGAGTCCCCAGCTATAGCTACATAATTGATCTTATTTATCAATTATGACTTCTTTCATAATTTTATTGGATTTTATTTCAATTATTTGAAAAATAACCTGGTTATTTTCGATTATCTTTTGCTGATAATGATTTTCATCTAAGAGAAATATTTGATTTAAATTGATATTTTGATTGATTTTATCTAATGAGGAGGCACTCTTGTTGAATTTATAAAAAATACCTAAGACAATTGCTATTATGCCAGCCAGTATTAAAATACCCTGAACAATAACTAAACTAAAAAGAAGTTTTTTTTTTAACATTTATCCAATGAACAATTCATATTTTTACAACAATTTCCAAATAGAAATATTATATGAGGACAATGATATAGCAATATTAAATAAGCCTTCAGGTCTGCTAACTCATAAAAAAAATGAGAATGACGATAGTCCTAACTTACAAGATAGTTTAAATGGCAATTTTGATATTGAGGATGATGAGAAAAATAAAGAGGGGATTGTTCATCGACTTGATAAGGATACTAGTGGTATAATAATAATATCAAAAAATATTATTTCTAAAAAATTATTACAAGAGATGTTTAAAAAAAGAGAGTTAAAAAAAAACTATTTAGCTTTTTCATATGGAATTCTTAATCAAAATCAAATTGAAATTAATAAGAATATAGTAAGAAATAAAATTAAAAGAACTCAATTTAATATCTCTGATTTAGAAGGAAAAAATGCTTTAACTAAAGTTACAAATATAAAAACTTTTTTTGGCTCAATAAGTTTATTAAATTGTGAAATTGTTACTGGAAGAACTCATCAAATAAGGGTTCATTTAACATCCTTAGGCTTACCTATAATAGGTGATAAGAGCTATTTACTTAATAAAGAGCAAAAATTTAGGCTAAGTAATTTATCTTTTCAGATTAAAGATTATATTTCTAATTTTCCGAGACAAGCACTGCATTCTCATAGATTAGAATTTATTCATCCAAATTCCCAAAAAAATATTATAATTACTTGTGACCTGCCCTCTGATATGAGAGATTTAGAGTCAAAATTACAATGAACGTTGAAAATAAAAATTTACTTCCCGTTATTACTTCAGAAAATGATGTTTACCCTTATTTAAAAAAAATTAATCAGTTTCCTATTCTTACTGACGAAGAGGAAAAAAAGCTTGCTATAGATTGGTTAGAAAATGGTGATACAAAAGCTGCGCAAAAACTTGTCACCAGTCATTTGAGACTAGTTGCTAAGATAGCATTGGGCTATAAAGGATATGGTCTTCCTCTTTTTGATTTAATTTCAGAGGGTAATTTGGGTTTAATACAAGCTATTAGAAAATTTGATCCCGATAAGGGCTTTCGACTTGCGACTTATGCAATTTGGTGGATCAGAGCCTCCATACAAGAATATGTATTACATAGTTGGTCATTAGTAAAAATTGGAACAACAGCTGCACAAAAAAAACTTTTTTTCAATTTAAGGAGACTTCGTAATCAATTAAAAAAATATGAAGAAGGCTATTTGACTAATGATCAAATTAAATCGATTTCTGAGGATTTAGGAGTGACTGAAAATGAAGTAAAACAAATGGAAGGAAGGGTTTTTAATAAGGATTTTTCTCTGAATACCCCTCTTAATGATGAAAACGACTCAGAGTGGATAGACCAAGTAGAAGATGAAACAATTGATACTGCAAAAAAAATTGAGGATAATGATGTCCTAGATAAAAGAAAAGCCCTTTATAACCAAGCTGTCAAAAAACTTGAACCTCGTGAATTAGAAATTTTAACTGCTAGAAGGTTAGATGAAGAGACGAAAACGCTTGAAGACTTGAGTCAAAAATACTCAATTAGTCGAGAAAGAGTTAGGCAAATCGAAAATAAGGCTATTAAAAAACTACAAGAAGAAATTAAACTAATATCTGAAAATAACCTTTTAACCAAAGAGTGATTTATCTTAAAATTGTCTGATTTCTCTCAGGTCCTAGAGAAACAATTTTAATCGGTAAATTCAAATATTCTTCAATAAAATTAACATAATTTTTTAAATTTTGGGGTAATTGATCATAATTCATCATACCATCAATATTACCCCAGCTAGGAAATATTTCAAAATCAGATCCATTTAATTTACAATTACTTAAATAAGCACTGTCACTAAAATTTATGTCTTGGAATTGTTTCCCTTCATAACTCTTACAAATTTTAATTTCATCTAATTCATTTAATACGTCAACTTTAGTAATACATAATTCTTTTACATTATTGATTTCACAACTATATTTCAATGATACTAAATCTAACCAGCCACATCTTCTTTTTCTTTTAGTTACAGTTCCAAATTCAACTCCCTTATCTGCGATATAATCACCAATTTTATCAAATAACTCAGATGGAAAGGGTCCATTTCCCACTCTGGTTGCATAAGCTTTGAAGATTCCTATAGTTTCATAATTTACTTGGAGTCCAGATCCAATTGAGATATTAGATGAAATAGTATTGGAAGAAGTAACAAATGGATATGAACCATGATCTAAATCCAATAATGCACCTTGCGCTCCTTCAAATAAAATTTTCTTATTGAAATAATCTTTTTTAATTACATTATTGTCTACTATCAGATTTTTAACTTGAATAAAAAAATTATTCAATAATTCTAGATTTTTATCAATATCAATTAAATCTTCATCAAAAGTCTTAAGAATAGGATCATAAAATTTTTTTATTGATGATAATTTTTCTTTTAATGAGTGAGGGTTGGTTAGATCATAAAGTTTAATGCTTTTTCTACCTACCTTATCTTGATAGGCTGGTCCTATACCTTTAGAAGTTGTTCCTATTTTGCTCTCTCCAGTTAATATTGACTCATTAATCCTATCAAGTTGCTTATGATAATTTAATATCAGTGGAATATTAGATGAGAGATAGATACGTGGATCTGTTATTTTTTCAGTAATTTTTTTATATTCCTGAATAAAATGATCAGGATCTAAGACTATACCTTGCCCTAGAAAACAAACTTTGCCTCTTATAACACCAGATGGAATTAAATTAAGTTTATAAGTGATATTTTCTACAATTACAGTATGTCCTGCATTATTTCCACCCTGATACCTTGTAACTAAGTCGAAGTTTTCAGAGAGATAATCAACTATTTTCCCTTTTCCCTCATCGCCCCATTGTAATCCTATGACTGCTTTATTCATTAGATTAAGTCAGCCAAATTATCCACATTGCACGAAAATCCAAAACCCTCAATATTTTTTTTATTTTTAAAATATTGATAGCCTCCACCCTGTGCCAAAAGTTTTTTTGATTGAGAAGAATAAACATAAAAAAATATATCTTGATGATAATCTTTGGAAAAAAAGTTTTTTTCTAAATTTAATTCATAGGGGGATTTAACTATATTCTTAAAAATAGTAATAAATTTACTAATGTTATCTTTATTAGTTTTTTCATCTAATAAATAGTTTTTTTTATTCTTAATTTTAGGGTCTGTGAAAATATAAATATAATTTTTTCGTAGAATTTTAGATAAGATATTATCTAAAATTATCATAACTTCTTTGAAGGAGTCGCTCTTTGGACAATTAATTACTTCAACTCCATGTTGGCGGTATTGTTTTATCTGATTATTAACAATATCTTTTTTAAATATATCTCCCATATAATAAAGATAATGTGGTGATTTATAATCATGTGTAAGAATAGTATTAATTACTTGTCCTGTAATATCTGACCTAAGAGAAATATCTGTTGATAGTTTTAACTCTTGATTCTCCACTACAGATGTAAAAATTCGAGAAAACTTATTATTTTTAGATAAAATTGAAGTAAAGTTATTATCTAAAGACTCATATTTAAAAGCTGGTTTAGAATATTTAGTGTCGAAAGAACTAACAAGCATCAGATATAATTTTGATTATATTTATTTTTAATTTATTCAGAACGTTTACTTTTATATTTCTTTTATAATATTGCAAGTTTACTCTTAAAACTGACTCTGTGCCTGAAGGCCTAATATTAAAAAAGATTTCCTTATTGCTTAAAAGTAAATTTAAATTTCGATATATCTTATCCTCATTTTGGAAAAATCTTTCTCTGTCAATTTTTTGATTAATATCTAAGACACTCAGTAAGTCTAGACCTTTTTTTAATTCTGAAAGCTTTTTTCCCTCTTTGAGCATTATAGACATTATTCTTATAGCTGTTGTCATGCCATCTCCAATTAATAAGTCATCCCTAAAAATAAAATGACCAGAGGGTTCTCCACCAAATAAATGATTATTTATTTGTATTTCTTGTAAAATGTTTTTATCTCCAACCTTAACTCTTATAAGTTTTAGACCTAATTTATTCAATGCTATGTCTAAACCAAAATTAGCTATCTCATTGGTAACTATTTTTGACCTTTTTTTTAGAGATTTGTTTTTTAAATAATATTTAGCAAAAATAAATATTAATTCTTCACCCTTTAGCTCATCACCCTTTTCGTCAATTAAAATAACTCTATCTCCATCGCCATCGAGACATATTCCCATGTTGCATTTTTTCTTTTTAACTACTTGGGAGGCTTTATTAGGGAATAATGATCCGCACCTATCATTAATATTTGTTCCTGAGGGTTTGTCAGCTATTGTGTGTAAATCAACACCCATTTCAAATAAAACTTCAGGTGCTACTTTATATGCAGCTCCATTGGCACAATCTAAAGTAACTTTGATTTTACTATAATCTAACTCCCGATCTGCACTTCTTTTTAAAGCTTCAGAATATCTTCCCATAGCATCATTGAGTCTTACAGCTTTGCCATAATTAGAATGTTTAATTTTAAAATTATCAAAGTTGTAATTAAAAAAATAATCCTCAATTTTATTTTCTTCCTCTATTGATATTTTATAACCTTGATTAGAGAAAAACTTTAAACCATTATCAAAGAATGGGTTATGGGAAGCTGTAATCATGACAGAAAAGTCAGCTCTTAATGACTTACTAAGTAAAGTTAAGGCGGGTGTCGGTAAAGGTCCTACCAAGACAACATTTATGCCCATTGAAATAAAACCAGCAGTTAAAGCTGGTTCGTAGATATAACCTGATAAACGTGTATCTTTATTTATTACTACCCTGGAAATAGAATTCTTTTTTTTTAATACTAGTGAAGAGGCTTTTGCTAATTTAAGTATGTTTTCTGCGGTTAAGGGGTATTTACCAACCTGACCTCTGATACCATCAGTTCCAAATATTCTCATATGAATAGTTTAATATTAGAATTATGACTAATTTGGAAGTGGAAAGTTTTGATCTTTTGTAAAAGAAGGTAAAGGACCCTTATTTGAGCTCTTTTGAGATGGATCTGAAGAGCTATCTGAACTATCATTAAGATCATCGTCTCTCTTAGGCTTAATACCTTTTAAAAGGTTTTTAATTTCTTCTCCTGTCAGGGTCTCATATTCCAAGAGACCTTTTGCAATCACATGAAGATCTTTAATATTATCAGTCAAAATATTTCTAGCTTTACTTTCAGCTTCTTGAACTAATCTGATTACTTCTTGATCAATTATTCTAGCTGTTTCTTCAGATATATTTTTAGATTGTGTAACAGAGTGACCTAAAAAAACTTCTTCTTGATTACCAGTGTATCGTACTCTACCTAATTTATCGCTATATCCCATTTGTGTTACCATAGCTCTTGCAAGATTAGTTACTTGTTGTATATCCCCAGCAGCACCTGATCCAATCTTTTCTGGACCAAAAATTAATTCTTCAGCTATTCTTGCAGCCACTGTGACTACAAGTTTATCTAAGTACTCATCTTTGCGATGAATTACCTTATCTTGCTCTGGAACGCTCATTACAAAACCTAGAGCTCTTCCAGTTGGGATTATAGAGGACTTATAAATTGGATCAGCATGCTTGCTATGTAGGTTAGCTAAGGCATGGCCTGCTTCATGATATGCAATAACCTCTTTTTCAGAGTCAGAAATAATTTTAGATTTATTCTGAGTACCAAGCATTACTTTATCTTTTGCATCTTCAAAATCATCCATAGTAACAATTTTTTTATTCTTTCTCGCAGCTATTAAAGCTGCTTCGTTTACTATATTAGCTAAATCAGCACCAGAGAAACCTGGAGTTGATCTTGCAATGGCGATTGTCTTAACAGACTTATCCATTTTAATTTTCTTAGTATGGACTTTTAAGATTTTATCTCTACCTATTATGTCTGGAGTTGGAACAACTACTTGTCTATCAAATCTTCCAGGTCTAAGTAAAGCCGGATCAAGAACATCTGGCCTGTTAGTTGCTGCAACAATAATCACACCTTCATTAGCCTCAAAACCATCCATTTCAACCAATAATTGATTAAGAGTTTGTTCTCTTTCATCATTACCGCCACCAAGACCTGCACCTCGATGTCTTCCAACAGCATCTATTTCATCAATGAATATAATACAAGGAGCATTTTTTTTTCCCTGTTCAAACATATCTCTAACACGACTAGCACCTACACCAACAAACATTTCAACAAAATCAGAACCTGATATTGAAAAAAATGGAACACCAGCTTCACCAGCTATTGCTCTGGCTAGTAAAGTCTTACCTGTGCCAGGGGGGCCTACTAATAAAGCGCCCTTTGGTATTTTTGCGCCTAATCTTTGAAATTTATGAGGGTCTTTTAAGAAGGATACTACTTCTTCAAGCTCTTGCTTAGCTTCATCAATTCCCGCAACGTCACTAAAGGTAACTCTTTGCTTGTTTTCATTCAATAATTTGGCTTTTGAACGTCCAAAACCCAAAGCGCCGCCACCTTTTCCTGATTGCATTTGTCGCATAAAGAAAATCCAGACACCAATTAACAAGAGCATAGGAAACCAAGAAACAAATATACTTAGTAATGGGTGCATACCTGATTGTTCGGGTTTAGCATTTATTGCTACACCATTATCACTTAAAGTTTCAATAAGGTTTGGGTCTCTGGGAGCGTAAGTTGTAAATTCAACTCCATCCATAGTTTGACCAAAAATATTATTACCCTGAATTTCAACTGATTTAATTTCGCCAGTTTGTGCCTTATTCAATAAAGTAGAATAGGTGTAAGTAATAGAGGAATAATTATTTTGAGAATTTTTAAAAACGTTAAATAAACCCAGTAATATAAGGCTAATTATTATCCAAACAAAGATATTTTTAGAAAAATTTTTCATTTTTTATTATTACTATATATATAGTTATCTTTATTTACGTTTAAAGTCCAAATTAAGATTTAAACATATTTTGCCCTTATAACTAGTTATTTTTCCACCAAAAATTGATCTTTCTGTATTGATATTGTTTGGGTTTTTCAAAAGTGTGATTATGTTTGAATAGCTATCTTTTCTAATTGGCCTTTTAAAATGATGTCTTAAATCGTAATATAAGGACTGAATAACAAAGAGTTTCAAGGTATTATTTAAATAATTAAAATCCTTATAATTAATCTCATATTTTTTTTTTGTAAGTTTTATAAAATATTTATTTTGCAATTCAAAAATACTATTAAGATATGAATAGTTATTTTTTTTTCTATCTATCTTGTTCAAGTTATTATTATTTATAAAAAAATTTCTAATTTTATTTCTTGTATAATCAAGTTCAGAATTAGTTCTATCTTCACTCCAGAAAATTTTATTCTTAATGGCAAAGTTAAGAATATTTTTTTTGGGGTATTCTATTAAAGGTCGATGAAATTTAAGGCCAAGAATATAATCACTAAATATTGATTTTAAACCAAATACATTTGATTGCTGAATATCTCTTAAAAAAAAAGTTTCGTATATATCATCTAAATGATGACCTAAGAAGACATCTTCGATACCTATTTTTTTTGATAAAGAATTAATAAATTCATGTCTCGCTAGTCTTGAAGAATTTTGAAAACCCCTATTAGATAAATCTTTTTTAATTTTTTTTATAAAATATTGGCTTTTTTTTATACTATAGTAATTGATAAAATTTTGAATTTCAAATTTACCCTCAGCTCTTTTCTGATGATCAAAAAAAACAAAGAATATATTCGCATTTTTAAAAAAATTAGACTTTGTAATTAGATAAAATAATAAGGTACTGTCTAAACCACACGAAAGAGAAATTAATATTTTTTCTTTTCCATTAAAATTCTTATTTAGGTATAAGTTAAAATTTTTTTGATTAAGTTGTCGTTTATTAATCAATGATTAGGCCACAATCCTTATCGTCTTGAAGGGTTTTGGCTTCTTCTATGATTGTATTATTATCGAGATATGAGTTTGAAAAAATTATTTCTTCCATAATTAAACATCCATTTTCTTGGTCCCCAATACTAAACAAGGATTTGCCTAACCAAATATAACTTTCTGATCTAAATTTTGTAATGTCTGATAAGTCTCTATGTCTTAATCCAAAATATTTTACAGACTCAATTACTTGACCCTCAATAAAATATGTCCTTCCTATTAAATAGTAGGCCTCAGCTAATATTTCTAAATTTTTTGTTTCAGATCCAATAATGAGCAATAAACTATCTATTGCTTTTTGATTTTCTAAACTGGCTAAGCTTTGCTTTGCAAGTTGTAATTGTTGCAAAACATCGACAATAGGCTTATTTATTTCTTTTTCTCTTTCTAACATCAACTGATCTAGCTCTGCAAGTGTAGATAAATCTTCTTCTGTAAGCTCTTGTGGTTCAATAACTTTTTCCTCTAAACTAGAAATAGAGAGTTTTCCCAAAGATTGAGAGGAGTTAAATTCTTCATTTTCTTCGTCTTGCTCTAAAACTTCAATTGTGTTTTTTTCTTCAGAACTACTGTCCAATTCAGTCAAAGATAATTGACCTAAACTCTGCTTGTCATTATTTTTTTCAAAAACTATATTTGAAGAGCTTTCATCTATATTTAATTCTTTAGTTGAATTCACGAGGTTGTTCGTATCAAACTGAGGAGAGGTGTACAAAAGATAAAGATTACTAATATCATCTTTCATATCGTTCATTTGAATTTCTAGAGATGATAGCTTATCGGCAATACTTCCGAGTAATTGATTTAAATTTTCTAATTCAGAGCTCTCATTTTGTTGAGTCGAAGAACTATTACCATTTTTATAAACAAACTTTTGAAGGTCTATAATATCTTTTTTAATTCTTTCTAGTTCAACTTCAACCTGATTATGACTTTGAGAAAATAAAAAAGAGTGAGAAGAAATAAATATTAAAACCAGAAAATAGGTTAGACGTTTCATCGAAAATTTGGGTGCTCAAATATGAGCACCCGAGATTTTTATTAATTTGTTACTATTGTAACACCGCGCCTGTTTTGGCTATATGCGGTTTCTTCAGAACCTATAACTTCGGGTCTTTCTTTACCCCAACTTACGTAATCCATTCTGTTTGTATCTACTCCCGCTTGAGCTAGATAACTATAAACGGCAAAAGCTCTTTTATCACCTAGTGCTAAGTTATATTCTCTTGTACCTCTTTCATCACAATGACCTTCAATTGTAATGTCCGTATCAGGATATTGTGAAAGCCAGGCAGCTTGTGCATCTAAAGTGGCTTGAGCATCAACTGTTAGTTCTGAGCTATCAAATTCGAAGAAAACTCTGTCTCCAACATTGACTATAAGGTCTTCTTGAGTACCAGCTGTAATGCTTCCATCAGATGAAGAGCTTGAAGCTGAAGAGGTAGAATCAACATCACCACCTGTTTCAGTATTAGTAGCCGCGCATGAAGCTAGAAAAAAGCCAGCAGCAATGAGTAAAAGTAATTTTTTTAACATTATTATCTCCGCGTAAATATATTTGTAACTATAATTAACTTAAATAAACACTGAATTTATTTTAAATCAAGTCAATTATTGTTATATTTTTATTGATTTTCAATACTTTACCCTAAAAAATTAGAAAAACTACAATAAAGGTGACCAAGCTGGGTCACTACCATCCCTAGGAGTAGGAATGATTCTCTCATTGTAACCAGTAATATCTATAAAATGAATTGTAGTTTCTCCCCCCGTACCATCTGTGTTTGATCTTTGCTGACGATAAAAAATTAAATATCTACCATTTGGAGACCATGCCGGGGACTCTAAAGAAAAATCTTTTACAACAATTCTCTCATTATCTCCATTGGTATCCATCACACCTATATAGAAGTCTGGTCTTATATTTTTAACAAAAGCAATATAGTCTCCTCTAGGTGACCAAA
Organism: uncultured Alphaproteobacteria bacterium; assembly: GCA_902521155.1. Lineage (GTDB taxonomy): Bacteria > Pseudomonadota > Alphaproteobacteria > HIMB59 > HIMB59 > HIMB59. The sequence goes on along the minus strand of CABYQR010000006.1, from coordinate 14,193 downwards.
CAGGATTACCATAAACACCTCTTCCTTTAGATATTCTTTTTAAATTTTTACCATCTTTGTCCATTATAAATATTTGTGGGCTTCCTCCCCTATCAGAGTTGAAAACTATTTTACTACCATCGGGTGAAAAAGATGGAGAGGTGTCAATTCCTGAGTCATCTGTTAATTTATTAAGTGATCGTGTATTTAAATCCATAAGATAAATCTCTGAATTAGCAGTATTGGGTTCTGAAAAGGACATAACTATGCTTTGGCTGTCTGGAGAAAACCTAGGAGCAAATGTCATGCCAGGAAAATCTCCTACTATTTCCCTCTCCCCAGTTAAAAGATTATAGATATAAACTCGGGGTAAATTATTTTTATATTCCATATAAGTTATGGTTTGATTATTAGGGGCAAAACGTGGTGTAAGAACAAGATTTTTTCCATCCGTTAAAAATTGATGGCTATCAAGGTGGCCATCTTGATCCATAATTGCTAACCTTTTTATTCTTTGGTCTAAGGGACCTACTTCAGAAACATAGACAATTCTAGTATCGAAATATCCAGTCTCTCCCGTAATTCTCTCATAGACAATGTCACTTACGGTATGTCCTACACGTCTCACAAGATCTTCATCTGGGATTGTTAGTTGAAGCTTCTCAATTTCAGTTCCATTAAAAACATCATACAATCTCATTCTTAATCTAATACCCTTATCTGATTTTTTTACATCAGCGCTGAGAAGAAATTGGGCTTTGATCAACTTCCAATCCTCAAATCTTGGAACTTTTTCAACTAAATTGTCTGACTGTATGTATAAGTCCTCATTGACTGTGTAAAATAGCCCAGAATTAGTCAAATTATTTGAAATAATCTCTCTGATAGTATTCCCATATCTGGCTGTATCAGCTTCACTACCAAAAATCTGAGTAATTGCTATTGGAGTAGGTTCAACTTGTCCTTGGGAAATAGTTACATCTAAAGCAGCAAAAGATTTGATACTTAAAAATATAAAAAAGGTAAGTAATTTAAACATTCTTTATTATTAGCATATTTTTATGAGTATTTTTTTAATTTTTTGATTAATCAAACATCCAGCTGAAATCAAAAGTAAAATTAATTTCTTTCCATTTCTCATATTTATCTTGAGGTAATAATAAAGGACTACAATCAGGATTATTGACAGCTCTCATTGCAGCTTCAGCGGCAGTTCTAAAAGAGGGGTCTATTAATCTTTCTTGATTTACAACTTTTGCATTTTTGACAGTCCTATCTGGATTGACCTCAATATATATAACTGGTTTAATTTCTTTTAGATTAGCTACTCCGACATTCAAATTCAAACATCCGTGGAGCTGTTGTTTTAAAAGATCAATCTCAGAAATAGTCATTGTTGGGCCTACTTTTTCAGTAAAGACTTCCTCTTGTTTTTCCTCTATTGATTCTTGTTCTTTTTTAAATTCTTGATCTTTATTTTCTAAATCTTTAAGAACGGTACTCACATTAAAAGTTTTTTTAGTAGGTTTTTTCTTAACAATGATTTCAAAGTTATCAAAAGGTTTTTCTATTTCTCTTGGTTCGGGTTTTTGCTTTAGCTCAATTTCAAAATCATTTTCAATAGGAGGGGGTGTCTCCTCCTCGGGTTCTTTTTTTTGTTCTACGGGGACTTCTTCTATTACAAATTCATTTGCCTGATTAGAACTGTTATCAACAAGAACCTCTTCACTTTCATTTATAATATTAGATTCCTTTATATCAGGAAGGATTTCTTGAACTTCGGTTGAAGTTATTTCTGGAATAACCTCTTCAATTATAGGTTGAGAGATAATAGGCTCCTCTATTATTTCTTTTACCTCTTTGGCTGCCTCTTCCTGAATAGTTGGGACAATCTCATTAATCTCCTCAACAAATTCTGGTGCAGCTGTTTGCTCTTCTATAATAAACATCTCTACTGGTAAAATCATTGGGATATCGCTGATCTCTTTTTGAAATGTAAAATTAATCATAGGTATTAAAATTAATAAATGAATTAGAAACGATATAACTTGGAAGAAAGAGTCACTTTTTTTATAACTAACATTTTCAACTAGATAAATTATTTTTCTAAACGGATTGAAAATAGAAATTGTACTCAATTAACTAGGTTTTTTAGTCACAAGTGCAATTTTTAAAAAACCTGATGTGTTCAATGCACCTAACACTTTCATAACTTCTCCATAATTAATAGAGGTGTCAGCTCTTAAAAAAATTCTTATATCAGTGTTTGAGCCTGCAATTATTTTTACTTTAGCAATTAAATCATCAAAAGGTATTTGCTCCTCTCCCAAATAAATCTCATTATCTTGATTGATGGATATTTCAAGTGGCTCTTTTTGAGCATCCAATGAGTTAGCTTCAACTTTTGGCAAATTAACAGGTACGCCAACAGTTAATAGAGGTGCTGTAACCATAAAAACTATTAACAAGACTAGCATAACATCAACCATTGGAGTTACGTTAATATTTGAAACAGGTCGGAGTTTTTTTCTCATTTATTTTACTTGGCGTGAAATAATATTTACAAGATCTTTGCCAAAACTTTCAGCCTCAGATAAATAATTGTCAATTTTAGATGTAATCATATTGTAAAATGCTGTGGAAGGTATAGCTACAAATAAACCCAAAGCAGTCACAAAAAGTGCCTCTGCAATACCTGGGGCAACAACAGCTAAATTGGTATTCTGAGCAATAGCAATTGCTTGAAAGCTATTCATAATTCCCCATACAGTTCCAAATAAACCAATAAAAGGTGCTACTGATCCGGAAGAAGCTAAAAAAGACAAGCCTTTATTTAAATTTGAATCTTCAGTAGCAATACTAAGATCAAGAGATGTATATAATCTTTGAATAAAAGCTGAGTCGATTTTATTTTTTTGCAATCGCGATTTTTCATATTCATTCATGATATTTCTAAAAATATTAGAAAAGCTTTCTTGGTCAAAATCATCAATTTGTTCATAAAGCTCATCTAAAGATACCCCAGACCAAAAATGGTTTTCGAATTGTTTAGAGATTTTACGTTGCTTGTTTACCAATAAGATTTTTTGAATAATAATTTTCCAAGATTGAATTGAGAAAATTACTAAAAGGACAATTACAAGTTTAACTACCCAATCAGATTTTAAAAACATTCCAAACATAGAAAAATCCACAGACCCTTCTAAAGCAGCAAGGTTTACAACTTCTTCCATAATTTAATCCTCATCTTCTTTACTAGTATTTTTTTTAACACTGAGTTCATTTGAAACTGTTTCAAAATCATCTGAATGTACCATTATCCAAAAACCAGGTCTATTTTTTTCACAAAGCGCAATAACTGGAGTCTTTTTTTCCTTATCTGCTAAAATCTTTGTATCATCCCATAATTTAACAGCTGAGTGTTTTGCTCTTAATTTACATTCAATAAAAAGTGTATCATGTATAACATCTGAATGTGTGACCTTAGAGTTAATACCACTCAGAGCGTTTCTTATTCCACCAAAAAATCTAGAGACAAGTCTTTCTCTATTTTTCCATGCCTTATCAGGCATTGGAATTATCTAATAAGGAACTGTCAAAATCTAGATTAGAAAAGCAATTTTGAACGTCATCATTATCCTCTAAGTCATCATTCAATTTAATCAATCTATTTAATTCATCTTCTTTTTCTATTTTTACTGTCAAATTTGGTTTCCAAACTATTAAAGCGCTTTCAACATCTAAGCCTTTTTCCATAATAACCTTTTCTAAAGAGGCCAATGACTCAAATTTACAATAAATATTTGTAATATTATCTTCTACTGAGTAATCCTCTAATCCATGTTCTAGCAATTCTTCTAATAATCTATCATTAATTTCGCTTTTAATTTGTATTTCTCCAACTTTATCAAAATTAAAACTGACACTTCCCGTCTCGCCCAAATTACCTCCATTTTTTGAAAATATAGATCTGATCTCAGAAGCGGTTCTATTTTTATTATCTGTTAAAGCTTCAACTATAAAGGCTGTTCCAAATGGTCCATAACCCTCATAGCGAACCTCACTATACTCTGTAGTATCTGAGTTATTTTTATTAATGGCTCTATCCACATTATCTTTAGGCATATTAACACTTCTAGCTTTTGTAATTGCCAATCTTAGTCTTGGATTGGACTCAATATCCGTTCCTGCTATTTTAACTGCAATTTGAATTTCTCTTCCTATTTTAGAAAACTGTTTAGCTCTTTTTTTATCTTGGGCGCCTTTTCGAAATTGGATATTTTTAAATTTGGAATGTCCTGCCATGATTTAAGATAGTAAATTACGATCCAAAACACCACCTATTTGAATCGATTGAATGGAATTATTATTATCCGGATTTGTAGTAATGATAGCACCGGAGATTGTAGCCTCTCCCTCAGCCGGCTCAAGTCTATGTGTGAGATTTTTAGTCCTCATTCTTTTAATAGCGTTATCTTTTTTCATTCCAATGACTGAGTTATAATCACCTGTCATACCTATGTCTGTTTGGAAACAGGTTCCTTTATCTAATATTCTAGCGTCCATTGTTGGAATATGGACATGTGTCCCATAAATAGCAGTGAACTTACCATCATAATGTTGAGCAATACCATTTTTTTCTGAGGTAACTTCTGCGTGTACCTCCAAAAAGGAGTAGTCAATATCATGGTCATTTATTATTGAGAGGATTTTTGTATCTATTGATTGAAAGGGGTTGTCTAGGGGAAGGTCAATAAAAGTTTCACCATGAACTTGGCAAACTAGAATTCTTTTACCATTCAAATGCGTAAAAATTTTGAAACCCTGTCCTGGTGAGCCTTCGGGAAAATTTAAAGGTCTGATAATATTATGATTTGGATTGCTTTCCATATAAGGAATAATTTCATCTTTCTTCCAAGCATGATTGCCCAGAGTAACAGCGTCAACTCCCCAATTCATCATTTCTTCATAAATCTTGCTAGTAATGCCATAACCCCCAGCTGAATTTTCACCATTAACTATAGTAAAATCAATCTTAAATTGATCTTTTATTTTAGATAAATTGTTTTGCAAAGCTAGACGACCTGTTCTTCCTACAACGTCTCCTATGACTAAAAATTTCATGTTCTATAAGTTTTATTCTCCGTACAGATATAATCAACTTTTTCATCAAAGCTCTCTTGAAATTGTATTGGCGTTTTTTGACTTTCAAAAGCAGCCAAAATAGTTTTTATGTTTTTTTTTTCACTTAGTTCAGAAATTGTTCGATCGAAAAAACCTCCCCCATAACCAACTCTATAACCCTCAATATTAAATGCAGAACAAGAAGCTATAATGAAATCTGGATCGACTGAGTGATTGCTCACAGGTTCCATTATCCCCCCAAATCCTTTTTCAAGTAATGGATATTGATGAGAATAAGAAAAATACTTTAAAGGTTTATTTTTTGTAATTACCTTTGGAAGCAGACATTGAATTTTCTTTTTTTCCAACTCTTCTGCTAAGGCTAAAATATTTACTTCTTTTTTATAGGGGTAAAAAAGACCAATAGTAGAATTATCAGGAATATCACTTAAGAGTTCAAGTACTCTAATATTAATTTTATTTGAAAGATTGTTAACCTCAGAGACTTCCATTTTCATCCTAGATCTTATATGGTATTTACGAAGTTCTTGTTTATTCAACGGAAAAATGTTCGTTTAATTTTTGAAAGATTTGTTCTAAATCAAATTTTAAATTTTGGTTTTCACTTTTAAGCTCTTGAATTCTACTTTCATAAAATAATTTTTGATTAAGAGAATCTTGCAAGATTTTCTCTTTCTTTAGAATATCTTCCATGGATTTTAAATAGGCTATGAGTGTAGATGTTAGAAAAGGTACATTTTCTTTTTTTTCATTTTCAATTAAACCACTTATTGCTTCACCAATTTCTTTGACTCTTTCAATATTATTATCGGAACATTGTATTTTTAAAGGTCGGCCACCAATACTAAGTGTTAAATTAGCCATCAATATCTATTGATCCTAACAAATTCTCTATTTTATTTGTTGCCTTATCAATTAATTCTGATTTTTCAGATAATTCTAATTTTTGATCCTCCAATTGGGAATTTATTTCCTGCTCTCTTCTCTCTAAATAAATAATCTTTGCCTCTAGTTCTTCTTTAAGCTTTGTTAAATCTTGGTTGTTTGATTTGTAATTTTCAAGTTTTAGGGCAATTTGTTCAATTTTTTGAAGTATTTGTTGTTGAAATTCGTTCATACATTAATTATTAAGTATAAAACAAAGTTATTCCATTGAAAAATTATACAAATCTTGCAAATTGCATTCGCTTTCTTTCTATGGAAGCAGTTGAGAAAGCAAAATCAGGTCACCCTGGAATGCCCATGGGGATGGCAGATATTGCCACAATTCTTTTTCATGACTTTCTAGTCCATAACCCCAAGGATCCTGAGTGGGTACTTCGCGATCGATTCGTTTTATCAAATGGCCATGGATCAATGCTGCTTTACTCACTTTTATATTTAACTGGTTACAAAAAAATGACCCTTAACCAAATTAAAAATTTTCGTCAACTTGGCTCCATTACTGCAGGTCATCCTGAGTATGAGCCTGATGCTGGTATTGAGATAACTACAGGTCCTTTAGGTCAAGGTATTTCTAACGCAGTAGGAATGGCTCTAGCTTTAAAAAAATTGGCTTCAGAAAAAAAACTAAAACGAATACCTAAAGTTTATGTTTTTTGTGGTGATGGTTGTCTAATGGAAGGAATTAGTCAGGAAGCAATCAGTTTTGCGGGGCATTTAAAACTTGATAATTTAGTGTTGGTTTATGACAATAATAAAATAAGTATCGATGGCTCAACAGAACTTGCCTTTAGTGATAATACAAACCTAAGATTTAAATCAGTTAATTGGAATGTCCTAACTGGCAATGGCCATAATCATCAAGAAATCAAAAATCTATTTAAAAAAGTTCAAAAAACATCTAAGCCAAGTTTAATCAATTTTAAGACTATTATAGGTTTTGGCTCACCCAATAAATCTGCCAAAGCTTCTTCTCACGGCTCACCTCTAGGAATAGATGAAATTGCCTTAACAAAAAAAGAACTTAAATGGAATGAGAGGCCTTTTATTATTCCTGCCCATCTTTTAAAAATTTGGAGAGACTCTGCAAATAGAAATAATAAGGCTTATACTCAATCTAAAAAAATATCTTCAAATATTAATGGTCTTAAATACTTCCCAAAAGAAATAGATAAATTATTTGATGGGATTGTTAAAGAGTTTAAAAATTTTAATACCCCACAAGCTACAAGAAAATCTTCGGAGGCTGTATTGCATTTTATAGATAACAAAATGCCCCTATTTGGTGGCTCAGCAGATTTAACTGGATCCAATAACACAAAAGGAAAGCAAATGGATATCTTAAATCATAAAAATTATAAGGGGCAATACATTCATTATGGTGTAAGAGAACATGGAATGGCTTCTATTATGAATGGCATTGCAGCAACTAGATTATACAAAACCTACTCAGGCACGTTTTTGAGTTTTGCAGACTATATGAAACCTAGTTTAAGGCTTGCAGCTCTCATGAAGATTGACCCTATTCAAGTATTTACTCATGACTCTATAGGACTAGGGGAAGATGGGCCAACCCATCAACCAATTGAGCAAATTAATATGCTAAGACTTATACCCAACAGCTATGTCTTTCGTCCTTGTGATATGATGGAAACAATAGCTTGTTGGAAGTTTGCTCTTAAAATAAGTAATGCTCCTTCTTTTATTTGTTTATCTCGACAGAATTTACCACAAATATCTAATAAAAAAGCAACCCTTAATAATTTCAAAGGTGCTTATGTAATTTCACAATCATCAAAAATTAATCATATTACAATTATTGCTTCTGGTTCTGAGGTTTCATTGGCAATGGAAACAGCTAATTTTCTTAAAGAACAAAAAATAGAAACAAAAGTTGTTTCGATGCCTAGTAGTTCAGTGTTTGATGAGCAACAGGCATCTTTTAAAAGAAAATTATTTCAATCAAAATTAGAGCAAGTATTTGTTATTGAAGCAGGCTCTTCAATGTATTGGAATAAATATACAAAATCAGAAAATATTTTTGGAATAGATAAATTTGGAGCTAGTGCTCCAGCTAAAGATATTTTCAATAAATTTGGCTTGACGCCAAAAAATATTTCATCAAAAATAATGAAAAGGATCAAGAAATAATGAAAAAGAAAGTTGCAATTAATGGCTTCGGTAGAATAGGACGACTGGTATTTCGGGCATATTCAGAGAGGTCTAATGAATTTAACGAAACTTACGAAATTTCTCATATAAACGACCTAGCTGATATTGACTCTAATATTCATCTTTTAAAGTATGACAGTATACATGGTGCATTTGGTGATGAGATACAAAAAACAGCTGATAATAAATTTAAAGTTGGACAAAATGAAATAACAATAACATCTGAAAAAAATCCTATAGATATTAATTGGGCTAAAAAGGAAGTTGATGTGATTTTAGAGTGCACGGGTGTTTTTGCATCTAAAGATAAAGCATTATTGCATGTCGAAAGTGGAGCCAAAAAAGTTGTTGTGTCAGCACCATGCACCAATGCAGATTTTACTGTTGTTCAAGGAGTTAATCACGAAAAAATAAATTCTGATCATGTGATAATTTCTAATGCCTCATGTACTACTAATTGTTTATCTCCTGTTGCCTATGTCATTGATAAAGAGTTTGGTATTGAAAATGGATACATGACTACAATTCATTCCTATACAGGTGATCAAAATACTGTTGATACTTTCCATAAAGATTTAAGACGAGCAAGAGCTGCTGCAAATAATATTATTCCTACTAGTACTGGAGCGGCAAAAGCAGTCGGCTTAGTGCTTCCCCATTTAAAAGGGAAGCTTGATGGCACTGCTATTAGAGTTCCTACACCAAATGTATCATTGGTAGATTTTAAGTTTAATACTCATAAGACTATTTCTGTTGGAGAGCTTAATAAAAAATTTCAAGAGTATGCTAATGGTCCTTTAAAGGGGATTATGGGCGTCGATACTGATCCTAAAGTCTCTAGTGATTACAACCATGACTCTAGAAGTTCAATTCTAGACTTAACTGAGACAACAGCTGTTTCAGATAACTTTGGTAGAGTATTGACGTGGTATGACAATGAATGGGGTTTTTCAAATAGAATGCTTGAGACTACTGAGCAAGTCTGTAAATTATAGGAGTTAAGATGAGGGTTTCAAATACAACAAAAAAGATAATTTCAAATTACACTCATGAAAATGTAGGTGTTCGATCAAACATAATGCGTATTTTAGGTCAAGGTAAGCTTGGAGGAACTGGTCGAATGATAATCCTTCCTGTTGATCAGGGTTTTGAACATGGCCCAGATCGTAGTTTTGCAGTTAATCCAGTAGCTTATGATCCTAATTACCATCATCAATTAGCTATTGATGCTGGACTTTCTGCATATGCCGCTCCTCTCGGTTTATTACAAACAAGCTCTGATAATTTTCATGGACAAATTCCCACTATTTTAAAAATTAATAGCTCTAATACTCTAGCCACTACTCTTAATCAAGCTGTTACCGGCAGTATAGATGATGCTTTAAAACTAGGATGTTCTGCTATTGGTTTTACTATTTATCCAGGTTCAGATCACAATTTTTCTCTAATGGAAGAATATCAATCACTAAGCCATGAAGCAAAAGCTAAAGGTTTGGCTGTGGTTTTGTGGGCCTACGCTAGAGGGACTAACATTAGTAAAAAAGGTGAGACAGCAATGAATATAATTTCTTATGCTGCTCATATGTCAGCTCTATTGGGAGCTAATATTATTAAAGTAAAACTTCCTAGTGATTTTCTTGAAGAAGATCCAACTAAAGCTGCCTTTGAAAATAATAAAATAGAGATTGGTTCACTTAAAGATCGAGTTGCTCACATTAAAAAAGTAGTTTTTGAAGGAAAAAGATTAGTTGTTTTTTCAGGTGGTGATGCCAAAAACGATAGTGAGCTAATGGATGAAATTAAAGCCATTCATGCAGGTGGTGGAAATGGATCGATTATTGGTAGAAATTGTTTTCAGCGAAAACGTGAAGACTCATTAGCTCTTCTTGATAAGATGATACAAATTTATAAATCTAAATGAAAGTAAATGCGATTGATCTGAAAATTGGAAATATAATCCAACACAACAATGGATTATGGAAAGTCACTAAGCTATCTCATACCCAGCCAGGTAAAGGGGGTGCCTATATTCAGGCAGAATTAAAGAATATCAATACTCAATCCAAGTCAAATGATAGATTTAGAAGTTCAGAGTCTATAGAAAAAGTACGTGCTGAAGAAATTCCTCATCAGTTTTTATTTAGAAGTGGTGAAGACTTTACTTTTATGAATAATCAAACATATGAACAAATTATTTTAAATAGTGATCAGGTAAATGCAGAAACAGCAAAATTTCTGGAAGACGGTATGGAAGTTTCAATAGAGTTTTACGATGAGAAACCTGCGAATGTCAACCCACCCGAAAATTTAGTATTCGAAATATTGGAAACAGAGGCAGTGGTGAAAGGTCAAACAGCTTCCTCTTCCTATAAGCCCGCAGTCTTAGCAAATGGTATTAGAGTTACTGTCCCTCCACATATAGAGACTGGTGACAAAATTAAAATTCATACTAAAGAACTAACATACATAGAAAAATCAAAATAATTTTTTTATGTCTATAATCCCTCCTGTCATTGTTGTAATGGAAAAAGCATGCCGTAATGCAGCAAAAGGACTTGTGAGAGATTTCGGTGAATTGGAAAAACTCCAAATATCTAAAAAAGATAAAAATGATTTTGTTTCTTCTGCAGACTTAAAAGCTTCCGAAACTATTAGTTACAATCTCAATAAAGATCGACCTGATTTTCTTCAGATAGAAGAAGAAAGTTACACTGAAAAAGATTTAGAAAAACTAGAAGGAGATGATCCTGTATTTATTTTTGATCCCTTAGATGGAACTAAAAATTTTATCCATGGAAATGGTTATTTTTCTATTTCAATAGGACTAATGCATCGAAAAGAAATAATAGCTGGTGCTACTTATAATCCAATTTTGAATGAATTTTTTTGGGCACACAAAGGCTCTGGTTCTTGGATAAACAATCAACGATTAAGAGTCTCTAACCGCGATAAATTTGAAGGAAGTGTTTTTGCTACTGGCATACAAATTAAACATTCAGACATTCTAGATAGATGTGTTTCTCAAGTAAGTCATATGCTTAAAAAAGCAAGTATTCGAATTATGGGATCTGCTGCGCTAGATTTAGCACACGTAGCTTCAGGAAAATTTGATGGATTTTGGGTCTCTCGATTAAATATTTGGGATATTGCTGCTGGAATTATTCTTATAAAAGAAGCAGGAGGAGTTTGTTTAAATATTGAAGGTAAAGAATTTAATCCCTTAAAAGATGAGGTCTTAGTGGCTTCAAGTGCTGCAATAAGCAATCAATTACTTAAAAATCTTCAAATATTTACTTGATTTTTTAACAGTAGATCTCTATTTTCTCTAAATCATGAGAGAAAAGATACACCCAGATTATCACGAAATTACAGTAGAACGTACTGATGGTTCTACTTATAAAACCCGCTCAACATGGGGAAAAGCGGGAGATACAATGAAATTAGAGATAGACCCACTTTCCCATCCAGCTTGGAACCAAGGTTCTGGGAAAATGGTTGACTCTGGTGGAAGAGTTGCTCGATTTAAAAATAAATATAAATCTTTTAACATTTAATTATTTTAACAATAAGTATGTCTGACAATAAACCCTTAATGCCATTAGCTACCGCAGTTTGGCTTGTTGATAATACTGCATTAAGTTTTCCACAAATATCTCAATTTTGTCAGCTTCACGAACTAGAAGTTCAAAGTATTGCTGATGGCGAGGATGCTTATAAAATGCAGGGTTTAAATCCAATAGCTAGTGGGCAGTTAACTATGGATGAAATCAAACGATGTGAGAGTGACCCGCGAGCAGAGCTACAACTTCAAAATAAAAAATCTGAGTCAATTCAATCAAGTGTTAAAGCAAAAAAATATTTACCCCTATCTGTAAGACAAGAGCGTCCAAAGGCAATTGGATGGCTGATCAGAGAATACGGAAAAATACTTACTGATACTCAGATAGCAAAATTAACTAGTTCAACTAAACCAACTGTAGCTAATATTAGAGCTGGTAACCAATCTCAACCCATTATTGAGTTTCGTAATCCTACGGATTTAGGGTTATGTTCTTATGATGATTTAGAGGCTGTTGTAGAAAAAGGTCAAAGAAAAGCAGAAAAAGAGCAAAAGGCTAAAGATAAAGCTGCCAAACTAAGCCAAACTATTCCTTCTTAAAGAAAAGATAGACATCTCCTAAACGAATACCAAATTTCTTCATAGTTGCTTTATTAAAAACATGTTTTTCATCCTGCATTATGAGCCAATCATCAAATTTAACTAACATAATTCCATCTTTATATTTTAATTTTAGGGTGTAATGCCAATTTAGCGCATTACCGGAACGTTCGCCTAAAGCAATTCCTTTTATATCTGAAGAACGTCCTTCATATGATTTATCTCCAGTTTTTTTTATTTCCCAACGACGAAATTCTTCTTCCCCATCATCGTATATAAAAGTCTCATTTAAGATAAAAAGGTCTCCTTCTTGGATGCCCTCCATATCTACCGTAAACTGACGCTTTACCTTTCCTAATCGATCAATGAAAAGTCCTGAGGCAGAAGTTTTACCAAGAAAATATTCTTCTATTTTAAGTTCGGGTTTTTTTTCAGCAAAGTCTTTTAAATTCATATCTGAACATCCTGTTATAATTAAGGCTAAAATACCTATTAATACTAGTTTTTTAAACACTATTTTAATTACGCAATTTACTTTAACTAGATTTGAATGATAAATAGTTTTTTAACTTAAAGCTTGATAACTGTTAATTACTGTTCTTAGTAAAATCTATTTGAAAAACATCAATTGTTTTGGCTTTAAATCCTCCTGAGCAATAAGATAGATAGAAGTTCCACATTCTTTTGAATTCATTTGAATAACCTAAGTTTTTGATTTTGTCCCATTTGTGATTAAAGTTTTGACGCCACATTTCTAGAGTTTGGTGATAACTATCTGCCATTTGATTTTTAACAAAAAAGTCTAACTTTTTTTCAATAGCTATATTCTCTAAAGTTTTGACTGTTGGCAGCATTCCACCTGGGAAAATATATTTTTGTATAAAGTCAATTTTTTGAGTATATTTTTCAAAAAGTCCTTCAAAAATTACAATTGTTTGCATTGAAAAGACGCCCGATGGTTTGAGTAAATCTTTTATTTTATCGAAATAGATCTGCCAATATTGCATTCCTACGGCCTCAAACATTTCTATTGAATAAATTCGAGAGTATTCACCTTGATGTTCTCGATAATCTTTAAAAATTACATTTAGATTTTCTTGTAGATGATTTTCTTCAATTTTAGATTTTACAAAATCGTATTGTTCTTGTGATATAGTCAAAGTATCAATAGTAATATCGGGAAATTTAGAGATAAGATAAAATGCAAAGCTCCCCCAGCCCGATCCTATTTCTAAGACATGGTCGCCAGATTTTGGTTCATTTCCTTTTATTAAACTATCAAATTTATTTTTTTGAGCCTGAGATAAGGTTTCGTTACCTGTTTTAAAAAAACCTGAAGAATAAGTTAAAGAGTCATCTAACCATTCCTCATAGAAATCATTACCTAAATCATAGTGAGCATGAATATTTTTTTTACTTTGACCTAAAGAATTTTGAGTTTTATTCATATAAGACTTTGAAAGGTATCGATATAGTTTCGATCCACCCATTTCGCCACCAAACGCCTTTTCATTCATAGCCCCAAATTCTAGAAATTTACTTAGATCGTCTGCTTCAAACTTGCCTTTTATATAAGCATCTCCAAGCCCAACTGAGCCTCTAAAATATAAATCCCAAAGCATTGATAGTTTATGAACTGTTAAATGAACGCTAGGACCATCGTTTTGGCCCTGAAAATAGTACTTTTTCCCTTTAACCTCTAAATTCAATTCTCCATAAAGAATTTGAGTACAAACTTTGTTAATGTAGTGATCTACGATCAAACCTCAGTCCTCCAAAACTAATCTAAGTATAGG